>CAZHIE010000013.1:14434-38068 GCA_964532435.1 uncultured Planctomycetales bacterium
TACCTCGGGCACGTCGGCATCGGCATCGCGCAACTGGTCCTGTCGATTCTGACCTCGCCGTTCTGCATTCCCCTCGGCGCGGTCTGGGGATTCGTCGAGGGAATCGTCATCCTCTCGCGCGGCATCAACACCGACTCGCGCGGCGTTCCGCTGCGCGACTGACCGCGGCGCGGCCCCGCGCGGCCGGCCGAGCGGCGCGACACAGGCGCCCCGTTTACGCGACCGGCCCGGATGGCCGATAATGAATCATGCGCCGACGGAGTCGCCGCGGGCGACGGGCGCTCCGCCGAAACGGGCGGGCATTGGCGGGCTGCGGGCCGAGGAGCGTTTCGCATGTGCCGAATCACCCTGTTTTTCGTGACGCTGCTCGCGCTGTCCGCGCTTGCGTTCGCCCAGACCGAGGCGCCGCCCGCGGCGCCGCCGGGCTCGGCGCCGGCCGCGACGCCGACCGCCCCCCCGGGCGAGCGGCCGATCGCCGAGTTGCTCGAAGAGGCGCGGAATCTGCGCACGCAGAAGCAATACGGCCGGGCGCTCGACGTGATCCACGCGATCCTGGCGCGCGACGCGGTGAACATCGAAGCCAAGCTGCTGGGCGGCGAGACCGCAATCGAGGGCAACGCCTACGACGACGCGCGGACGCTGTTTCTCGACGTAACGCGGCAGGAGCCGAGCAATTTTCGCGCCAACTTCGGCCTGGGAAAGATCTACGTCGCCAACCGCTCGTGGCGCAACGCGACCAAGTATCTGGAGAGCGCCGAGAAGGTCGCGCCGGCGGCGGACACGGGCGACGTGAAGCGGCTGCTCGCGCTGGCGCTGCGCGGGGCGGGCGATCGCACGAAGGCGCTCGCGAAGGCGGCCGAGGCCGTCAATCTCAACCGCGAGAGCATCGACGCGCTGGCGACGATGATCGACCTTCAGGTAGATGCCGGGCAGCTCGAGCTAGCGCTGCGCGATTCCGACGCGCTGCTGCAACTGTGCGTCAGCGCGGCGCGCCGCGAAGGCGCGAAGAAGGCCGACGTCGCGAGGATCGACCAGGCCTACGCCATTCAGATTCAGATTTTGTCGCGACTGAAAAGTCGTCTGTTCGAAGCGGACGCGCGCGGCGCTCCGACGGACCAGGTCGTCGCCGGGCGCGAGCGCGACGCGGCCGCGCTCATGTTCCGCTGGTCGGAGGCGCTGCGCGGACAGGCCGAGGTGCGCACGACGCTGCAGTTCTACGACGCGATCGAATTGGCCAGCGCGGCCATCCGGTATGACCCCGAAAACGTCAACTTCGTGCTGCACCTGGCGCGGCTCTACCGCGACATCGGCAGCGAGGCGGCCGCGTCGGAGACCTATCGCCGCGTGCTGACGCTCGACGCGAACAACGAGGAGGCCAAGCGCTTCCTGGAGCGCACGGGGGCGCCGGCGAGCCAGCCCTCCGGCCCGACGCCGCCGTTGCAGCCGTAGACCGGCGCGCCTTTCGCGCCGGCGATTTGCCTATGCATCGCCCCCGAGCAGTTCGCGACGCAGTAGGTCCAGCGCCAGGTTCGTCGCGCGGAGACGAATCTCGGCGCGCGAGGCGTCGTGCCCGAGCAGGCGCATCTGCACGCGCGTTTCCCGCGGCGTGGCCAGGCCGATAAACACCAATCCGACCGGCTTTTCGGCCGACCCTCCGCCCGGCCCGGCGATGCCCGTGACGGCGATCGCGTAGTCGCTTGCGAAGCGGCGCTTCGCCCCTTCCGCCATCGCGCGCGCGACAGGCTCGCTCACCGCGCCGTGCGCGTCGAGCAGGTTCTGCTCCACGCCGAGCAACTCGCGCTTGGCCTCATTCGCGTAGCTGACGACGCCGCCCAGGTAATACTCGCTGCTGCCCGGCACGTCGGTCAGAGCGGCGCCGATCATTCCGCCCGTACACGACTCGGCCGTCGCCAGCGTCTGTCGCGCAGCGCGCAGCGCCGCCCCCACTACGCCCGCAAGCGTCTCGTCGTCGCGCCCGAACACGACCACGCCGAGCCGGGCGCGCAACTCCGACTCGGCCGCGTCGAGCAGCGCCTGCGCCGCGGCCGCGTCGGCGGCAGCCGCATTGATGCGCACGCCGATCTGTCCATGCTCCGCCGCGGTGCCGACTTCGGGGTTTCGCCCGCGCCGCATCAGGTCGGCGATGCGCTCGCCCAACTGCGACTCGGGCATTCCGACGCAGTTCAGCCGGCGGCTGGCCAGCACGCCGGCGCCCGACTCGGGCAGGCGCGGCAGAACCTCGCGCTCGAACATCTCGCGCATCTCGCTCGGCACGCCGGGAAGCACGAAGACCGCCGCGCCGCGCAGCCGCGCGAAGAGCCCCGGCGCCGTGCCGCAGGAGTTGGGGAGCATCTCGGCCGATGGCGGATGCAACGCCTGCACCAGATTTGCGGGCGGCGTCGGTCGGGAGCGCGCCGCGAAATACGCGTTGAGACGAGCGACGGTCGGAGCGTGTTCGACCAGCGGCTCGCCCAGCGCGTCTGCCAGCGCCTGGCGCGTCAGATCGTCGGCGGTCGGGCCCAGACCGCCGGTTACCAGCACGACGCCGGCCGCGGCAGCGGCGCGCAGCAGCGCGCCGCCGATGTCCGAGAGCTCATCGGCGACGGTTTCGTGGTGCGTGGGGCGCCAGCCGCGGCGACAAAGCTGCTGCGCGAGCCAGGCCGAGTTCGTGTCGACCGACTGGCCGAGCGCCAATTCCGTTCCGATCGAAAGGATTCGTGCGGCGCTCATGGATATCGGGCTCCCGGCCCGCGCCGGTGCGGCGCTCGGCAACGTCGGCGGCGTCAGTGCGGCTTTTCTCCGCGCAGGAACTTGCACGTTTCGCGGATCGCCGGGGCGAGCCACTCGAGGCATTCCTTCACCGCCCGCGGAGAGCCGGGCAGCCAGATCACCAGCGTGCGCTGCGCAATGCCCGCGCCGCCGCGAGAGAGAATCGACGTGGCAATCCGGTCGAACGCGCGCATGCGCATCACTTCGCCGAAGCCGGGCAGGTCGCGCTCGATCAACGGGCGCAGCGCGTCGGGCGTCACGTCGCGCGCGTCCACGCCGGTGCCCCCGGTCGTGATCGCCAGTTCGCAGCGCCCCAGCCACTGCTGCACGCCGCGGCGGATCGCGTCGATTTCGTCCGGAACGATCTCGCGATGCACAAGCGTCGCGTCGAGCGCGGGCAATTCGGCGATGATGGCCGGGCCGCTGCGGTCTTCGCGCTGCCCGCTGGACGAGCGATCCGAAACAGTGATGACGACGGCGCGATTGGGCATTTCCGCATTCTACCCGGCTGTCGTCCGGCGCGGTTATCGCGCGCCGGGCGGCGGGGCGCGATTCGTGCCGACCGACATTATCCGTTCCCAGCGCAGTTGATCGCGCCGTTCACGTCGCGCCGGCGCACGAGCACAGCCCCCCCGCGGGCTCACTATCGGGCACTGCAAATCGCCCGGCCGCGGGGCCGATAGCGTCAGGCCGCCGCGCTCCGCGCCGCTAATCGAGCACCGCCCGCCGGCCGATTTCCACGCAGAAGCTACACGCGCTGGCCAGGCGCCGCCCCCGAACCGGGCGGGGCCGACGCCGCGAGGGGTTGGAGACCGCGGACCATGAGCACACCTGTCACGCCCATTACGCCGGCGGCCGCTCCGCCGCCCGGCCGGAGGGAGCGCAGTCTGCCCTCTCCGGAGTGGCTGGGCGCGGCGCTGGTGGTCGTCACGCTGGCGGGGCTGGTCGCGATGCTGGCGACCGCGGCCTACGTGGAGCGCGGCGAGCGCCGCCGCAGCACCGCCGTCTACGCGGGCGGACTCGCTCACGCGCTGGCCGCCGGCATCGATGCTTCCAGCGACGAGCCTGAGAGCGCGTTTCGCGCCTGCGCGGAACAGATTCAGGGCGCGACGGGCGTTTACGCGGCGACGTGGGCGGCGCCGGGAGCGGCCCAGCCGCTGTGCGCCTCGCGCGACCCGGTCGCGCTGGCGGGCGGAATCGACGGGCAGGACGATCGGCTTGTCATCGGCGAAGCGCGGCTGCGCGGCGAGGCGGGCGTCGTCCGCGTCGCGGTCGAGCGCCGCGCGCTGGGCAGCGGCCTGCTACGCCTCACGATCGCCGGCACTCTCGTCGCCAGCGGGACGGTGCTCGCGTTTCTGCTCGTCTATTGGCGGATGCGCCGGCGCCTGCGGGCGGTCGGAGCGGTCGAGAGCGCGCTAAAAGGATATGGAGCGGGCGTCGAGCGCGAGCTGCTGACGCTGCGGCTGAGCGACACGTTCGGCCAGCTCGCCGCGTCGTGGAATCGCCTGATCGCGGACGTGTCCGAGCTGAAGTCGCACGCGGGCGGCGCGGCGCCGGCGTCCGACGCCGCTGCGCTGGTCGAGCGGTTCGAAAGCGCGACACTGCGCCGCGTGCTCGACCGGCTTCCGGTCGGCGTCGTGCGGGTCGATCGCGAGCGCACCGTTCGATACGTAAACAGCGCCGCGGCCGCGCTGCTTGGCCGCAATGCGCCGGACCTGGTCGGGCGCGCCGCGGGCGACGCGCTGGGGGTGAAGGACGTGGAAGCGGCCTTGCGTCCCGGCCGCGGCGGCGCGGCGGCGATGACGATCGACCACACACGGCTGAACGGACCGGATCAGGAAGCCGCGCTGCGGTTTCTGGTGATGCCGCCGACGGACCGCGGCGGCGATGGCGAAGGACTCGTGACGATCGAGGACATCGGCTATCTGCGCGACTCGGAGCGGGCGCGCGACAACTTCCTCTATCACGTGACGCACGAGCTGCGCACGCCCCTGACCAACATTCACGCATACGTCGAGACGCTCACCAAGCCCGGCTTTGACGACGAGCAGACCCGCAAGGAGTGCTACAACGTGCTGGTCAGCGAGACGCGGCGGCTGTCGTCGCTGGTCGAAGACATCCTGAGCATCTCGCAGCTCGAAGTGGGCACGGCCCGCATCGAGCTGGGCGAGGTCGATCTGGTCAAGCTCGTCCGCCAGATGGTGCAGGACAACCTCGGCCGGGCGGACGAAAAGGGCGTCGAGCTGACGCTGAAGGTCGGGCCGAAGGTGCCGAAAGTGCGCGGCGACAAGCAACGGCTGTCGGTCCTGGTGAGCAACCTGATCGGCAACGCGGTCAAGTTCACGCCGCAAGGCGGGCAGGTCCGCGTAAGCGCGGAAGTGGACGAATCGACGGTGCGGCTTGCCGTATCGGATACTGGAATCGGCATCGCGCCGGAAGATCAGCCGCACGTGTTCGACAAGTTCTATCGGTCGCCCAGCGCGGCCGTGCAGCAGATCCCCGGCTCCGGGCTGGGGCTGGCGATCGCGCGCGAAGTGGCGCGTCTGCACGGCGGCGACATCCGGCTCGACAGCGAGCTGGGCAAGGGGGCCACGTTTACCGTTGAGCTCCCGGCGCCTGCGGCGCCGGGGCAGGGAGGGGCGAGCGCATGAGTCGCATTCTGGTGGCCGAAGACGATCCGCACATCCTGCGCGTGATCAGCCTGTGGCTGTCGCGGCAGGGTCACGAGGTGCTGGAAGCCCGCACGGGCCTGGCGGCGCTGGAGCTGTTCCGGACCGGCAAGCCCGACGTGCTGGTCTCCGACGTGAACATGCCGGAGATGGACGGCGTGGAGCTGGTGGAAACGGTGCTGGGCGAAGGGCGCGTGCTGCGCGGCATCATCGTGCTGACGAATCGCTGGGACCACGCGGACATCCGCGAGCGGCTGGCGGAATGGGGCGTTCACGTGCTGCCCAAGCCGTTCAGCCCGTCGCGGCTCTCCGACCTGATTCACGAGCTGCTCGCCCACGAGCGCGGCAAAAACGAGGCGCAACAGGTCACATGACCAGACCGGCCGAACAGGACAGCGGCGGCCAGATGCTGGTCGACGATCTCCTCGCGGGGATGTCGACCGGCGCCGGCGCCACGCGCTCGCTCGGGCTGGTGGGGCCGGGCGTGGCCGGGCCGCGCGTGCCCGAGCACTGCCTCGAGTGCTGCCTGGAGGGGCGCGCGGAGAATCTGGCCACGCACGGCTGCCCGTGGCTGGTGGCCGCTTCGCAGGGACGGATCGACGGCGGCTGCCTGCGCGAGGGGCGCTGTCCCAAGGGGCATCGCGTCGCGGCGCAGCCCAGCGGGCCGAATTCGCGCGGCGGCGTGCTGCTTGTCGTCGAGGGAGCGCGGCGGGCCGGAACGGTCGACGCGCTGGCACGCGGCGCGCTGAGCCAGCTCGAATCCGCGTCGCGGCTGCTGGAACGCGTCGGCCAGATGGCGGAGGAAAACGCCGGCCTGGCAGAAGAAGTCATTCACAACTACGAGCAGCTCAACCTCATCTACGAACTGACGCAGCAGATCGCCCGCGTCACCGACGTGGTGGAGATCGAGCGCGTTGTGCTGCGGCGCATCGCGCGGCTGCTCGAATCGGACCGCACCAGCCTGGTGGCCGCCGACGGCGCCGTGCGGACCGCGGAATCCGCGGGCGCGGCGTCGATCGACGCGATCCGGAGCGGCGAGCTGGCCGAGGTCATGAAGCAGGCCCGCGAGCAGAAACGCGCGATCGTGGCCGACGTGGCCGGCGCGCACGCGATGGTCGGGCTTCTGACGCGCCTGAACCAGCGCGTCGACCTGATCGTGGCGCTGCGCACCGCCGAGCGCGGCCCGTTCAAGGCCGGCGACGTGATGCTGGTCGAGTCGATTCTCGCCTTCGGCGGACAGATCATCAGCAACGCCGAGCTGCACGAGCAGCTCCGCATGATGTCGATCGAGGTGACGCGCGCCCTGGTCGCCGCGATCGACAAGAAGGACCGGTACACCAGCGGCCATTCGGAGCGCGTCGGGCTGCTGTCGCGACTGACCGGCCGCGAGCTGGGCCTGGGCGAAGACGAGCTGCAATTCATCGAATGGTCGGGGCTGCTGCACGACGTGGGCAAGATCGGCGTGCCGGAAGAGATCCTGACCAAGCCCGGCGCGCTGCTGCCCGAGGAGTTCGAGATCATCAAGCAGCACCCGCGCATGGGCTGGGACATCCTCAAGCCGATCGCGAGCTTCCAGAACGTGCTTGACGGCGTGCTTTATCACCACGAGCAGCCCGACGGAAAGGGGTATCCCGAGGGGCTGGCCGGAGATCAGACGCCGCTGGTGGCGCGCATCATCCACGTCGCCGACGTCTTCGACGCGCTCAGCTCGACGCGCTCGTACCGCGCCGCGTTCACGGTGGACCAGGCCTGCGACATCATCCGCAAGGATCTGGGCACGCGCATCGACCGGGCGGCCGGCCTCGCATTCCTGAAGGCGCTCGATCGCTTTCGCAACGAGTCGGCGCTCGAGTATGCGCGGCTCTATCCGCCCGAGCCGGAGACGGCGGCGCCGGAAGACGTGGGCGAGGGCATCTGATCGGGCGGCCCGCAGCGCGAGGCGGACATGAAAATCGACAACCAGTCGCACGGCAACGTCTGCGTCATCGTTCCGCACGGCCCGCTCGTGCTGGAAGAGATACCGGACGTGCGGCGAACGCTTGAAACGGCCTCGGCGGCGCGGCCCGGCCGCGTCGTCCTCGATTGCCAGGACATGCCCTACGTCGACAGCGCGGGTATCGAGCTGCTGCTCGAATTCTGCGGCGACGAGCGCACGGCCGGCGCCCGGCCAAAGCTGGCGCGGCTGAGCGAAACGTGCCGCGAGGCGCTGGAGCTGACCGACGTGCTCATGCGGATCGAGTCGTTCGACACGGTGGAGAACGCGGTGCGGAGCTGCAAGCGCTAAGCCGCGAGCGGCAGGTCGTTGCGACGGCGAACCCGCCGGGCGCAGGTCGCAGCAGCGAAAGGAAGCAGTCGTGAGCGCCAAGCGCGGCGGAAAACTGGGCCAGATGCTGCTGGCCGAAGGCCTCGTCAGCGAGCGCGACCTGACGCGCGCGCTGGACGCCCAGTCGCGAGACAACCGCCGGCTCGGCGAGCTGCTCATCGACATGAAGCTGCTCTCGCCGACCGCGATGCTCAGCGCGTTGGGGCGCCAGCTCGGCGTGCGGACGTGCCTGCTTCGGCACGGGCTGATCGACCCGGCCGCGGCCCGCCTGCTCGACAAGGACGAGGCGGCCCGTCTGCGGGCGCTGCCGCTTTTCAAGGTCGGCGACACGCTGACGGTCGCGATGGCCGAGCCGCAGTCGCTGCCGACCGTGGACCGCCTCGCGGCGCTGACCGGCTGCCGCATCAACGCCGTGTTGGCGCTTGAGAACAACATCGCCGAATTCCGCGAGAAATACGTCGGCGAGCACGTCGACATCGACTCGTTCCTCGTCAATCTGACCGAGAGCGAAGTCAAGGTGGTCGAGCGCGAAACCGTCGACGAGGACGCGCCGCACGAAATCGGCCGCATGGTCGACGGCAGCCCGATCATCAACCTGGTGAACCTCGCGGTATTGACGGCGATTCGCGACGGCGCGAGCGACATTCACATCGAGCCGACCAAGCGCGCCACGCTGATCCGCTATCGCATCGACGGGCACCTGCGCGAGCTGATGTCGGCCCCGAACAGCATGCACGCGGCGATTTCGTCGCGGATCAAGGTGATCGGCAAGATGGACATCGCCGAGCGGCGCCTGCCGCAGGAGGGGCGCGTTCACGTCGTGGCCGAGGGCCGCGAGGTCGATCTGCGCGTCTCCAGCATGCCGACGCTGCTGGGCGAGAAGATCGTGCTGCGCATCCTGGACAAGTCGAACCTGCAGCTTTCGCTCGAAAAGCTCGGCGTCGGCGCGGCGCAGCTTCCCGCGTTCCGCCGCATCTTCTCGCGCGCCCACGGCATCGTGCTCGTGACCGGCCCGACCGGCAGCGGCAAGACGACGACGCTCTATTCCGTGCTCGACCTGCTGAATTCGCCGGACAAGAACATCGTGACCATCGAAGACCCGGTCGAGTACCAGCTCGACGGCGTCAACCAGATTCAGGTCAACGAGCTGATCGGCCTGAGCTTCGCCCGCGCGCTGCGCAGCATTCTCCGCCAGGATCCCGACGTCATCATGGTCGGGGAGATTCGCGACGAGGACACCGCGCGCGTCGCGATTCAGGCGGCGCTCACCGGCCACCTCGTGCTCTCGACCATGCACACGAACAGCGCGCCCGGCGCGTTCGTCCGGCTGTCCGACATGGGCATCGAGCCGTACCTGCTCGCGTCGGCGTTCAACGGCGTCGTCGCACAGCGCTTGGCCCGCACGATCTGTCCTTACTGCCGCACGTCGTATTACCCGTCCGACTCCGCGCTGGCCGACGCCGGCTGGCTCGGCGAGCGAAATCGCGTGTTCTACAAGGGCGAAGGCTGCAAGCAGTGCCACGACAGCGGATTTCGCGGGCGGAGCGGCGTCTACGAGGTTTTGGAAGTGACCGAGGAGGCTCGCGCCGCCATTCACACGCTCGAAGACGAGGAACAGCTCCGCGCGGCGGGCCGGCGCGGCGGTTGGCGCCCGCTGCGCGAAGAGGGATTGCGGCTCGTGGACGAAGGCCGCTCGACGCTCGAAGAGGTGCTGCGCGTCACGCACGCGGAATTCGAGGAAAAGTCGCGGGCCGAGGCCCCGCAGCGCGAGCCGTCGCTCGCCCGCTGAGTAGCGCGGCGAGCCGGGGAGATCAGCGATGCAGTTCGCCTACACCGCCATTCGATCCGACGGCCGCAACCAGTCCGACGTTGTCGAGGCCGGCAGCGCGGCGGAGGCCGCGGCCGCCATCCGCTCGCGCGGCTTCGTGCCGATCTCGATCGCTCCGGCGGGCGAGGCGCCGCGCCGTTCGGCGGCGCCGCAACCGGCGCAGGCGGGCCGGGCGACGCGCCGCGACCTGTTGCTGTTCACGCGGCAGATGAAGATGCTGCTGGAGGCGGGGGCGCCGCTGGTCACCGCGCTGGAGACGGTCGAGCGCCAATCCACGCGGGCCGCGTTTCGCGACGGGCTGCGCGACATCCGCGAATCCGTGGAGCAGGGCGGAACGCTGACCGCGGCGATCCAGGCGCATCCGCGAATGTTCACGCCTGTGTTCGCCACCATGATCGCGGCCGGCGAATCGACCGCGACACTGCCGCAGGTCTTCTCGCGGCTGGGCGAGTTGCAGCAGCAGCAGGAGCGCACGCGCAAGGTGCTCGTCGGCGCGACGGTTTATCCGAGCGTGCTGTGCGTCCTGCTCACGATCGTCATTCTCGTGCTGCTCGGTTTCGTCATTCCGCGCTTCAAGGTGCTGTTTGCGAGCCTGCGCTCGCCGCTGCCGGCCTCCACCCAGATCCTGATGACGATCTCCGAGGGCATGACCGCGCACTGGCCGTGGCTGGTCGGCGGCGCTGCGGGCTTCGTCGTCGGCGTGGTGCTGCTGCTGCGCACGCCGGCGCTGCGCACGCGGCTCGACGAGGTTCTGCTGCGCACGCCGCTCATCGGCGGCCTGGTCGCGCGGCTCTCGCTGGCGCGCGTGCTGCGCATCTGGGCCGCCACGCTGAACTCGCACGTGCCGCTGCTCGACGCCATTCGCCAATCCCGCGACGTGGTCAGCGCCGGCGCGTTTCGCCGCCTCGTCGACGACGTGGAGCGCTCGGTCTCCGGCGGCGGCCGCGTCGGGCAGGCCCTCGCCGCCGCGACGTTTGTCGAGCCCGTGATCGTCTCGGCCATCAGCATCGGCGAGGAGAACGGCCGCCTGACCGAGGCCATCGATTTCGTTTCGAGCTGGCTCGACACCGACAACGCCGACGCGCTGCGAAACGTGACGCGCCTGGCCGAGCCGCTGCTGCTGGGCATCATGGGAATCGTCGTCGGCATCGTCGCGTCGGCGCTGTTCATACCGTTGTTCGACATGGCCAGCGCCGCGGGATGACGCCCGCGACGGGGAGCTAGCGATGCGAAGCGGACTTTGGCCACGCAAATCGGCGATCGCGTTCGACGCGGGCGCGTCGGGCGTGCGCGTCGTGCAGTTTCGCCGGCCGTGCGGCGGCCGGCTCCACGCCGAATCTCTCGCGGTGGACGCGGCGCCGTCGGCCGACGCGTCGCGCGCGGCGAAGCCGGACGGACGCGAACCGACGTCGGTGGACGCCCCGCTGCTCGCGCATTTGATCGAACAGGGCGATTTTGACGGCCGCGCCGTCGAGCTGATCGCCGGGCCGCCGGACGTCAGCTTTCTGCCGCTGCGCGTGGCCGAGGCCACGCTGGCGCAGCCGGCGGACGTGGTCGAGCAGGCGCTGCGCTGGGAGGTCGCGCAGCAGAGCCGGCTCGCGGCGGAGGACGTCGAAGTGCGCTACTGGCGGTTGCCGCCGCAGGCGCCGTCGC
Organism: uncultured Planctomycetales bacterium; assembly: GCA_964532435.1. GTDB lineage: Bacteria > Planctomycetota > Phycisphaerae > UBA1845 > Fen-1342 > CAZHIE01. The sequence goes on from CAZHIE010000013.1 coordinate 25,677, forward strand.
AGTGGAACATCATGGCCGTGGCGATGCCGACGGCCCGCATCGTCGAGTGGTGGGAACGGCTGCGCGAGGTCGGCCTGTCGCTGGAGCGGGTAGAGGTGGCGCCCTGCGCGCTGGCTCGCGCGGCGCAGGTCGGCTGGTCGCCGGCGGCGGACGAATTGTGGGGCGTGCTCGATCTGGGACAGCGGCACTCCACGCTGGCGCTGGTGATCGGCCAGGCGCCGGTCTACGTGCGCGCGCTGACGCCGTGCGCATCGACCGCGACGCGGCGCATCGCGAGCGAGTTGCAGATCGGCGAGCGCGAGGCGGCTCGCGTGATGCACGGAGATGCGGCGCCGCTCGGCGCGTGCGACTCCGGCGGAGCGCTCTCGCAGCTGCTCCACAACGCGATCGCGCCCACGGTTCGACAATTGTGCAAGGAAGTCGAGCGCTGCTTTGCGTACATCGCCGACAGCCTGGCCGCCGCGCCGCGCACGGCGCGGGCGACCGTGCGCGGCGCGGCAAAACTGCCCACGCCGCCCGGCGAGAGCGAACCGGCCGCACCGCGACTATTCGTGGCGGGCGGCGGCGCTTGCCTTCCGGGGCTTCACGATGCGCTGCTCCACGAGCTCGGATTCGCATGTTGCGTGCTCGGGGCCGATCCGACCAGCGAGCGGGCGGCCGACTGGGGCGTCCGGCTCGAACCCCGCGCCGCCGCCGTACTGGGCGGCGCGCTGCTGAACCTGGAGGGCGCATGTACGCGAGCGTGAATCTCCTGCCCGCCAGTCTGCGCCAGGCGCGAGCCCGCGCGCGCCGCTGGCGCGCCTGGACCGGCGTGTTGTCGGCGCTGGTCGCGATCACGGCCTGCGGCGGCGGCGCGCTGGCCATCGCGCACGGCGCCATCGCCGGCCTCGAACGGCGCGTCGACGACGCGCTGCGCCGCACCACGCAGGTCGATCAGCAGCTTTCCGCACGCCTCGAACGCCGCGCCGCCCTGCTCGACCGGCTCAAGCTGTTCGCTGGCGCGCACCGGCCGCAACCCTGGCCGGCCTGGTGGGCGTCGCTCGAAGCGGCCGCCGGCGAGGAAGTGCTGTTGACGGAAGTGTCGTCGAAATCGGAGCCGGTTGTGCCCGAGCCGGCGACTCGCGCGCCCGCAAAGACGCCGGGCGCGGCGGCGCCGCCGCCGCGCAAGCCGCCGCCGCGGACGGTGCAGGTCCGCGGCGCTGCGCTCGACCACGAAAAACTGCTCGCGATGGTGAATCGGCTGCAGGCGTCGCCCGAGTGGCGCGACGTGTCGCTCGTACGCGCGACGCGCCAGCCGGTCGGCGGGGTGCCGGCCGTCGTGTTCGAGCTGGCCTGCCTGGCGGCGGAGGATCCGCGATGAAATGGACCGATTACGCCCGGGCGCGCTTGCAGATCGACGCGATCGGCGGCGCTCTCAGCGCGGCCGTGCTCGCCGCGGCATGGTTCTTCGTCGCCGCGCCGTGGCTCTCGGCGTGGCAGACGTTTCAGCGGCTGGCCGTCGCGCACGAGTCGGTCGACGCGGGGCTGCGCGCAAAGCTGCGATCGCTCGACGATGAGGTGCGCGCCCTGGCCGATCACGAGACCCAGGTCACCGAGCTTCTCGCCAGCGCGCCGGAGCCGGCCTCGCTCGGCGAAGCGCTCGGCCGCATCACCGCGGCCGCGGAGGAATCGGCCATTCAGATTCAGCAGGTTGTGCCGCAGCCGCTGCACGCGGAGGGCGCGTACGTCGTCGCCGACGTTTCGTTCAGCGGGCGGGCGCTGAGCACCGACCTGGTCGCGTTTCTGGAGCGTCTCGCCGCGATCCATCCGTGCCAGTCGGTCGAGCAGCTCAGCGTGGGGCGCGGCGCGGAGACCGGCGACCCGCACTGCAACGTGAACTGGACGCTGCGGCTCTATTTCCTGCCGGAAACGACGACACAGATCGGGGGCGGGGCATGAACCCGGCCGCGAAACGGCGAAATCTGCTGATCGGCGGCTTGGCGTTGGCGCTGGGCGTGTACGGCGTCGATCAATTGACGCGCGGCGGCGGCGCCGGCCCCAGCCATGCGGCGGCGGCATCGACGTCCGCGCGACCCGGCGCTCGCCCGATCGACTGGTCCGAACTCGAGAAGATGTACGCCTCGCTTGCGAAGAACAGCCCGACCGCGGCGACGATCGCCGCCGCCGCGCGCGAACGGCGCGACCTGTTCGCGCCGTCCGGCGCGTGGGCGCCGAAGCTGGAGGCGGCCCAACCGCAGCCGTCCGAAACCACCACCGCGCCGCCGCCGCCGGCATACGAACAGCGTCACCGGCTCGACGCGATTGTGCTCGGCCCGACGCCCGTCGCGGTGATCTCCGGCCGCGTGCTGCGCGTCGGAGAAGCGCTGGACGGCGCGACGCTGGTGGAGATTTCGCGCGACGCGGTTGCGCTGCGCGACCTGAGCACCGGCGCCTCGATCCGCCTCGATCTTCCGCACGTTCCCGGCTCGCCGCGCCCGTAGCCGCGCCCCCGCGCGCCCGCGCATCCGGTCGCCATTACCGGTCGTTTGGCCGGCGCGTTACGCGCAGCAATCCCCCCTGCCAGACGCTCGCGGATCGGTCGGGCGGTCCGATAGTGCGATCCATCGCGCGTTTTTCCCCAGGCGCACGGCGAGATGGCCTGCACGGCGCCAAATGCAATCGAACGCTTCTGAAGCGACGCGCGGCGCGAGCCGATGAGCCTCTCGCCGTCTGGCTGCGACTGCTTCGCCGTAGTTGAGGGACTCAGGCGGGCGGTTCGGGCAGCCGGACAAGGAGACGCACAGATGCGACGGAACGTTGGGAACGCACGCGGATTTTCGCTCGTGGAACTCGTGGTGGTCATCGTGATCATCGGCATCCTGGCCGCGATCGCAATCCCGCGCCTCAGCCGCGGAACGAGCGGCGCGGGCGACGCGGCCGTGAACGGGAACCTGCAGATTGTGCGCACCGCGATACACCTGTACGCGGCGGAGCACAACAACAACTTCCCGGGCCCGACCAAGGCGGAGTTCATCGCGCAGCTCACGCAGTTCAGCGACGCCAGCGGCGCGACGAACGCGACCAAGACGCCCGTGTTCAAATTCGGGCCGTACGTCGTCGCCGTCCCGACCTGCCAGGTCGGCGAAAACTCGGGCAGCAAGGACATTCTGATCGACGGAGTCAATTCGCCGCCGACCGTCGACACGTCGGGCGGCGAGGGCTGGGTCTATAACCCGACCACCGGCGAGTTTCTGATCAACTCGGCGATGGCCGGCGAAGGCAAGAACTACAACCAGTACTAAATTGGCCGCGGCGGCTGTGCGCCGCCCGGTGGGCGCCGGGTTGTCCTCGACCCGAACAGGGCTGAGGCCCATCCGGCGCCGCCATGCGGTCCGCTCCGAAACGGGCCGCGCGTCGCGATCCTAAGTTTGCGCATCAGCGCCGCCCGGCGCCGCTCGTTTCGAGCGAAGCGTCGGGCGGCGCTTCCTTTTCCTTGCCCGTCGCCGCGTCGCTCGCGGTCGGGCCGGTCGCCGAATCGCCCAGAATCCGATCCGCCAGCGCGTTGACGCCATCCCGCGAAACGCTCCGTAGCCGCCGCGCCAACGCCGTCGCCGTGGAACGCTCGCCGCAACGCAGCGCCAGCGCCGCGGACAGCTCCAGCGACATGGGATCATCCGGCTGCGCGGAAAGCGCCTGCTGCGCCGTGCGCAGGGCCATCTGCACATCGCCGCCGGCCGCATAAATCCGCGCCAGGCGCAGCAGCGCCGGCGCTCGGCCGCCGTCGTGCTCCATCGCCCGCATCGCCGCGCCGCGCGCCTCGTTCAGCTCGCCAAGTTCCGTCAGGCAATCGACCAGCAGCATCCGGTCGGCCGGCGCCGCTGCGGCCTCGTCGCGGCACAACCAGCGCGCCAGCGGTAGCGCGGCGGCGAAGTCTCCGGCGCGGAATCGCGCCAGGGCCAGCCGCTCGGTCACGTCCCGGTCCTCGCCCTTGGCGTCGGCGACGCGCTGCCACGCGTCGGCGGCGGCTCTCCACTCGCCGAGTTGCTCGCGGCATTCGGCCATCGCCGCCTGGCAGCCGACGGTCCAGCCGTTCCGGGCCTGCTGCGCCTCCAGCAGTTGCAGCGCCTCCTCCGCCGCGCCGAGCTGAAGCCACGCCTGCGCCGCGGCGATCGTGTACGACTGATCGGCCGGGCGCTGCTCGACGGCGGCAAGATAGCAGGCCAGCGCATCGTCCCAGCGTTGCTGCTGCTGGCAAACGATGCCGCGCAGATAGTCAATCTCCGGATTCGGCTGCGCGGTCTCGGCGCGTTCCAGCGCGGCGCGCGCCTCGTCCACGTCGCCCAGCGCGAGCAGCAGGCGAACCTGAAGCGGCAGGTACGCGCCCGGATTCGGATCGAGCCGCGAGGCCTCGGCCAACTCGGCCGCCGCGTCGTTGAACGCGCCCGCTTCGAGGTGGTCGGCCGCGAGGCGGGCCTTGATCCGAGCCCGCGCGCCGTCCCAGCGTTTCTGCGCATCCTGGCGGGCGGATTCGTGCGTGCCGGGCGCCGCGCAGCCGCCAACCAGCACGATGGCGGCCAGCGCGACGGCGGCGCGCGTATTCACAGATCGCTGCATGGATCATTCTCCACGGGTGCGCCGCGCACTCGGCGGCGGGCGCGTTAATCTTTCGACGGGGGCGGCTCGTCGCGCCGGTCGCTGGACGCGCCGCGCGGGCGCTGGAACCGATCCGACGGCGGGACATACGGCGGCGCGTCGGCCTCGTCGACCAGCCGCCACACGAACGACCGCATTCGCGCCGCGTCGGCCTCCCACGGCCGGCGCTGCAGAATCTGCTCCTTGAGCTTCATCGCCGAGAGCATCGCCGGCTGGTTGTGAAGCGCCATGCGCGCATTGAGCAGCGCGCCGTCGTAATCGCCGCGCTCCTGAAGGCGCGCTGCCTCCTGGTAGAACGCCTGCGAGAGGCGCTCGCGGCCGAGGCCCATCAGCCCGCGGCGCGACCCGACGCGGATGCGCTCGACGTCTTCCAGCAGATCCAGGAACTGGTCGTGCTCGCGTTCCGTTTCTTTCAACACATGCACGGTCAGCAGGATGATGACTTCCTCGCGCACGGTCGTGTCCGTACGCGACTGAAACAGCGCCCCGGCCACGGGAATGTTGCCCACGCCCGGCACCTGCGCTCGCCCGCCCACGGTGCGCTCGCGGAACAGCCCGCCGATCAGCAGCGTGTGCCCGTCGCGGACGAGGATGTTCGCGTGCGCCTCGGTCGTCTCTTCGAACGGCAGATTCGCGGCGGACAAGCCGCCGTTGCTGTCCTTGGGATGCACGGACAGCCGCACCGTGCCGTCCTCGTTGATCAGCGGGCGGAACTTGATCTGCGTGCCGGTTTCGAGGAACTCCACCGTCTGAATCGCGGCCGTCTGGGTCACGGTGGTCGTCAGATACCCGTCGCGCCGCCCGACGATGACTTCGGCCTCCTGTCGGTTCAGCGCGACGATCTTGGGATTGGCGACGACGACGACGTCGGTGACGTCTTCGAGCGCGTGTACGAACGCGCCGACGTGGTCCTTGATGAGACCGAACGTAAAGCCGCCGTCGATATTGCTGGCGACGTTGGTGTTCGCGTTGATCGTGGTGCGGTCGAGATCCTGCGGGCGAAGCGGGCCGGTGGTCAGGTCGGCGCCCGCGTTGCTGGTGCTGCTGACCTCGCGCAGGCTGACGCCGCCGAGCGCCGTGAAGTCGATGCCCAGCCGATTCGTCTCGTTGAGCGTGGCGCGAAGCACGGTCGCTTCGATCAGCACCTGCCGCGGCTGCACGTCGATTTCGGCCAAAAGGTCGCGCACGCGGGCCAGGTCGTCGTTGCGCGCGGTGACGATGAGGTAATCGACGCCCGATTTGTCGAGCGCGCCGACGTCGCGCGACGACTGTTCCCCCCCTGCGCCGCCGGCCGCGCCCTCGGACGACGCTCCGCCTTCGGAAACGCGGGCGGCTTCGCCCAGCAGCGCCCGGACGGCGCGGGCCGCCTCCGCCGAGCCGATGAATTTCAGCCGGAAGACGCGCGTCTCCTCCGACGGCGACTGCGCCGCGATCTCGTCGCGCGTGCCGACGAAGTAGACGTTGCCCGACCGGCGATACGCCAGGCCGTTTGGTATTAGCAGCGCGTCGAGCGCCTCGGTCAGCGAGACCGAGTAGAGATTCAGCGAGACCTTTCCCTGCACTTTCGCCGTGGACACGATGCCGGTACGGGCCTGATAGCTCAGCGTTTCGAGAACCGTCGAGATGTCGACGTCGCGCGCGTGGATGTCGAGCAGCCCCGTCGGCGACAGCGACACGGCGGCCGGCGGCGGCCCCTCGTCGGCCGGCCGCGTCGTCGCCCCATCCTGCGCCGCGGCGCGCGCCGCCAGCGCCGCCAGCAGCAGCGCGGCGCAGACGGTCCGCGCCGGCATTTCCTGCGATCTTGATCGGCCGTGGCTTGGGCTCATGCGGCTGCGCACTCCCTTGCGACTCGCCTGCCTCGCGGCGCACGATCGGCGCGGCGCGGTTCTCGCCGCTGTTATCGGCAGCCGCATCCAGGCCGGGCGCGGCGAACCGCGCCGGCGGGCATGAACCGCGCGGCCGCCGCGCCGCGGGTCGGCCGGAGTAGCGGACCATGCGCGTCGGCCCGTCCGATAGGCGCAGCCTTTGCACGCTGTCGCCCGCGACGGCGAGCGACGATGCGCCCGGCCCGCCTGCGTATTCGATGATTCCCTGTGGCGGTCTTCGGATCGCGGCTCGCCTTACGGGGGGGGAGGTGACGCCCATGAACCGGGCTACGGGGTGGAATCGTCGCCGCGCGCCCAGCCGTGCGCGGCGCCGGGCGTTCTCGCTGATCGAGCTTTCGATTGTGGTGGGGATCGTTGGGATTCTTGCGCTCATCATTGTGCCGCGCTTCGGCAACACGCTCGCGCGGCAGCGCATCGATTCCGCCGGCCGAAGGGTCGCCGCCGACCTCCGCCTGGCTCGCGAGCTGGCCCGTACGAGCAGCGCCGGGCAGATTATCGTGTTCGATCCGAACGGCGGGGTCTATCGGCTGCTGAATTATCCGGATGTGCGACGGCGCTCGCGGCACTACACCGTGGACCTCCTCGCGCAGCCGTACGAACTGTCGAAGTTCGAGGCGGACTTTGGCGGCGACCAGGCGCTGGTATTCGACGGCTACGGCCGGCCGGACTCCGGCGGGTCGGTCACGCTTCAGCTCGCAGGGGCGGTGGTCGCCGTCAGTGTCGACGGCGCCACCGGGGAGGTGAGTGGACCATGACGTACCGGAATGTTGCGGGCGAGAAGGACCGCGCGCGGCGGCGGGGCTTCACGCTGATCGAAGTGCTTCTTTCCGTCTCCATCGCGACGGTCATTGTGGGCGGGATGGCTTCGGCCGTGCTCGTCGCGTCCAAGGCGCTTCCGAAGTCGGACGCGCCGGCCGCGAGCGACGACGCCGCGCCGCGCGCGATGCGTCAGTTGCTGGCCGACCTGCGCGTGGCGACTTCATTCACGGTCGCCGGCAGCGAAGCCGTTGAATTCACCGTCGGCGACCGCGACAAGGACGCCGTCGAAGAGATCGTGCGCTATTCCTGGAGCAAAACTGCCGGCGACCCGCTCGTGCGCAGCGTCAACGGCGCCGCCGACGAGAAGATTCTCGACAACGTGCATCAGTTCCAGCTCGATTACAGCCTGCTGGCGCGCACGCTTCAACCCGTGACGGACGCGACGGTCACGTCGGCCGAAACGCTGCTCGCATCGAACGAGGCGACCGTCGGGCTGAATCTTTATGCGCTGTCAAGCAACAAGTGGATCGCGCAAATCGTGTGCCCGACGATTCCGAGCGACGCGCTGAGCTGGCAGGTCACGCGGGCCGAGGTAGAGCTGAAGTCCATCGGCGTCCTCGGCACGATCGACGTGCTGCTCATTCCGGTTCAGTCGCCGACGAAGCCGGTGAATCTCGAGCTGGGCAAGTCGACGCTCGCGACCGGAATCCTCTCGCTCACCTCGCGATTCGAGAGCGTCTCGCTGGCGTCCGCACCCGAGCTTCATCCGCGCGACAGCCTGGCGCTGGCGGTGCGCGGCGGCGGCCTGCTCAACGTCGCCAACGTCGGATACGTCGACCGCGGAGTCGGCGGCAGCGAGAAACTCGTTACATCGTCCGACGCCGGCACAACCTGGAGCGTGCTCAGCGGCGGCGGGTTGCGTTACCGGCTCTACGGGACCATCAAGCGGCCGGCCGCCGCGATCAGCGCGGCGGAGAGCCGCGTACAGTCGGTCACGGTTCTGCTGCAGCGCGGCCCGGACGCCGAGCGGGCGCAGAAGGCCTCGGTCCAGATTCTCAACGCGCCGCTCGTGGGAGGCTGATCGCATGAACCGCGACGGCGGCACACGCACGGCCCGCTCCGGCTTCACGCTGATCGAAGCCGTGTTTTCGACGCTCATCGTCGCCGTCGTCCTGGTCGGCGCGCTGCAGAGCCTCGCGGCCGCGGCGCGCGCGGGGCAACGCGTCGAATTGCGCAGCCGCGCCGCGCTGCTCGCCGAGACGCTGGCCAGCGAGATCGCGGCCCGGCAATACGAAGACCCGGATCAGACGCCCGTGTTCGGCCTCGAAGCCGGCGAGACCGGCGCCAGCCGCGCGGGCTTCGACGACGTCGATGATTACAACAACCTCAGCGAGTCGCCGCCCTACGACCGCGCCGGCGCCAAGCTCGATGCCTCCAGCGACTGGTCGTGGAGCGCGTCGGTGCAGCTCGTGGACCCGACGGCATACATGGCCGCGACCGCCCCCTCCGGCACGCCATCGACGAAGCTCGGCGCGCTGACGGCCCTGCCCGCGTCGGGCCTGACGCGCCCCGGCGGCAGCGCCGACTCGGGACTCAAACGAATCATCGTCAGCGTCCGTCATGACGGCGCGGAGCTGGCGAGACTGACGTTCCTCAAGTCCGCCGGAATCGAGATTTCGCGATGAGCGGGCACTTCACAAGGCCGCGCGGCCCGCGGACACACGCGCGGCGCGGCGGGCTTTACGCGCTGGTGTTGGGCGTCTCGATGCTGGTCGTGACGATCGGCATGGGCGCGCTGCTGTTGGCCGACGTGGAGTCGCGGACGCTGCTGCGCGAGACGGGCGTCGCGTCGTCCCAGTATGCGGCGCGCTCCGCCATCGAAATCGGCGTGCTCGCGATCGCGCGGCGCTCGGATTGGCGAACCACGCTGCCCATCGGCGCGTGGCTGCCGGCGACGGCGCTCGGCGACGCGCAGATGAGCCTGCGCGTCGCCGATCCCACCGACGCAAGCCTGGCCGACGATCCCGCCGACCCGGTCATTCTCACCGGAACCGGCGAAGCGGGCAGCACGCGCTACATCCTGTCGCTGCGGCTGCAACCGGTCGAAGAGCCGCTCGACGCGCTGGACACGTGTCTGCACGCGGACGGCGACGTGACCGTTTCCTCCACCGCCCTGCCGATCTTCACGAACGCGCCGCTTTCGAGCAATGGCGCCGTCGACGTGCGCGGAACGGTCACCGGAAACGTGGAGGCGCAGACCGTCACCAACCCGGCGCTCGTCGTCGGGACCGTGACAACATCGGCACCGAGCAAATCCAAGCCGGACGCGGCCGCGGCGGGCAAGTACGTCGCGCTGGCGCGCGCGATTCCGGCGATCGCGAAGATCGAGTCGGTCGCGATCGCCGCCGGGGTGAATCCGTATGGCGCGACCAGTGTCGACGGCGTCTACTTCATGGACACCGGCAACGCGAACGTGACGATCCGTTCGATGCGGCTCGAAGGCACGCTGATCATCCGCTGCGGAACGGGAACTGTTACGATCTCCGATAGCGTCTTCATGGCCCCCGCCCGTGCCGACTATCCGACCCTGATCGTGCAGGGCAATCTACAGATACTCGCCGACGGGGCGAAGTGGCTTTCCGAGTCGAATGCCGGCACAAGCTTCAACCCGGCGGGCGCGCCCTACGAGGGCGTCGCCGACGCGGACACGAAAGACGTGTACCCCAGCGAAATCCGCGGCCTCGTACACGTCACCGGAAACCTGGAACTGCGAAACACCACGCGCGTCCGCGGCTGCGTGATCTGCGAGAGATCGGCGCTGATCGAGGACACGATCCAGATCATTCACGACGAGGGCCTCGTCAAGCAACCGCCGCTGTATTACGTGCAATACCGCCGCATGATGATTCCGCCCGACGGCTGGACGCAGGAGGTGCTGCCGGCCCCCGCCGACGCGAGCGGCATCGACCCGGTCGCGATCAGCCCGTAGCGGCGCGCTACTCCCGCCCGGGCATTTCCGGCCGTATACTGCGCCGCTCGCGCCCGACCTGCGTCGGCCGCGCTGGCGCCGATGGCTGACCCAACCACGACATCCCGGCCTGCGTCCTCCACGCGGCAACTGCTGCGCTGGATGTTCCAGTTCCTGCGCCCGGTGAAATGGACTGCGGCGCGGGCCTGCCTGTTTCTCGCGCTTTGGACCGGCGCCGAGATTCTCGCGGTCCGCCAGACGGCCGAGTCGATCACGCGGATCGAGCGCGTGCGGGTCGCCCCCGGCGCCGAAGCGCAGGGCTTCTTCGACTGGCTGCGCGGGTCGAACTCCGAGGCGGTCGGGCTCGAACGGGCGGTCGTGCTGCTGGCGCTGCTGAGCGTCGCAATGGCGGTGCTCACGTATTTCCGCGAAGTCTCGCGCACGCAGCTTTCGATGCAGAAAGTCTTCTACATCCGCGAGGCGATCTATGACCGCCTGCAGCGCGTCGCGCTGCGTTTCCACGACCGCATCTCGACCGGCGAGCTGATCAACCGGGCGCTGTCCGATCTTCAGCACGTCCGCGAGTTCGTCAACACGTCGCTGCTGGTCACGCTCGAAATCCTGCTGATCGTCGGCGGATACGTGATCGTCCTGCTGACGCGCTCGCCGTGGGTCGCGCTGCTCGCCATGGCGCCGCTGCCGCTGTGGGTCTGGTACTTCATCCGTTTCAGCCGCCGCGTGCAGCCGGCCCAGAAGGCGGTGATGGAGGCGGGCGACCGCAACATCGCGCTGATCACCGAGAACATCGCCGGCGTTCACGTCGTGCGCGCGTTCGCCACCGAGCAGCAGGAAATCGCCCGCTACAACGCCAATTGCGAAAGCTTCTTCCAGCGCGTCCGCGCCCGCATCGCGCTCTTCGCAAACTTCATCCCCGTCATGCGCGGCATCAGCATGTCCTCGCACCTCTCGCTCTTCCTCCTCGCCGGCGTGCTCATGGTCTATGGCCGGCTCGACCCCGGCGACATCCTGCTGCTCGGCTCGGCCATGTCGGCCATCCTCGGCCGTCTCCAGCAGGCCGCTACGATCAACGAGCAGTATCAGAACGCGATCGTCTCGGCGCGCCGGCTGCAGGAAGTGCTTTCCGAGCCGACCGAAGGCGCGCCGGCCGAACCCGAACCGCGCGCCGCCGCGGCGCGCCCGCCGCTGCCGATCGGCGGCCCGGGCGCGGTGCGCTTCGAAAACGTGACGTTCGGCTATGACGCGCAGAAGCCTGTGTTGAGCAACGTGTCGTTCGACGTTCCGGGCGGAAAGATGGTCGCCATCGTCGGCCCGACCGGCTCGGGCAAATCCACGCTGGCGCAACTCGTCGCGCGGTTCTACGACCCGCAGATCGGGCGCGTGTTGATCGACGGGGCCGACGTGCGCGACGTGGCGCTCGAGAGCCTGCGCACGCAGGTCGCGTTCGTGTTTCAGGACACGTACCTCTTCAGCGACACGGTCGAAGCGAACATCGCCTATGGCCGGCCCGCGCCCGTCGCGACCGACGGCCTTTCCGCCGGGCGTAGCGCCGGCGGCGATGGCGCCGTGCCCACGCGGGCCGCCGCCGGACAGCCGGCCGCGTCGGCCGTCAGCGGGCAGATCGAGGCGGCCGCGCGCCTGGCGCAGGCGCACGATTTCGTGGATGAGCTGCCGCGCGGCTACGCCACGCCGCTGGGCGAGCGCGGCGCGAGCCTCTCGGGCGGACAGCGCCAGCGGCTGGCGATCGCCCGCGCGATTTTCGCCAATCCGCGCATCCTGATTCTGGACGATGCGACCGCATCAGTAGACCCGGAAACCGAGGAGCTGATCCACGGCGGCACGCGCTTCGTCATGACCGACCGCACGACGTTCGTCATCGCGCATCGGCTGAACACGGTCAAGCGGGCCGACCTTGTCATCGTGCTGGAGCACGGCCGCGTGACGCAGATCGGCTCGCACGACGAGTTGATGCAGGCGGACGGGCACTACCGCGACATCGCGCGCATGCAGCTTCACGCGGACGAGGACTTCGACGCCGACGGCGAATTGCCGTCGCATCTGGCGCGCAACCGCGAAGAGCAGCGCATGCTGGACATTCAGACAACCGCGGCAGCGGCGCCGGCGACGGC
>CAZHIE010000014.1:0-11551 GCA_964532435.1 uncultured Planctomycetales bacterium
CGTAGCGGCCCGCGCCCTCGCGCGGCCGGGCGACGCCGATGGCGCGCGCCTCGCCCGCCTGAGACGCAATCCGGTCTGCCCAACGTCAGTAGCTAAGCGAATCCCCGTCGTTCTCCTCGTCCGACTCATCGCGCGCTTCGATCAGCCCCGCCGCGCGCAGCGCCCGCAGCGCCGCGATCTGCTCGGCCTCTTTCTTGCTCGGGCCCCAGGCGACCGAAAGCTGCCGGCCGCGCACGATGACGGCGACCTCGAAGCACTTCGCGTGGTCCGGCCCCTTTTCGTCGAGCACTTCGTATTGCGGCGAGCCGCCCAGCTCGCGCTGCGCGTACTGCTGCAACTGCGACTTGTAATTGAACTGGTGCTGAGACGCGCAGGCCGCGTCAAGCTCGCTTCCCATGTTCGCCAGGATGAACGTGCGGGCCGGGTCGAGGCCGCCGTCCAGAAAGATGGCCGCGATGACCGCTTCCAAGGTGGCGGCCGCCAGCGAGCGCGGGAGTGGATCGCCCAGGTCCATGCCCTGCCCGAGGATCAGCGAATCGGTCAGCCGCAGCCGCTCGGCCACGCGGGCACAGATTCGCCGGGAGACGACGGCGGATTTGATCTTCGTCAGATCGCCCTCCATCGCGGCCGGCAGACGGTCGTAAAGCTCGTGGCAGACGACAAGCCCAAGGACGGCGTCGCCGAGGAACTCCATGCGCTCGTTGCTGTCGGCGCGGACGGTGGCCGAGGAGGAATGCGTCAGCGCGCTGCGGAGCAGGTCGCTGTTGCGGAAATGATATTCGAGGCGCGCCTCGCAGGCGCTTAACGACGCGGTGTGCGACGACATGTAACGCACCTGTCGCCCGAGACCGGCGTCGCAAGGCGTCCCACACGAGCGAGGCGCGTTGCGTCAGCGGCCCGATCGGGCACGCGGGCAATCCGCCGGACGCGCAGCGCCGCGGCGGGGATTCACGGTGTGAGGCCGCCACACAGGCGGGGCGGCGACATGCTTATTGTATCGGCGCATGTCGCCGCGTGGGTTCGGATTTCTCCCCACGCGAAACTTTCCGGGCGGCTCAGGCCGCCCCGCCGCCCGTCAGGAGCCGGGCGGCCTCCTCGTATTTCCGGCGGGTCTGCTCGATGACTTCCGCCGGCACGGGCGGGGGCGGCGGCTGCTTGTTCCAGCCGACGGATTCCAGGTAGTCCCGAAGGAACTGCTTGTCGAAGCTGGGCGGGTTCGTGCCGACGCGATACTCCGCGGCGGGCCAGAAGCGCGACGAATCGGGCGTCAGAGCCTCGTCCACGAGCAGCAGCTCCCCGCCTGCGACGCCGAACTCGAACTTGGTGTCGGCCAGAATGATGCCCCGCGACTCGGCGTGCGCGGCCCCCTGCCGATAGATTTCCAGCGAGCGCCGGCGGGCTGCCTCCATGACTTCGCGGCCGGCCAGCTCGCACGCCTGCTCGAAGTCGATCGGCTCGTCGTGGCCCGCGTCGGCCTTCGTGCTCGGCGTGAAAATCGGCGCCGGCAGGCGCTGGGCCTGGCGCAAGCCAGTCGGCAGGCGAATCCCGCTGACCGTTCCGGCCTGCTGATACTCCTTCCAGCCGCTCCCGACCAGATAGCCGCGAACGATGCACTCGACCGGCAGCACCTTCGCCTTTCGCACCACCATCGCGCGGTCGCGCAGCATGTCGAAGTGCGCCGCGTAGGCGGGCGGGATGCGCCGCTGCGCCCCTTCCTGCCCGACGACGTACAGCAGATGGTGCGGCCGGCAGGCGGGAAGCGTCGTCAGCCAGAAGTGCGACATGCGCGTGAGCATCGCGCCCTTGCCGGGCACGGGCTCGGCCATGACGACGTCGAACGCGGAGATTCGGTCGCTGGCGACGATCATCAGCTCTTCGCCGAGATCGTAGATGTCGCGGACCTTGCCGCGCTGGCGCAGGCCGGGCAAGTCGGTCTGTCGGACGGCGGGGGAAACGGCGGCGGCGCTCATGGATTCTCCTGGGCCGGTGGTTGGTCGAGGTCGGCTTCGCGGCGCGGCGGATCGGCGGGGCGCGAGGCCGGACGCGAGGCTGGCTGCGACGCGGCCTGCTGCTTCAGCCGCTCGAGCGTCTCGGCGCCGGGGTCGGGCGGAAGGGCCGATTGCGGTGCGGTGTAGCCGGGCAAGGCCGTGACGGCGCTGATGAATCGCGTCAGGTCGTCGCGCAGATCGAGCAGCCGCTTTCGCGCGGCGCGATCGTCCTTCGAGCGGGGATCGAATTTTGCGCGCGCTGCGATGATCGCCGCGGCCAAGCGCGCGTCGGCCACCATGCGCTGCGCATCGGGACGCAGCTCCGTGTATTCGGCGCGGTGAGCGGCCCACTCCTCGATCGATCGGTCCGCGTAAACGCGCCGGAGCGCTTCGGTCTGGCGGGATTCGAGCTGCCGGCCGAGCGCGGCCGATTCGTAGGGCGTCGCGAATCGCAGCGTGAACGTCCCCGGCCGGCCGGCGTCGTCGGGCAACGTCGCGCGGAGGCGCGTGTCGGCCAGCAGCTCGTCGAGCGCGACGCCGCGCAGGGCGCGGGTGCGGACTTCGAGCTGCCGCAGCGCCGCGGGGGAGGCGCGGACGACGGCCGATTGCATCGCGCGAAGGGCGGCGTCGAGATCGCCGTCGTCGAGCAGTTCGAAGGATTCGCGGAGAATCTGGTCGAGCAGCGCCTGGTCGGGCGCGTCGGTCGCCTCGACGGGTGGCGGCGCGGCGGGCACGTCCGGCGGCGCGCTGCGCTCGACGCGGGCGACCGTTTCGGCGCGAAAGCGGCGTACGGTGCTCGACTTTCCATCGGCGAGCGTAACGCGAAAAACCACTTCCGCGTCGCTCTGCGATATCAGCGAGCCGTAGTGGCGGGAACCGTCGCGCAGGGTCAAAATGTCCCCGTCGGCGATGACGCCCGAGAAAGCCAGGATGAGTACACAAGCCAAACGCATGGATGCGCCCATCGAGTCACTGCTTCGTGCCGCGCGTCATAGCGTAACGTCGCGCCGGAAATCGACCAGTCGTCGGAGCGCGACAAACTCGACGCGCAGCTCCGTCCGCCCGCGCCGCCCACGTGCGAAAGGCCGCGCATGACGTCCGCGGCGCCCGACCGGCTGAAAGTCGCGCTGGTGGCCAGGCCGCCGCGCTTGGCGCTGCTGGCGGCGGCGGCCACCGCGTGCCCGCTGATCGAAATCGCGGCCCAGTCGGGGATGTCGCAGGACGCGGCGCTGCCGGACGTACCGTGGCACGACGACACGCGCGTCATGTGCGGGCTGGCGGGGATTCAGGCGGTGCTGCTCGGTCTCTCGACGCGCGGCGACGTCGCGGTGGGCGACCTGGCGCTGGAGCGCGGGCTGCACGTCTGGCGCTGGCCGCCGGCGGCGCGCACATTCGCCGAGACGGCCGAGCTGGCGGCGCGAATTCGCGCGGCGCAGACGGTCTACCGCGTGGCCTCGTGGTGGGAGCACGTCGCGGGCGCGGCGTGGAACGAGCTTCCCTGGCCCGCGGCCCTGCCGCCGCGCTACTCGGAGCTGCGCTGTGCGATGCCCGGCCCGTGGCTCGATTCGTGGCTCAGCGACGCGGAAGAGTGCGCCGGCGGAGCGCTGGCGTACGACGCCTATCCGCTGATCGAAGCGCTCGTCGCCGCGCGCGGCCTGCCCGGGCGCGTCGGCGCCGCGCTCGCGCGCATCGGCCGCACCGCGCCGCGCGAGGGCGTTGCGGCGGACGAGCGCGCCGCGGGGCGCGGCCTGACGCGTCAGACCGAAGACGTCTCCGTCGCGATTCTCGGATACGAAGGCGCGGGCATCGCGTCGATCCGCGCGCTATGGGACGGGGCCGTCCGCGAGCGCACGCTCTGGCATCATTACGAGCAATACAGCGTCGAGCTGACCCACGAGACCGCGGCGCTTTGGCTCAGCGCCGATCGCTGCGAGCAACGGCCCGTAACCGCCGATTGGCTCGGCGCCGAGTTGATCGCGTTCGTCGACTTCGTGCGCGGCGGAGCGCGCGACCGGGCGTCCGCGGCGCTCGATCGGCATCTGGCCGCCGCGGCGCTGCTCGAGGCGATCTACCTGGCCGCGCGCACGGGCCATCCGGAGTCGCCGCGCAAGTTCTACGAGCTGCAGGGATTGGCGGAGCCGCAACTCTGATGTCTCGCTCGACCGAAACGCCGGGACCGCGCCGCGGCGCCGTTGCGCTGGCGCTCGCGCTGACGGCGGCGCTGATCGCACCGCTTTCGGGCTGCACGTGGCCGGGCGGGGGCAGCGGGCGCGTGTCGGTCTGGGTGGCCGAGGGCGAGCGCGACATCGGCGCGGACAGCCCGCCGGAGACGCTGACCGAGATCTGGTCGGCCGACTCGCGCGCGATCCGGCTCGAATCGCCAATCGGCGCGACGGCACCGCTTCAGATCGCGCTGCGGGCGAGCGCGCTGCCGGCCGGACCGTTCAGCATCCAAGTGGACGACTTCGTCCCGGCCGGCGGCGGCGCGGGCGCGCTGGCGGCGCGCGACATGGCCCGCGTCTTCCGCGCGCGTTACGTCCGCGTCGAGAGTTTTCGAAGCTGGTATCGCGAATACGCGGGGCGGCCGATCGGCACGCTAATGGCGCCGGACGTGCTCGTGCCGTGGGAAGCGCCGCGCGGCGGCGGCCCGCTTGTGCTCGACGAGCCGCGGACGCAGATCGTGTGGATCGACCTGCGCGTGCCGGAATCGGCCGAGCCGGGCGATTATCGCGGGCGCGTCGAGCTGCGCCGCGTGCGCGACGGCGGGACGCAGTTTTCCGCCGAAATCCGCCTGCGCGTGCTGCCGATCCGCCTGCCCGCTTCGCGGTCGCTGCCGCTGATCGCGCGCGTCGATCCGCGCGATCTGCTGGCCGCGCATCTGCGCTGGCCGCGCGAGCCCGCCGAGCAGACGCGCATTCTGCCTTCGATGGCCAGCCACGCCGCGGCTCAGACGTTGATCGCCGAGACGATGCGGCTGTTGCACGATCACCGGGCTTCGCCCGTGCTGTGGGCGTCGTTTCCGACGATCGAGCCTGCCGGCGAGCGCGACGTGCGCGTCGATTGGACCGAATACGACGCGCTCGTCGCGGGCTTCGTCGACGGCGACGCCTACGCGGATCGCGCCCCCGCCGAGTACTGGCCGATGCCCGCTTCGATCCGCCATCCCGACGCCGAGCGCAACGGCGGCCTCGGCTCGCCACGCTACGCCCGCCTGCTGGCCGCCTATCTGGTCGCCTGTCAGAAGCATTTCGCCGAGCGCGGCTGGTCGGACCGCGCGTTCATTCGCCCGATCGGCCCCGCGCCGCTGTCGGCCGACACGGTCGAACGGGTGCGCCAGGCGGCGGGCATCGTGCGGCAGAGCGAGCGCGAGCTGGCGCTTGTCGCGCATCTGCCGCCGGCGCAGCTCCGCGGACTCGGCTGGTTCAACGCGCCGCCGATCGACCTGTCCGACGTGTCGATCTGGGCCGTTCCGGCCATGTGGCTCGAACCAGCCGCGGCACAGCGGCAGCGCATCCTCGATCGGCGCGTCTGGCTGATGCCGGATCGCCCGCCCTATGGCGCGCCGCTGGCGGTCGAGGCGCCGGCAAGCGATGCCCGCGCGCTGCCGTGGATCGCGTATCGCTATGAGACGGACGCGATCTGGCTCGACGCGGCGGCCGAATTCGACCGGGCGGCGCGCGAACCCGAGTCGCTGCGCCCCGGACTGGGCGAGGCGCTGATCTACCCCGGCGCCACATATGGCCTGCCCGATCGCCCCGTTCCGTCGCTGCGGCTGAAGCGGCTGCGCCGTGGGCTGGAAGACATCGAACTGCTGCGCCTTCTGGAAAAGGCGGGCAAGCCGCAACTGGCGCGCTCGCTGGCCGAACAGGCGATTCGCTGGGCCTGCACGGACGCGTGCCTGGACAACCTGGTGACGTGCAAGGAAACGGGCTGGCCGACGGACGCGCGCGTGTTCGGCCTGGCGCGGCGGCTGATTCAACAGGAGCTGGTGAACACGTTTGCGCCGTCGGCAGGCGGCGAGCAGGATCAGGTTGCGATACTGTCGCAATGGGCGCTGTTCCTGAGCAGCGCCGACCGCATCCGTGCGACGGTTTCCAGCGTTGTGCTCACGCCCACGCCGACGGGCCTGGCCGCGCGCGTTTCTTGCGAAGTCGCGAACAGCTCGAACCGCGCGATCGAGGGGCAGTGGCGATTTCCGGCGCCGCCGGCGGGTTGGCGGATTGGCAGCGAACCGAGCGTGGCCGTTCCGCCCGGCGCGCGGCGCGGCGCGGCCGTGCCGATCGACCTGGGCGCGATCTCGTACAACACCGACGGCGTGTATCCGTTTTCGCTGCTGTTCGACACGGCGGCGCTGGGGGCGTTCTCCGTCGAAGCGCGGCTGGCGATTGCGGCGTGCCCGTTGATGGATGCTCCTCCGGTCGTCGATGGCGACCTGTCCGACTGGGGAGTGGCGTCGAACAACTCGGCCGGCGATTTTCGGCTGGTGGTCGGCGACGCTGGCGAGGGGGCGGGCCGGGGCGGCGCGCCGGGCCTGGCCACGCGGGCGTTTTTCTGCATGGACCGCGAGCGGCTGTACGTCGGCGTGTGGTGCGAGCTGGGCCCGGGTGAACAGCCGACGTGGAGCGCCGACAACGACATTCCGATCGACGGCGCGGCGCCGTGGGGGCAGGACGTGGTCGAAATTCTGCTCGATCCGCAGCGCAGCGCCACAGGCGGCGGCGAGCTGTACGTGCTGCAATTCAAGCCCAGCGGCGTGATGGCGGCGCGGCGCGGCGCGCGAACCGATCCGCCGATGGGTCCGTCGGAAGAGTGGCGCAGCGGCGCGGCCATTCGCGTGCAGACGCACGCCGGCGCGTGGACCGCCGAGGTGGCGATACCGCTCGCCGCGCTGCCTGCCGACGCGCGGACGAACCGCGTCTGGGGGCTGAACGTCACGCGGCACGATGCGCGGCGCGGCGATTATTCCTCGTGGTCCGGCGCGCGCGGGCACTGCTACGCGAGCGCGTCCCTGGGAAACCTGGTGCTGCTGAGGCCCTGATGCTGCACGACGCCGGACGACGCTCCGCGGCGATCACCCGCGCGGCCGTGCTCGGCCTGCCGCTGATCGTGCTGGCGGCGTACGCGGCCGGCGCGTGGCACAAGGACTTCGCCGGCTGGGACGACTGGCTCTACATCCGCGACAGTCCGCAAATGCGCTCGGCCGACGGCCTGCGGCGCATCTGGACGACGAGCGAATCCCCGCAGTATTACCCGCTCTCTTTCACGCTGCTCTGGCTGGAATATCGCGCATTCGGCCCGGCGCCCGCGGCGTTTTACGCCGTCAACGTCGCCCTCCACGCGGCCGCCTCCGTCGCCGCGTACTTTCTGCTGCGCCGAATGCTGCGCCTGCGCGCCGACAGCAGCCTCGCCGCCGACGCGGCCGCGCTGGTCGGCGCGGCTTTCTTCGCCGTCCACCCGATTCAGGTCGCGTCGGTCGCGTGGCTGGCGGAGACGAAAAACGTGCTGTCCGGCCTGCTCGCGCTGATCGCGGCGACGCTCTACCTGCGCAGCGTCGCGCTGGGCAGCCGCGCCGCCTACGTCGCCGCGCTCGTCGTATGGGCGGCGGCGCTGCTTGCGAAAACCGCCGTGCTGCCGATGGCCCTTTCGCTGGCGGCGCTCGAATGGCTCGCGTACCGCCCCCCGCTCGGCCGCGCGCTGCTGCGCGCGGCGCCGCTGCTGGCGCTCGCTGCGGCCGCGGCGTCGATCACCTGGATTCGCGAACAGCAGACGCACGTGTTCGCGTTTCCCTGGCCCGAGCGATTGCTGGCAGCCGGCGCCGCGCTCTGGTTTTACGTCGGCAAGCTGGTGTGGCCGCATCCGATGCCGGCGATTTATCCGCGCTGGTTCGTGACCGCGGGCTCGGTTCTGTGGTGGTTGCCGCTGGTGGCGGCGCTGACGGTGGCGGCGCTGCTGCTGTCGCGGGCGCGGCGCGTCGGGCGGCTGACGCTTTGGGCCGGGCTGCATTACGTGCTGATCCTCGCGCCCGTTTCCGGAATCTTCCCGTTCGGATATCTGGAGCACGCCGCGGTCGCCGATCACTTCGCATACTTGGCGGTGCTGTCGGCGTCGCTGCTAATCGGGCTGGCGCTGCGCCGCTGGGCCGGTTCGATCGAGACGCACAATCCGCGCCGCCGCAGGCTGCTGTACGGCGCCGCCGCCGTGGCGCTGCTGCTGCTCGGCATCCGGACATTCGAGCAGGCACAGGTTTGGCGCGACGGACCCACGCTGTGGCGCCACACGCTGCGCTACAACCCCGACTCCGGCGTCGCACACGGCAATCTCGGCGGCGTTGTGGCCGACCGCGGCGAGCACGCGGCCGCGGCGCGGCATCTCGAAACCGCGCGGCGGCTGCTGCCGTTCAACGCCGACGTACGGTCGAATCTCGCGGCCGCTTACCTGGCGCTGGGTCGTCCGGACGCCGCGCTGCGCGAGGGCGCGATGGCCTGCCAGCTCGCGCCGCGCGACGCGCTCTGCCACGTGAATTTCGGCGCGGCGCTGGCCGCGTGCGGGCGTTTGCCGCAAGCGATCGACGAATTTCGCGCGGCCCTGGCGATCGACGATCGCAACGATCAGGCCCGCCGCCGGCTGGCTCAGGCGCTGCTGGCCGACGGCGCGGCGGCCGACGCCGAGCGCGAGCTGCGCAGCGTGCTGAGCGAAGCCCCGGATGATCACGCCGCGCGGGCGCTTCTGGCCGCCGCGCTCGCGCGGAGCGGCCGTCCGACGGAGGCGATCGGCGAGTATGAGCGGCTCGTCGCGGGAGGCGCGGCAGACGCCGATGCGCGGGCGAATCTCGGCACGCTGCTGGTGCGCAGCGGCCAGGCGCAACGCGCTTTGCCGCATCTGCTCGAAGCGATTCGCCTGCGCCCGGAGCACGCCGACGCGCATTTCATGCTGGCCCTGGCGCTGAGCGGAATGAGCCGCCACGCCGAGGCGCTGCCGCACGCTGCGCGGGCCGCGGAGCTTCGCCCGGAAGATGGCGAGGCGCGACACGTGCTGGCGGGAGTATTGCTGGCGCTGGGGCGCCGCGACGAAGCGCTGGCCGAATTTCGCCGGGCTGCCGTTTTTCTGCCCGACAGCGCGCTGATCGCGGCGCAGACGGCCTGGCTGATCGCGACGCGCGCGAATCCGACGCCAGCGGAAGTCGACGAGGCGGTCCGGCTGGCTGGACGCGCGCGAGATCTGACGCAATCGCGCGACCCGTTCGCCCTCGACGCGCTCGGCGCAGCGCTCGCCTCGGCCGGCCGATTCGCCGAGGCGGCCGAATCGGCCGCCCAGGCGGCGGACATTGTACGAAAGTCGGGCAATCCGGCGCTGGCGGAGGCGATCGCCGCGCGGGCGGCCAAGTATCAGCGCAACGAGCGACACGTCGAAGAATAGCGAATTGCGAATAGCGAATTACGAATGGGGAAGACACACACGTGGCCGCCAGCTTGCCGCGCTATTCCTCGAACCGCCCGTCGTCGTCCACCACGAGCGTCTCCGTCGCGATGCGGAAACGCAGCAGCGCGCTCCAGCGCGACGTCTTCGCCAGGTTGAGGCGATTTCGCGCGTTGGTCCATTCGTCCTCGGCCTCGATGAGGTCGCGGTTGCCGATGTCGCCATCGTAGAACTGGATGCGGGCATACTCGCGGCGCAGCTCGGCGACTTCGAGATTCCGCATCTGGATTTGCAGCGAGCGGTCTTCCAGCCGGATGCGGTGGACGGCAGCGCGCACCTCCGCGCGAATCTGCTCGATGAGCTGCTGATGATTCCGCTCTGCGCGGCGCACGTCGATCAGCGCCGTGCGGAACTGGTTGCGCTCGGCCGTCCGCTCCAACGGGAGCGAAAGCACCATTTCGCTGCGCCAGACGGCCCGGTCAAAGCTCAGCCGCTCCGAGTTGTAGTGCGTCGAGTCGGACGGCAGCGAGAGCGTGGAATTCCAACCCAGGTCGGGCAGCAGGCCGTTGCGCGCGATCGACACGCCGCGGCGGGCGTCGTCGATCTGCCCGCGACGGTTCAGCAGATCGAGCCGGCGGGTCAGCGCCGCGTCGAGCGCCCGCTCCTCGTCATGCACCGCGGCGGGCGGCTGGAGCAGCGGAAAGCGGCCTTCGCCGATCTGGCGCTCGAGCGCGTCGATGTCTTCGATGTCCTCCAGCTCCAGCGGCTCATCCACGGGCATGCCGATCAGGATCTTGAACTGATCGGCGGACGCGCGATACTGCTCGCGCACTTCCTCGACGCGGTTTTCGGCGGAGAGCTTCTGCTGCTCGGCGCGCTGCGTGTCGAGAATTGTGCCGGTGCCGGCCTCCTGCAGCGCGCGAGCACGGTCGAAGTCCTCGACGAAGCGCGAAAGGCTCGTCTCGCTGTCGAGCACTTCCTGCTTGGCGCGGATCAGCTCGAAATACTGGTCCGAGACGTCGACCAGTTGCGACCGGCGAAAGCGCTCGAAGTCGCGGACCGCGTAGGTCAGGTCGCGCTCAAGCTGCACCAGTTGCTCGCGCGCGACGTGCCCGGCCCCGCGCAGCAGCGGAATGTCCGCCGCCAGCTCGACCGAGCCGGTCTCCGACGCGGTGATGCCGCGGCGAATGTCGCGCACGAGCGTGTTGATCATGCCGGCGGTGAAATTGCCGCCGTAGGGCAGGCGCTGCGCGACGGAAAGCTCGGAGACGAAGCGCATCGCCTGGTCGAAGTCGGTGTCTTCGCCGAAATTGCCGTACACCGCCCGCAGATCGTGCGAAAAGATCGGCGTCCACAGGTGTCGCTCGAGCGTCAGCGCCAGCGTGACCAAATATAGATCTTCCTTGGCGGTCTGATACTCGCGGCGGAATTTCAGCGCGTATGCGAGCGAGTCGACGAGCGTAAAGGTGACGGCCCGCCGCGCGCCGGGCCGCGGCGCCAGCACGTCCGCCGCGGTCGGCTGCGTGGTCGGCGTCGTCCCGGTGAATGCGGGGCTCGAATCGGGCATCGGCGGCTGCGAGGCCGGCGCGGACGCGGCTTCCATCTGGCGCAGCGCGTCGGCCGCGATGTGCGGCTCGCCCGGCCGCGTCGCGGGTAGCGCGCCCGGCTGCGTCTCGGGTTGCGATGCCGATTGCGAGGATGGCTGGGAATCGGGCGGCGATTCCGGCGCCGCCGGTCGAAACTCGGGCGGGACGTCGACTCGGCCGGGGTCGGGCGCGCGGCGATAGGCCGTTGCGCCCGGCAGCGCGTCGCGCGTCTGGGGCGGAAGGATCGGCGCGTCCTTGCGGTAGTTGAGCACTTCGCGCTGCCGCTGTTCGATGATGGCGGCCACTTCCTGATCGGTCAGCGTTGCCAGCGTGTCGCAGCCGGGCAGTGCCGCGAAAAGGGCGAACGTGCAATGGACGGCGACGGCGCGGAATATCCGAGGCATACGTCGATGGAGCACTGCCCGCGCCATGCGAACTCCTACGCACCGCGGCAACGGGGAGAGAGCCCGCCGCGGGGGTCCGCATGATAGCCAACGAATCGGAACCGACCAACGACACGCGGGCGTCGAAACGTGTACGGCGAACCGAGGTCGCGCGTCG
>CAZHIE010000014.1:11651-14919 GCA_964532435.1 uncultured Planctomycetales bacterium
GGACAGGCGGGCTCGTTCTGAACACGCGTGTCCTCACGCGCGGTTTTGGAGTAACGACTCCGCCAGCGCCGCGTACTCCGCCGCGCGCGACCGCCACGAATTCGCCCGCGCGAAGCGCCGCCGTGCGGCCGCGGCGGCTGGGTCGCCCGCGAGCGCGGCGCGGAGCGCGGCCACCATCGTCACACGCGAGGCGGCCGACGCGACCAGTCCGCCGAAGTGGTCCATGTCGGCCACCGGCGTCGAGACGACCGGCTTTCCCACGGCTAGATATTCGTAAGTCTTCACCGGGTTAGCGGCCAGGGCCACGTCGTTCTGCTTGAACGGAACCCAGCAGACGTCGAACGCGGCGACATAGGCCGGCACCGCGTCATACGGCCGCGCACCGAGAAATGTCACGTTCGCCAGCCCGTCGGCCGCCCGCGAGTCGCCGCCCTCGCGCCGCGGCCCGACGAATACGAACCGCACGTCGGGCATGGCCCGCGCGACTTCGGCGATCAGCGAGAAATCCACCCAGTCGTACAGCGCGCCGACAAACCCCACCACCGGCCCGACGCCGACGTCGCCCGGCCGCGGCTCAGCCGCCAGCCGCTCGAAGCGCTCCGCATCCACGCCGTTGCGTATCAACCGCACACATGCGTCGCGGCGGATGCCGAGAACCGTCTGCCCCAGGCGCTCGGCCGTGACGACCACGGCCGCGCTGCGCGCGATCAGCTCGCGCTCCCACTTCTCGTACATTTCGTGCAGGTTCGGGCGGGTGACGTGAACGGCCAGCTCGTCGATGCAGTCGTAGACGACCCGCGCGAACGGCAACTCGTGCAGCCAGGGCGTCCAGACGGGCGAGATCACCAGCGCGACCGCGCTACGCCAATCGAGCCGCGCGTCGAGCTGCGACCGCAACCGCCGAGCGAGCGGTGCGATCAGCCGCCGCACGCGCCGCTTGCCCAGCATCGCCCACGTGCGCGCCGGCACGGACGGCCACGGCCGGACGACGAATGACTCATCGGCGATCGGCGGACGAAACCAGCGCTGCACGCGCTCCAGCGCCGTGCGATACGATGGCGTCTGGACGAACAGCGTGGCCGGTCCGTCGCGGAGCCATGCCTCGGTGAGCATTCGCGACCGGCCGACCAGCGGAAAATCCCACGTGACGGCCGAAAGCGTGACGAGCGTCAGAGGCGGGGGCGACGCCGGCTGCGATGGAGTGTTCTCCGGCGAGGGGGGCATCAGCGCCGAGGGAGGCAGCAGCGGCGAAGGAACGGGTGCGCGCATCGCGTCGGAATATCGGAAAGCGGGCCGCGGGGAAAGGGGAAATGTGCGAAGGCAAGCCCGCACGCAAGAACGCGGAGACGAGGTAGCGCCGAGTTGCGGAGACGCGGTAACGCGGAGAGGCGATGCAGCGAGAATCGCGAACCCGGAAACGTGCCGACGCCGTACGCTGCGATCGTAGCGGCCCGCGCCCTCACCGCACGAGGGCGCGGGCCGCCAATTCATCATTCAGCATTCAGCATTCGTATCATCCCCCCTTCCGCATTTCCTCTTCGCACTTGGCACAGTCGTGCTTGACGCCATCCGAGGTCTGCTTGATGTAGAGGACGCCGTGCTGCGGGCACTTGATGGCGCGGCAGATGGTGAACTTGCCGCACTTGTCGCACTTGATGACCGTCTGCTTGCGATCGACGGCGTTGTCGCCGCGCCGCACGCGGTCGGGGCTTTCCTGTATGGCGTTGAGCTGTTTGGCCGTGAGTTGCACGACGTTGGCGCAGGCCTCGCACATCCAGGTAGTGCGCGACTCGGCCGTGTCCGGGTACTCGTATTGCTTGCCGGAGTTGACGTAATACCAGATGCCGCCGCCGACACAGAGCAGCGCGATCGTACCCAATAGGATGTTCTTGAAGACGGGGTTCATGCCACCTGCTCGTTTGGGTCCGCGCGGTCTCGCACGCCGCGCCGGACCAGGATCGGATGTAAAGAGCGCGGGCAGAAGCCACAATAGCCCCTGCCCGCGCTCGCGATTCCATCGAAACGCCGCACGCTGCGCGGCCCGCGTCAGTTCGTCGGCGGGTTGCAGTTCTTCGCGAGCGACGAGTAGTACGTCCGCGGCGTCGGCTGGCCGGGGATGCGCACCCAGTTGGGGTTGATCGTCGTCCAGCCGGTGCCGCACCAGCCGCGCGTGTCCATCCGCTTGTTCTCGGCGTGGCCGTCGAGGAAACCGGCGCTGTACTTCGTGAACTTGCGGTGATTGCCGATTTCGTTGGTCGTGTCGTTCAGCGCCCAGTCCGTCGGATCTTCAAAGAAGATCGTGAACCGGCCGGAATAGCCCTGACGCCCCTCGCGGACGAGAGCACGGCCACGCTGAATCCAGCCAAGCCCGTTGTTGACCCAAGGATCCGCGTTGCCTTCAAAGACAACACCGTCGAGGGCGTAAAGATTGTAGTGGTAGCTCGTGCCGACGTCGCGGTAACACGAGATTGTCGTCACTTGGCCGCCGCCGTAGCGCCGCTGATTCGACTTGAAGTCGGACGGGCACTGGAGCGCTTCGACCGGGTCGCGCTGTCCGATGGTCGGCGAGTTGAGCATCAGCCGGTTGAACGGCTTCTCATTGGCCCAGAACGCGAACACGCCGCCGGTGTACGTTCGCCAGTACGTGTCAGTATACGTTCCGCCATACGACCACGAGCAGATGCCGAGCGCACCGCCGCCCGCCCGTACGACAAACGGGAAGCCGTCGTTCCATTCGATGAAGTACTGATGCGTGGTGTTCATCAGGTTCTTGAGGTTCGCGAGGCACTTGGCGGTCTTGCCCTGCTCCTTCGCTTCGCCGAGCGAGGGAAGCAGGATCGAGATCAGCAAGGCGATGATCGCGACGACCACCAACAACTCGATCAGCGTGAACGCGCCGCGACGCGAACGGGATGACGTAGGCATGATGTCAGGACTCCTGCTAGATTGGACGAGCCACCGCGGCCACTGTTATCCACGTGCGACAGGATGCGGCGTCAGAAAAAACCGCATTCCACGGAAACACGCGAGATATGACATCGCGTGACAATTCTGCACGAAACAATGCCCAGCACTCATAATGACTTTACGGCTGCGTGAAACCGGTGTCAAGGTCGTTTTGACGCGCCAAGCGGGGGGACCGGACCCTTTCCCGGGCCCGGCCCGATGTGTCGGGGCCGCTCGCCTCCTCTATCGACACGCCGGGCGGCGCGCCTTTAGCGCACCTTGTGTTCGGGATTTGTATGTATATATGGCGTTCACCGGAAAG
>CAZHIE010000014.1:15019-23898 GCA_964532435.1 uncultured Planctomycetales bacterium
TTCCACCCACTTCGCAGGATTCGCACCGGCGAGACGCCGATGCTCCCCACGTATCCCCAATCACCGCTCAACCCAGATCCTTACGGCGAACCGACCTGTCCGCTACTCCCCGCTGCGCTCGCCCAATTTCCGCTCCAGCCGCTCACGCGCCTTCTCCAGCTCTTCCACGCGCGAGCGCAGGCTGTCGAGCACGGCCGTCTCGCCCTGCTTGCGGCGGATCGCGGCGACCGCGTCGCGGGCCGCCCGACGGCGATTCTCCGGCGCGACTCCGCCGGCGAAGCGCTCCAGGTCGGGAATCGCCTCCTCGTCGCCGAGCACACCCAGCGCCGCGACGGCCGCGTCCGCGGTGCGATTCTGCGGGTCCGACACGAGCGCCAGCAGCGCGCGCCGAATCTCGGCCCGCCGCTCGCCCTTCTGCCCCAGTCGGCCGAGCGCCGCAACGCCCGCCGGCCGGCTGCGGTAGGGCTGCCCGTATTCCGCCAGCGCCAGGGCGGCGTCAATGCCGCGCGGGTCGCCCAGGTCGCCCAGCGCGGCCACGGCGGCGCTGCGGATTACGTCGCCGCGCGACGGCTTTTGCGCACACGCCAGCAACGTGTTGATCACCTCGTCGCTGACTTCCTGTCCGCCAAGCGCCCGGGCCGCGGCCGACTCGACCGAGTACGTCGCGTCGTGGCGGGTCAGCCGAATCAGCGTCTCGGCGACGCGCGGCGAGCGGTAGCGCCCCAGCGCGTCGACGGCGGCCCGCCGGACGCGGTGCTCGCGGATGAGCGCCCCCTCGCGCAACCCCGCCAGAAGCGCCTCGCGGGCCTGCTCGTGCTGCATGCGCGCCAGCGCGTCGGCCGCCTCGCAGCGCAGCCCCCAGAACGCGCTCTCGTCGAGCAGCATGTCCTTCAACACCCCGCGCGCGTCGCTGCGGTCGTGCTGCGCCAATTCGCGTACGGCATAGAGCCGCGACGCGAGCGTCGGCCCCTCGCGCGCCAGCCGCACGACCATCGACGCGGGAAGCTCGAGCTCGACGCGCGCCAGCAGCGCCAGTTCCGGGTCGATGCAAACCATGCGCGGCTCGCCGGCGCAGCGCAGCGCCAGCCGCGCCGTGCGCTGCCCCATCTCGACGACGCGCTTCTCGACCGTTCCATCCTCGCGCATCAGCCAGACATGCACGTTGATCGCCATCGCCGGCGCGGTCTCGGTGATCGGCTGCGTCTGTTCCAGCGAGACGACCGCCTCGCTCTCGGCGTCGTTCCATTCGTACGAAATGCGCAGGCTCGGCACGCCCGAACGCTCGACCCATTGCTGAAAGAAGCGCTCGAAGCTGCGGCCGGACAGCTCTTCGACCACGCTGCGCAGGTCGTCGGATTCCACCGTTTTCCAGGCGTTTCGCCGCACGTACTCCTGAATGCAGCGCCAGAACAGCTCGTCGCCCAGCTCGCGCCGCAGGATGTGCAGCACCGACGCGCCCTTGCCATACGGATTGCTCGGCCCGCGGCTGAAAGTGTCGTCGGGATGATCGTAATACGGCCAGACCAGCCCGCCGCGCAGGTCCGGCTGGTCGGCGGCGGCGGCGCCGCGCAGCGTGCCCCAGATGCGATACACGTATTCGTCGGCCCCGCGCGCGTGCTCGAACCAGACCGGCGTCATGTACGTCGCGAACCCCTCATTCAGCCACAGGTGCGCCCACGTCTCGCACGTCAGCAGATCGCCGAACCACTGATGCGCCAGCTCGTGCGCGATCAGCCCCTCTTCGTCCTGGTCGAGCGCGGCCCGCTCGTCGAGAATGATGTTCTCGTGCATCGTCGTGGCCGAGATGTTCTCCATGCCGCCCCAGTTGAACAGGTAGCAGACCGCCTGCGAATACTTCGCGTATGGATACTCGAACCCGGTCAGCGTGCTGTACAGCTCGAGCATCTCGGGCGTCTTGCCGAACGTCGCGAGCGCGCGGCCCTCCTGTCCCGGCGGAACCCAGTATTCGACCGGCCGGCCGTGCCACTGCTCGCGCACGACCGCGAATTCGCCGATGACCAGCGAGACGAGATAGGCCGCGTGCGGCTGCTCCATGCGGTAGTGGAAACGCCGCCGACCGCCGTCCAGCTTTTCGTCGGCGACGAGCTGGCCGTTGGACAGCGCCAGGTACTTGTCCGGAATCGTGACGAGCATCTCGCTCGTGCAGCGCGCGTTGGGCGAGTCGTGGCACACGAACCAGTTCCGCGCGAAGATTGCCTCGCCCTGCGTGTGGATCATCAGCGGCCGCGCCGGATAGCCCTCGTCCGGCAGCGCGAAATACATGCCGGCCTTCGGCTCGCGGCAGGCGTAGCGGATATGCACCTCGCCGGGGGTGCGCGGCGCGAGCGGCGGGTCGAAGCGGATCGTGAGCCGCCGATCGTCGTAGCGCGTCGTGAGCGGCTGCCCGCTCGCGTCGGCGACCTCTTCGATGTCCAGATCGAGCGCGTCGAGCTCCAGGCGCGGCAGCGGCGCTTCGAGCGTGGTGAACGAGATCGTCTCGCGCGCCCGAAACGAGCGCGAGGTCAGGTCTTCGAAGTCGAGCTCCAGCCGCAGGTGCTCGAACCGCACCTGCGGATCGGGCGGATAGTTGCGCGGGTCGCGCCCTTCGATCGGATCGAACCGCCTGCCCTCGGCCGCGAGTTGCCCGGCGGCCCGGCCGCAGAGCTCGTCGGCGTGAATCGCGTGGACGACGAAGATACAGGCGGCGAGGGCGGCCAGTCGGCCGGCGTAGCGCGTGGTCAAATGATTCTCCGGTGAAGGTCTGTTCGGTGGAGAGTGCCGGCTGCGGCGTGTCTGTGTCAAGCGTACGGTGGCTCACGCGACGTTACGCCGATGACTCCGACGTAATCCGCAGGGGCCACGTCGGCGCGATCGGCGCGCCCAGCTTTTCGAGGCAGCTCAGCCAGGCGCCGAAGTGCCGACAAGCCGCGCGAAGCCTGGCAAGGCCGATGCGTCCGAGCACGATTGGGGCAGCGACCCGCTTTCCCCCTTCGTATTCCGCCAATTGCGCCACAATGCGTTTGGAGGGTGCGGTTTGCGGGCCGTCGTCGATGTGCTCGGGCGATTCGAAGGAGTCTGCGACCTTCCGCAAGGCGATCAGTTGCTTCGCACGGTTTGGATAGAAGTCCGCGAGGCGCGCGATATCCGCGAAGAGAAGCGCCTCGAATTCGAAAAGCTGAATGTACGGAAGGAGGCGCGTGTCGCCGCCGGCGGCGGCGGCGATTGCGGTTTCGATCGCGTAGACCTTCGCAAATGGGTCGCGCTCTCCCTTCGCCGCGGTCTGCCCCGGTGTGTCGGCAGGCAACCCGTAGAAATCGAACATGGTCGTGAATCGCGCATCGGCGCCGCGGTCTTCGCGCATCCAGCGCTGCATGTCCTGTGCGGCTTTCTGCCACCGGCGCAATCCGCCACGGCCGCGGCGGGATGTGGCGACGCGCCGGGCGCTGCCATAAACGCCCAGCTCGGCGAGGTGCGGCACGAGAATCTGGTTTACGAACGCCTCCTCCGAGTGGCCCTCGACCACGAAATTCAGGCGGACCATGCCGTCGGCCTCCCCCCGAGCACGTTCTTCTCCCAGAGTTCGCCGACCGAGTATTCGTTGAGCCACTCGGCAAGTTTGTTTGAATCGAGGCGCGAAAACTGTGTCTCCACGCCATGACGCTGCGCCACGACGATCTCGGAGGGCTCGAATTGGTCGACAAACTTGGTCGATTGTGTCGCGACGATCACCTGCGCGTGCGCAGCCGCCGAGCGCATGAGTCCGCCGATGACTTCGATTGCGTATGGATGAAGTCCCAACTCTGGCTCGTCGATGAGAATCACCTGGGGCAACTCGTCTTCGGGCTGAAGCAGCAGCGTGATGAGCGCCATCGCGCGAAGCGTGCCGTCGGAGAGCAGGTGCGGCCCGAACAGCCCCTCGGGATCTTCGTCGCGCCAATTCAGGAAGATTTCGCGCGGATTATCACTCGCCGGCTCGAGCGAGAAGTCCTTGAAGAACGGCGCGACGTGACGAATCGTGCCGACAATCCGATCGTAATACTCGCGCCGCTGGTTGCGAAGGCGATACAGCACGGCCGCGAGATTGCCGCCATTGGTCCGCAGATAGCGACCATCGTCGATGTAACGAGCTTGCCGTAGCGGAGACGTCGCGGACGTGTCGTGAAACTGGAATACCTTGCAGCTTCGAAGGAGAAACTGAACGACTCCCGCGATCTTGTTCGTCCGGGCCGTCTCGAATATCGCCGATTCCCAGTGCCCGGCCCCCATCTGCACAAGCTGCGGCTTGTCGCCGGGGCGTTCGAATTGTGCCGCCTCTTCCACGAAGATCAGGGAATCGGGCGCAGCGTGCGCGAGGCGAAACTTGTAGCCGCTCTCCCCGTTGTCCGTCTGAAACGTGAGTTCGACCGAAAGTTGCGGCGTTCGCTTGGGACCGTAATGGAGAAGCGACGACGCCCGTCCGCCCGCCCCTACAAACGTCTGAAGCTCTCCCGCCATCATGAAACTGATCATGTGGAAAACAGAAAGGAAGTTCGACTTCCCGGCGCCGTTCGCCCCGATCAGCACGTTGATCGGACCCAAGTCCACCGTCGCGTCGCGAAGCGACTTGAAGCCCTGAACGTGGACGGACTTGATGATGGTCACTGCGGCGCCGCCTGTTCCGGAGTACCTCGGTGCGCGACGGGCGTCGAATCCCGCCAGGTCATTCTACCGCGTCGCAACGCTACTCCCCATCCTCCCCGACCGGCATCGGCGAGTCGTCCGCCATGCTCACGCGCTCGATCCGCGTCGCCCGGCCTGTCGCCGGATCGCACTCCACCATCACCCCGTTCAGCCGCGCGCCGCGCTCCGCCACGTTGTACGGATACGGCATGCTCGTGATCAGCGACTTGATCACCATCTCCTTGTCGCGGCCGAGCACCGAATCATGCGGACCCGTCATGCCCAGGTCGGTGATGTACGCCGTCCCCCGCGGCAGAATCTGCTCATCGGCCGTCTGCACGTGCGTGTGCGTGCCGACCACGCACGTCACCCGGCCGTCCAGGTGCCAGCCGAGCGCGACTTTCTCGCTTGTGGTTTCGGCATGCACGTCGACCAGAATGGTCTTTACGTCGCCCGGAACCTTGCGCAGCACCCGATCGATCGCGTGAAACGGGCAATCGGCCCGCAGATTCATGTATGTTCGGCCGAGTATGGAGATGAGCGCCACGCGCGGCCCGCTGCGCGAAGGGAAGATCGCCAGCTCGTGCCCGGTCGCCTCGGGCGGCAGGTTGGCCGGCTTGACGATGCGGTCGGAAGATTCGAGCAGCGGCAAGACCTCGCGCCGCTTGTAGATGTGGTCGCCGAGCGTGCAGGCGTCGATCCCGTAATGCCGCAGCTTGCTGAACATGCCCGGCGTCAGGCCGCTGCCGGCGGCGGCGTTTTCCGCGTTCGCCACGACCACGTCGAGCTGCGCCTCGCGAATCAGGCGCGGCACAAGCTGCGAGCAGGCGTGCTTGCCCGGCCGCCCGACGATGTCGCCGATGAAAAGCAGGCGCATGGGCAACCTTTCTCGCGATCCGCCGGCATCGCCCGGCGCTCGTGCGGAATGCTCCGGCGGCCGGCGCTCGGTCGCGCCGCCTGGCGCGGCCGCCGCGGCGCATTCTTACGCGCCGGCGCGCCGCGCGCCAATGGAACGCCCGCCGCGACTTCGCCCAGGCGGCCGACCGACCCGCTCGCGGACGCTCGCGAATCGCGCGCGGCCGCATAGAATGGCGGCATGCCGACGCACGGCCCGTTGCGGGTGGACACCTTTGTCGAGCCCATGTTTCAGGAGAACGGCTACCTCCTGAGCCACGTCGCGACGCGCGCCGCCTGGATCATCGATCCCGGCTTCGCCCCGCAACCCGCCGCCCTGCTGGCCGCCGTGCGGCGCGAGCGCCTCGCGCCCTCCGCGATCGTGCTTACGCACTGTCACCCCGATCACTTCGCCGGTATCGGCGATATCCGCAGCGCGCTCGGAGAGCTTCCCATCTTCGCCCCGCGCGGCGAAGCGCGAATGCTGATCGACCCGGTCGCGAACCTGTCGGCCGCGCTCGGATGGCCCGTCACGGGGCCGCCGGCCGACCACCTGCTCGACGCCGGCCAGACACTGACCCTCGCCGACGTCGAATTTCGCGTGCTCGACGTGGGCGGGCATTCGCCCGCGGGAATGGCGCTCTACGCCGCGACGGGCGGACTGGTGTTCACGGGCGACAGCCTCATGTCCGGCGCGATGGGCCGCGTCGATTTTCCGGGCGGCTCCGGCGCGCGACTGATGAAAAACATCCGCGAGAATTTGCTTACGCTGCCCGACGACACCGCCGTCTACAGCGGCCACGGCCCGGCGACCACGATCGGCCGCGAGAAACGCACCAACCCGTTTCTTCAACCCGGCGCCGCCGCGACGCTGGGTCTGGCGCCATGACCCGCACCGCGAACCGCCGTTCGGCCGCGCTCCTCTTCGGCGCCATCCTCCTCACATTTTCCGGCTGCGCACCGCGGCCGGCGCTTGTCGTCGACGCCTTCCCACCCGCGTCGGCCGCGTATCCCTGGGTTCTCGACGGCGTCGTCTGGCGCGGCACGTTCGACCAGGCGCGCGGCGCGCTGGGCCGAGACGCGGCGTTGTTCGACGCGCGCCCCGAGGCGCCCGTCTGGATCGCGCGCTACGGAAACGAGACGGAGCCCGAGCGACGCCTGACCGTCCGAGCGATCGGTTTCGACTCCGCCGACGCGGCCGCGACGGCGCTGCGACGTGTGCGCCGCGCACTGGCGGATCCTCTCGACCTCGGCGACGAAGGGGCGTGGACGGAGGGCGGCGTCGTCTTTCGCCGCGGCCGGCTGCTGGTCGACCTGTTCGGCGAGAGCGCGTCGTGGAGCGCGCAGCTTCAGGCCGCGACGGTCGCGACGTACATCGACCGGAAGCTGACTCGCGCGATGGCGGAGGCGCCGCAATGATCTCGCGGCGCGCGATGTTTGTCAGCCTGCTCGCGCTTGCGCCGCTGGCCGCTTGCGATCGGTCCAATTCGGCGCCGCCCGCGACGCCGGACGACCCGCTCGAAGTCTCCCTCATCCGCGATCACGTGGCCCACCCCACGATCGACCCGCGCGACGGCGCCGCCGCCCCCCTCACGATCATCAGCGGCGCGCCGAACATCACCGAGATCGTCTGCGCCCTGGGCCTGCGCGAATCGCTGGTCGGGCGCACCAGCTATTGCGACTGGCCGCCGGGCATCGAGGCGGTCCCCGACCTCGGCGCGCTGAACGAAACCAACGTCGAGGTGCTGCGCACGCTCCGCGCCGACGTGTACTTCATTCCCGGCCAGAGCCGCGCGCTCGCCGATCGCCTCGCGCAGCTCGGCCGAACATGCGAAGCGCTGCCCGACGGGCGGCTGGACGACCTGTACGAAGCCATCGAGCGCGTCGGGCGGCGCACCGGTCGAACGCACACGGCCGCAGCGCTGAACGAGTCGCTGCGGCGCGAGATTGCGGCCGTCATCGCGACGTTTCAGGCTCTGCCCAAGCGCCGTGTGCTGATCACAATCGGCCCTCTGAGCGACCCGCCCATACCGCCAACCGTCGCCGGCCCCGGCTCGTTTTACGACGACCTGCTGCGGCTCGGCGGGCACACCAACGTCGCCCCTCCCGGCGCGCCGCCATTTGCCCCGCTATCGCTGGAGGCGATCGTCGCCGCGTCGCCGGACGTCGTCATCGAGCTTGCCCCCGACGGCTCGGCCCGCCCCGACGGCGACGCCGACGCGCTGGCCGCCTGGCAGCGCTTCGAGCGCCTCGCCGCCGTCGCGGCGCGGCGCGTCTACGTTTTCACGGGAAATCGCTGGTTCCTGCTCGGCCCGCGCTTGCCGCTCACTTGCGCCGAGATCTATGCGCGCCTCGCGCGCGAGCCGGCCCGCGACGACGCATCCGCGGCGTCGGGAGGCGCAAAGCCGTGAGTGCCGTTTCGACACCCAGCACGCTTGGCACCATCCGGCTGGACGCGCTCTGCGTCGCGCGCGGCGGGCGCGAAGTGGTTCACGATATCACGGTCTCGCTCGACGCCGCGGCCGGCGCGTGTCTGATCGGACCAAACGGCTCGGGCAAGACCACGCTGCTGCTCGCGCTGCTCGGCGTGCTTCCGCCGGCGCGCGGCGCGGTGCTCTACGACGAATGCGACATTCGCCGGCTGTCCGCCCGGCAGCGCGGACGGCTGGCCGCGTATGTCCCGCAACTGGTTCAGCAGCTTCCCGAACAGACGGTCGGCGACGTCGTCTCCGGCGGCCGCTATCCGCACGTGCGCGCGCTGGCGCCGCTATCGCCGGCCGATCGCGCGGCGATCGATCACGCGTTGGAGCAGACCGGCCTGCAAGCGCTTCGCGAGCGACCGATTCGCACGCTCAGCGGCGGGGAGCGGCAGAAGGCGCTGCTGGCCGCAGCGCTGGCGCAGGATGCGCGCGTGCTGTTCCTCGACGAGCCCGACACGGCGCTTGATCCGGCGTATCTGCTGGAGTTGGTCGCGTTGCTGAGGTCATGGCGGGCGCGCGGCCGCGGGCTGGTGCTGGTCAGCCACGATTTGCAGATTCCCGCGGCGCTTGGCGGGCGCGTCGTCGCGCTGCGCGACGGTCGCGTCGCCGCGGACGGCGACGCACAGGATGTCCTTACGCCGGAGCGCCTCGCGCAGGTCTACTCGGCCGGTTTCGAGCGCGTTACGACGCCGACCGGCCGCGCGCTGACCGTGCCGGCCTGGTGGCGCGGGGCAGAAACGGCGCGCGAATAGGCTGCACTCGCGGGCAACATCCTGGTGAGCGGGCGTCTCGTGCCGCGCGCTTGGGGAACCCATCGGCGGGAGAAATGCAGCCGAGGGCGGCTGC
>CAZHIE010000014.1:23998-37868 GCA_964532435.1 uncultured Planctomycetales bacterium
TTCCGCCGCGGGCGCGGTCCACAGTTGTGCGCGGGGCTGCTACGGCTTGACCGTTCGAAGCATCGCGAGAAATGCGTCCCGATTGGCCGACATCGTCTTGTCCGGCCCGGTGCCGCGGAAAAACCACGGCCCGCCCGGCGTCTCGATCACGGCCGCGAACATGCGGTAATCATCCTTTGGGCCGGTCGCCGGCGCGCCGGCCATCGCCGACGGCGCATAGCGACCGCGCACGTCGATCGCAGTCACCTTGAGCCCGTCGACGTCGAACGACTCTTGCGTGACGGCCGAGTCCGCGACGGGCTTCCCCTCGCTGTCCGACATCATGCCGCGCCAGCGCGCGAGATTGTCCGTCACGCCGCCCCCCTGCCCCTTGCCGAAAAAGAACAGGATCATCTCGCCGTCTTCCGCGTCACCCTCCGACTTCGGAATGGTGAACTGCGCCTTGCGCATCGCGCTGCGCGGCTGCTCGCGCTTCCAGGCCGCGGGCGCTTCGTACTTCAAGTCGCCGGCCGCGGGCGCACCCGCGGGCGCAGCGCCCGGCGGTGCAGCGCCGTCCGGCGGAAGGGTCGGATGCCCGGCAGGCAACTGTCCGCCTCCGGCGCCCGGCGCGCCCGCGGCGGCCGAGCGCTGCTCGGCGCGGAGCATGTCCTGAATCGCGGCCACGTCCGACGCGCTCGGCTGCGTCGACGCGTTCGACGACGAGGCCGGCGGCGGGGGCGGTGAGCGGTCGCATCCGGCCAGGAACATCGCCGCGAGAGTCAACACGACGCAGACCGACGAACGTACGCTCATTTCACCATACTCCCAGGCAACGAATGCGGGCGGACAAACCCCCGCCCGGTCTCTCGCGACGACTCGCCCATGCGGCAAGACCGCGCGCCAATCGGCGCACGACCAGCGACATCGCGCGCCGAACCGCGCACCCGGCGACCTATGCGTAGCTGTGCAATCCCACGATGAAGAAATTCACGAAACACCAGTTGAACGCCATCATCAGGCAGCCCGCCACGCTCATCCACGCCGTCCACAACCCGCGCGATTTCACGATGAAACGCGTGTGAATCAGGATCGCGTAGATGATCCACGTGTTCATCGCGAACACTTCCTTCGGATCCCATCCCCACGGCCGGCCCCACGAATAGTCGGCCCACACCGCGCCGAGGATGATGCCCACGAAGAGCACCACGAACACGATGTTGAGGATGATCAGATGGACCCAGTCCATCTCGTGCAGCCAGCCCGGCAATTCGCGCGCCCGGGCCTCGTCGCCCGGCATGTCGCCGGCCAGAAGCGGCTTGCTCCGCCGGAGCTGAATCGCCGACGGCGGACCGCCGCCGCCCCCGCCGGTCGCAACGGGAAAGCCCCGTCCGCCCGCGCCGGCCAGCGCCAGCCCCGGCGCGGCGAGCGCGGCGCGGCCCATGATCAGCGCAGGAATGTTTCCCAGCGCCCAGACCAATCCGCCGATCGCCAGCACCATGCCCATGCCGAGGACGAACTTCTGATTGCCGATCGCCATTGTGACCGCCGCGATCATGCCGATCGCGCCGGGCGCCATGAGCCAGTGTCCCGCTCGCACCCACGCGAGCAGCGCCAGCAGCAGCGCCAGCCCGCCCGCCAAACCCGACCCGACCAGCGCCACGCCCGGCGCCTTGAGCGGATCGGGGAATCCGGCGACCGTGGCGAACAGCATGTACGACGCGATCCACAGCGCCACCCCCGCGGTGCAGGCCGACAGCCCTGCCTCCAGCGACGCGCGCGGCGCGCGAATCATGTAGTAGCAGAACAGATACGCCAGCGCGATCACCGAGGCGATGAAGATCAGCGCGTACGACATGATGATCAGCACGGTGTGAATGCGCAGCATCACGTCGTCGAGAATGGACATGATCGACGTCAGCGCCCCGCCGCCCGGCACGACATAGCCGGCCAGAACCAGCGCCAGGAAGCCGCCCGCGTTCCCGGCCAGCAGAAACGCGGGATGCACGCACGCCCGGTACACCAGCCGCGGCGCCGACAGGAGCGACGACACGGCCAGGTAGGTCGCTCCGCTCAGCAACAGGAACGTGAAGCCGACCATCAGCCAGTCGGACGCGGTCGCGCGTCGCCCGCCGCCGGTGAACCAGACCGCGTACGTCGCCCAGCCGCCGGCGACGAGCGCGAGCAGCGAATACGTCAGGCCCAGGCCGATGTTTGCAGCGCGGTTCGTGCGGCGGAAACGATCTGTCAGTTCGATTCCAAGCAGCACGCCGATGGCGAAGATCGACGCGCCGATGAGCGCTTCGTACATGTTGGCGACGGGAATGCGCCCCAGAATCAGCCAGCGCAGCGCCACGCCGAAGATGTGAACCGCCAGCCCCGTGCAGAGCAGAATCTGCGACACCACCGCCGCGGCGCGCCAGCGCGTGACGAGCGCCAGGACCGCGACGAACGCGCCGATCACGTAGGCGATCCAGCCCCATACGAACTTGTGCATGCCGTAGTAGGTCGCCTCGGCCGAGCGCTGCCACGCGACCGGATAGACGCCCGGGCCGGCCATGGCCGGCAGCAGCAGCGCCAGGCGGTCGAGGTTTTCCTGTATCGCGAGGGCATCGCCGGCGATCCACGCCCGCTGGAGCTTCGCCCACGCGCCGAGCACGGCCGTCGCCTCGTCGGGGTTCACCCCCGGTACCGGCGGCGGCGCCTTTGCGCCCACCGGCTGCGCGACGGCGCCCGGCAGGTTCGCAAGCAGGTCATTCGGATGGAACCACGGCGACGTCTGATCGCCGACGCCCGGCGGAACGATCAGCAGCATCCGCTCCAGGTCGAACGCGACCTCGCGCGCGCCGCCGACGCGCCCCATCGCCGACCCCATGTCGAAGCGGGGGGCGAATTCCTCCATTTTGCGGCGCACGGTCGGGTCGGCGAACTGGCGCGGGGTGAAGTAGCCGGTCTGGACGATGTAGTCGCGCTTCTCTTTGGGCATGTGCCGCGAGAAGTCGACGCGCAGACCCTTCTCCCGCACATAAATCACCGGCTGATCCGCGTATTCGCCGTTTCGGAAGATCCATTCGAGCAGCGACGCGGTCGGCGACAGGCCGGGCAGGTGCTCCTTGCCGACCATCACCGACATGGTTTCGCGCGCGAAGGAGTCGAGCGTCTTGTTGCGCGCCTCGTGCTGCACGGCGATCAGCCGCGCCGCCGACCAGTCGATCAGCCGATCGACCTTCGCCGCGGTTCGGGAGGGCTCGAGCGGCGCGTCCGCCGCGTGCGCCAGGCCCGCCGCCAGCAGCGCGACGGCGATCGCCAGAGCGCGAATCGCGGGCCGCCGCGTGGCGAATCGGTTCGCGGGGGGTTGCAGTCGATTCATGCGTCCAAATCCTTCCATACACGCCGCTTCGGGCGGTTCATGCCGCGTGGGCGGCCAGCGCGCGTTCGAGCGCGCGGCGGCGCAGCGCCGGCTTGACGTAAAACGCATACAGGCAACCGAGCGTGATCATGCAGCAGCCCAGGACCATCGGCCCAATCCCGCGGCGGTTGCCGACGCCCAGGATCGTGTAGCTCCAGTTGTCCCGCGCCGCGCCGCTCTGAAACAGCGCCCAGTCTCCAACGGTGAACGTGCTGTTCGTCTGAACCATGCCGGGGCGAATCTCGTCGCTGCCCGGCTCGCCGACGCCAAAATCGCTGCGCCAGAAATCGACGCGATTGCGGCCCGGCAGGAACCTCACGCTCAGCGTTCCCGGCCAGAGCTTCTGCCCCAGCGGGTGCGCGAGCCGCGAATAGACCAGTTCCCAAACGCCGGCGCCCGGCGGCTCGACCGCCAGCACGCTCGCGTCTTCTTCCGGATAGATGCTGAATTGCAGCCAGCGCTCCTCGCTCCAACCCGCCGCCGAACCGCGGCCGGTGAAATTCAGCCGGATGGCCGACACGCCGCGCGTCGAGACGTTCGCCTCGCGCGTTTCGAGCGGCTCCACGACCGGGATCTCGACCGCGCGTACGCTCGCGCTCAGGCTGACCAGCGTGAAATCCAGCGCGAAGCCCTGAAACTGGATCGGCGCCGCCACGCCCACGCGGACCGGAATCTGCTGCGCCCGCGCGTCGGGCGTGATCGACGCCACCAGCGCTTCGCCGCGCTGTGTGCCCTCCGGGTCGGCCACGACCGTCATCCATCCGTCGGCGCACGTGCGGAAGCGCAACGAGATATTCGTGTCGAGCAGCGCGTCGCGCCGCCGCACGCCCTCGGCGTCGATGTCCTGCGACATCTGCGGATAGCGCTGAATCGCCGTCCGCGTGAAGCGCGTCTCGCCGCGCTCGACTTCGATCAGCGCGGCCGGCGAAACCGCGTTCTCGAAGCCGGGCGACATCAGCGGCCACGACGGGAAAATGTCCTTCACGCGAATTTTGTACGGAGTGCCCTCGATGGCGGTCTCCTGGCCGACCTGGATCGGAATCACCTTCTTCACCGGCGGATCGGCGACTTCGACCAACAGCTCGTTGACGCCGATCATCGGCCGCAGAATCTCCTCGCGTTCGGCCGGCGTCGCGGCCCAGCGGAACTCGATCGGCGGCGTGGTCATCAGCAGGGAGTCGGCCGGGCTGAGCGCTTGCAGGCTGCGTTCGAGCAGTCGATCGCCCTTCGGATTCGAGAGCCGGATCGTCGCGCCGGGGTTCAGCCGCTCGCCGCCCGCGATCAGGCGCGTGCTGGTTCCGCCGACGTAGGGCACATAGCCCGTGACGCTCACGTCGAACGGCGCGTCGGCCACGTCGACCGGAATCGGCATGCGCCAGCGCTCGAACCAGCCGGTCGGGATGCGCAGCCCGCCGATGCGGACCTCGGGCGCGGCGCGCTTCGACGGCGACGGCTTTCCGCTGCGGTCGAGCAGCGTGTAACCCTGGTCGACGTAGCGCTCGCGAAAAATCGGCAGCCCCGCCAGCTCGTGCTCCTGCCAGTCGCGCTCGCCGTTGCGGCGAACGTAGAGCGCGGCGCGTTCCTTGTCATAAAAGCGCTCGGCCGGCGGATCGCTCGCGAGGCGCAGCGCCAGGCGGTTGTTGAGCGGCTGAGGCGAGGGATCGGTGAGGCGCAGGTCGATCGTGCGAGGCTCGCCGCCCCCGACGGCGGCGCGCAGCGTGGCGCGCTCGACGCGCGCGCCGTTGCGTTGCACGTCGGTCACGTCCAGCTTCACTTCTCCGCCCAGCGCGGGCATGGTGTTGGACCACGATTCGCCCGGCTGCGTGCGAAGCCGCGCGACCACGCGCGATTGGCCGGCCCCGGTGCTGAACAGCTCGATGCTGGGCGTGCGCAGCAGCACGTCGCCCTCGATTTTGGTCCCGAAGTACAGCACCGACCCGCCGCACAGCAGCAGAATTCCCGCATGCACGGTCAGCACGCCGGCGTTGATGATCGACCAGCGGATGCGC
Source organism: uncultured Planctomycetales bacterium (assembly GCA_964532435.1). Taxonomy (GTDB): domain Bacteria; phylum Planctomycetota; class Phycisphaerae; order UBA1845; family Fen-1342; genus CAZHIE01. Next base: position 29,393 of record CAZHIE010000014.1, read on the forward strand.
GTGATCGTCGCCAGCGTCAGGCTGGTGCAAAGCAGCACGATCAGCGCCGTGAAGAGCCAGTGCCCGAACGCCGTCATCTCCGTCATCTCCAGCGCGCCGCGCACCTGCGGCATCGCCGACATCACGCAGGCGTAGATCAGCACGAGCGCCAGCCAGGTGACGCCCAGCCGCACGCTGGAGAAAAACCGGATGATCGGGTTGCGCCGCAGCGCCGCGCCGATCGGCTGACCGGTGTCGGGTGAGGCGGCGTGGACTTCGCGGGGCAGCAGCGCCTTGGCCGCGACCGTCGTGGATTGCATTTGCGTGCTCATCGGGGATTGGCCTCGTCGAGTCCCTGCCCGCGCCGCGACGGCGCGTTTTCCTCCAACGTCGAGGACATAGCAAACGGCGGACCAGTCCGAGACGCCGTCGCGATATCGGCCCCGACCGCCCCGCCGATCGCCTTCGGCCGGCCCCTGGCGCCGCCAAATCGGCCAGCGGCAACCCGGCGGCACGGGCCCGGCAGGGCCACAGAACGCACAGGTGCGTAATTTCGCGCACCCACTGCGTAAAATTCAACAGCCCAGATGATAGCGGCTGTCCCTGGCGGCGTCTCGCCGGCCGGGCGGCCCGCCTTGCCGCGCCGACCGGCCGGAGTACGATGCCGGACATTCAGAGGTTCTCGACCCCGCTGCGGCCCGGATGTCCGACCATCCGCACCGCCCGGAAAGCCCGCATGAAGCCGCTGCTCGTCATTCCGCCCGCGCCGAACCGCTGGCCCCCGATCGACGCGCTGCTGGCCGACGCGCCGCCCGCCCTGCGCGCCACGCTCGAGACACGAATCTGCCACGGCCTCCCCGACGCGCACGACGCGCTCGTCGCCGTCCTGGACGGCGGGCGGGCGCTCGCCGCGGCGCACGTCGCGCGGCGCGGCGCGGTCGGATACGTGCCGCTTCTGTTCACGCGCCCGGAGTTCCGCCGGCAGGGGCTTGCCATCCGCGTGCTCTCCACGCTCTGCTCCTGGTTCGACATGACCGGCGGGCGGCGGCTCTTCCTCACGGCGCCGGCGGCCCTCGCCGAAGGCCTGCTCGCCAACTTCGATTTCCGCCCGATTCACGCCCATGCGCGCAGCGGCGAGGCGTGGGCCACGTTCTGCCGCGGCCGCATCGTCGAGCCCGACGAGAGCGAGCCGAAGATCTCGACCGCCACGCCCGCCGATTGGCCGCGGCTGGTCGAAGCGCTCCAGCGCGTGCCTGGCGCCGACGCGCGCGTTCCGGTGGAGGAGAGCGCGATCGCGGCCGGCGACGAGATGCTGGAATTGCTGGCTCGCCAGGATCGCGGGCTGTGCGCCGTGCTGCTCGCGCAGCGCGGCGAAGGTTGCGCAGGTCTCGGCAGCGTCGCGCTCGACGCGCCCGGCAAGCGAACGTACGCGATGCTCATCCCGCACCACGATGCGCCCGTCGCGCTGCGCGACGCCATCGTCGAACTCGCCCGCACGCGCGGGTATGACACCGTCGAATTTCCGCTCGAAGCGCTGGCCGGCGCGGCGCCGGCCTGACTCGCAGGCGAGGAGGGTCTTCCGGCATGCCGACGCAACCCTACTGCGGCCATTGCGGATACGCGCTCGTCGGACTTACCGAATCGAGCAAGTGCCCCGAGTGCGGCCGACCGCTCGTCGACGTGCTGACGCGCGATCCCGGCCCGATCTACGCCGGCAAGCGCTATACGTCGCCGATTCGCGTCTTCGGCCTGCCGCTGGTGCAGGTCGCACTCGGCCCGCGCGAGAACGAGAAAATCGGCGTCGCACGCGCGATCATCGCGATCGGCGATGTCGCAATCGGCTGGCTGGCGCTCGGCCGGTTCACGCTCGGCCTGATCTCGTTTGGGGCGTTGTCGGCCGGCGTAGTCTCGATCGGCGGAGTGGCCGCGGGCGTGCTGTGTCTGGGCGGGCTCTCTCTCGGCAGTCTGAGCGTCGGCGGCGCTTCGATCGGCCTGCTCGCCCTGGGCGGGGCGGCCGTCGGGTACGCCGCGATGGGCGGAGCGGCGGTCGGCTGGTACGCGCAGGGCGGCGCGGCGGCCGGGCGACACACGATGGACTTTCTGCGCAAGGATCCGCTGGCGATCGCATTCTTCGATCGATGGAGCTGGCTCATCGGCACGCCCAACGCGGGCGCGCTGTGGACGCCGGTGATCTGGGTTCTCACATTCGGTCTGATCTTCGCGGCCGCGCTGTTCCTGGTCGTCGCGCTGGGGCATCTGGTCCGCGGACGCGATCGGCCGCCGGGCGATCAGGGCCAGAGCACGGCGTCGGGCACGTAGCCCTTCACCCGCGCCAACTCCGCCGCCGCGGGCTCATACGTGCGATAGCGGCCGACGAGCACGACGTGCAGCGTGGTCTTGCCGCGCACGTCGGTGGTCGTAAATGGCTGAAAGCCGCGCCGCTTGAGGTCTTCGATCAGATTGGCCGAATTCTTCTCCAACCCGAACACGCCGCACTGAATCGAAAACGCCTCGGCGCTCAGGCGCAAGCGGCGGCGCGCCGGCTCCACGTACACGCCCTCGGAGAAACGATCGACAAGCTGCCCATACGGCCGCCGCGCGTCCGCCCATTGCCCGTTGCGCTCGTAGCAATTGCCAAGCCGGAAGAGCAGTCCGTCCATGGGCGCGGCCGGAGGAAACTGCGGCATCTGCGTCAGGGCGGCCGAGGTGTACCGGATCGCCGACGACCAGTCGCCGTCTTCGAAGTACAGCGTGCCGAGCATCGCCGCGGCGCGCCACTGCGCCTCACCGCCGTCCGTTTTGTCGTGCGCCTGGCGCAGATCGGCATACGCCTCGCGCCGCCGCCCGCTGAGCGCATTGGCCAAGCCGCGGACGTAATACGCGCGGGCGGCCTCGGGCTTGTCGGCCGCCTCGTCGAGGAAGCGCGAGAGCCGATCGATGCAATACTTGTACTGCTTCTGGTCATACGCCGCCTGCCCGTCGCTGAGCATCTGGCGCTGACGATCGTTCAGCCCTGCGCAGCCACTTACGGTCAGCAGCGCGAGAGGAAACAGGACAAGCCGCGCGAGCGGCCGCGGCGCCCGCCGCGCGGCGTGAGGCGGATACGTCTTTGAGACGATTGGTCGATTCATGCGGGAAGCGTAGCGGCTGCGGCTCCGTCGGCAATGGCTTGCGGCGCTTCGGCCCCGACGGCGATCCCGCGCCCCGCCCCCGCCGACCGGTTATCATCCCCCCCACCTCCCGGAGTCAGCTCATGTCCGACGCCGCGACCGATCCGAAACTCGCCGACCTGCGCAGCCGCATCGACAAACTCGACGATCAGCTCCTCCGCCTGATCAGCGAGCGCGGCCGCTTGGCCGCCGACATCGGCCGGATCAAGGCCGCCCGCGGCGCGCCGATCTATGCGGCTGACCGGGAAAGCGAAATCCTGAATCGCCTGAGCGAGCGCAACCCCGGCCCTTTTCCGCAGCGCGTGCTGCACGCGATCTACCGCGAGCTGATGAGTGGGTCGTTCCTGCTCGAGCGCCCGTTGCGCATCGCGTTTCTCGGTCCGCGCGGCAGCTTCTCGCACATCGCCGCCGCGGGAAAATTCGGCGGCTCCGTCGACTACGAACCGCTGGCCGACATCGCGACCGTCTTCACGGAGATTCAGCGCGGCCACGCCGACTTCGGCGTCGTGCCGGTGGAGAACTCGACCGGCGGCGGGGTCGTAGACACGCTCGACGCGTTTGTGGACAGCCCGGTGCGGGTCTGTTCGGAAGTGCTGTGCCGGATTCATCACAACCTGCTGTCGCGCGTGCCGCTGGAGCAGATCGAGCGCGTCTACTCGAAGCCGGAAGTGTTCGAGCAATGCAAGCATTGGCTGATGGAAACGGGACTCTCGACGCGGGCCATCGCCGTGGCCAGCACCAGCCGCGCCGCGGAGCTGGCCGCGGGCGAGCCGGCCACCGCCGCGATCGCCAGCAAGCTGGCGGCGGAGCTGGTCGGGCTGCCGATTCAGTTCGAGAACATCGAGGACCAGGCGAACAACCTGACGCGCTTCTTCATCGTCGGGCGCGAGCCGGCCCGGCCGACCGGCGACGACAAGACGTCCATCATGTTCGGCACGTCGCATCGTGCTGGGGCGCTGGTCGACGTGCTCCAGGTTTTTCGGGCGGAAAACGTGAACCTGACAATGATCACGTCGCGTCCGAGCCGGCGGCGGAATTGGGAATACTACTTCTTCATCGACGCCGAAGGGCATGCCGCGGCGGAACCGCTGGCGCGCGCGATCGAGAGCGCCCGCGGGCACTGCGTCCACTTGTCGGTGCTGGGTTCATACCCGCGCGGAAGGGAAGTGGAGTAGCCACGAAGCCGCGAAGCCGCGAAGCCACGAAGCAACGACCGATCGGAGCCGCGACCGTCAGGGAGCGCGTCCGATCAGAGCCGCGACCGTCAGGGAGCGCGACGTCCAAGCGCCGGTTGCGGGTGCCTGCGCCGCTCCTGACCCCGAACGCGACGAAGCGACCAATCGCGCGCCGCGCGTGTTGCGTTTGGAGCGCGGGCGCATGGGGATACCCGCTCGCCCAACTACCCGCACCCTCGGCCGAACGCTTCGCTCGCTGACGCTCGCGGCTCTGAAATACAAATGCCCCTCGACGCTCGCGGCTCTGAAATACAAGTGCCCATCGACGCTCGCGGCTCCGATCCATCGCGCTCGCTGACGCTCGCGGCTCCACACATCGCCACTCCCGCGACGCCTGTCTCAATTCCGCACTCGCGCCTCTCCACGCAGCCCACGCCGACCTCTCACTCACCACGCAGCGTCACAATCTGAAACGGCCGCAACACAAACGACGTCACGCCCGACGCCGCGTCGTGCCGAATCCCGTCAACCTCGCCGATCTCGCACGACAGGGGCCGTTCAAGCAGGTCCACCGCCTCGACCCGCGCCGCGCCGGCTCGCCAGTGCAACCGCATTTGCCGCTGCGCACCGTGCGTTTCGACCAGCCGCACGATCCGCCCGTTCCCGTCGTCGGCCGGCTTCGCGGCGACGACCTCCACACCGGCGCCACCCAGCCCATCGGCCGCTTCCACCTCCATCGGCGCCCACTCGCGACACTCGCGCGCGAACGCGCCGTCCATCGCGCGCACGATCAGCGGACGATTGAGCCGCTCGGCCTCGCACGACACACCGGCCGCGCGCCAGTCGCCGGCGTGCGGCATCAGACTGTATGTGAATTCGTGCTCGCCGACGTCGGCGCTCGCGTCGGGGAAGCGCGGAGCGCGCAGCAACGTCAGCCCCATCACGTGCCCGCGGCAGGAGTGGCCGTACTTTCCATCGTTGAGCAGCGCGACGCCGAGGCCGGGCGCCGACAAATTCATCCAACGGTGCGCGCAGACCTCGAACATCGCCCGGTCGGCCGGCGTGTTGCGATGCGTCGGGCGCTCCACGAAGCCGAACTGCGTCCCATACGTCGCGCGCGGGCTGCGAACGGCGACCGGAAACAAGGCGCGCAGCAGGCGATGCTCCTCGCGCCAGTCGACCCACGTCAAAACGTCGAGCCTCGGCGAACCCGCGTCGAGAACGTAGCGCTGGCGAATGCGGCTGGCCCGCCCAAGCGGGCGCTCGATCTCGATCGCGCCGCGCAGCGGGCCGCTTCGCACGATCTCAAACCGCTCGCACGGCGTCTCCACAGGTGCGGCCGAATCCTCATGCTCCAGGTCGATGTCCCACGCATCCCAGAAACGCGGCCGATCTTCGTAAAGCGTCAGCGCATTGAGCGGGCCGGCGGCGGCCTGGCGACCGCTGGGCACGTGCCACAACCGCGCGACGCGGCCCGCGTTGTCGAACTCGGCCGCGACGAGCGCATTGCGGAGCGACCGCCCGGAAACGACGACCGCCGCCGGCGGCGCCGATTCCGCCACGGCGGCGTCGATGACGCGAACGCCGAGCGCGGGCACGTCTTCCACGTACAGCTCGCGTCCCGCGTGTTCGACGACCGCGGTGGCCGGCGCCGACGACGGATTGAACACGAGCAGCGACTGACGCGCTTCGCCGCCGCCGAGCGCGTTCGCCCACGCGCGCAGGCCCGTGTCGATTCGCGCGTCGAGCGTTCGCGCGACCTCGTCGTGCTCGCGCCGCGCGTCTTCGTACACCTCGGCGATCGACGAGCCGGGCAGGATGTCGTGAAACTGGTTCAGCAGGACCGTCTTCCACGCCGCGTCGAGCTCGGCGCGGGCGGACGGCTCGTGGGCGGCGCGCCGCGGTCCGAACCACGTGAGCAACTCCGCGCTGCGCAGCCGCTCTTCGGCCAGTCGGTTGGCGCGTTTCAGCCATGCCTGCGTCGTGTACGTTCCGCGATGATATTGAAGGTAAAGCTCGCCGTCCCAGGCGGGAAAATCCCGGCCGGCCGCACGCTCGGCTTCGCGTCGCCGCCACAATTCGCGGCAGAATTCGCGAATCGTCCCGCCGCGCACGCGCGGCAGGCCGTCGAGCTTTGCCGCCAGTTCCGCGTAAAGCGCCGTCTGCGCCGTCGGGCCGCCGCCGCCGTCGCCGTAGCCGTAGGGTTGAAGCCAGAGGCCGGCCCGCGATTGATCCATGCGCGCGACGTGTCTTTCGCCGCGCTGCCAGAGGCGCGGCGAGTTGTCGGAGTTGTAGTCGCCGCCGGGCGTGCAATGGGCGAGCACCTCGCCGCCGTCGAGCCCGCGCCACACGAAACTCACGTGCGGAAACTCGGTCGTGTCGTTCCAGCACAGCTTGTTTGTCACGAACGTGCGCAGGCCGGCCAGCCGCATGATCTGCGGCAGGCAGGCTGGGAATCCGAACGTGTCGGGCAGGAACAGGTAGTCCTGCGGCGCCGCATCGCCGAATTTTTCGCGCCAGTACGCGACACCGTGCAGGATCTGCCGGACGAGCGATTCGCCCGAGGGTACGTTGCAATCGGGCTCGACCCACGCCGCGCCGCCGGCCTCCCAGCGGCCTTCGCGAACGCGCTGGGCAATCTGCGCGAAGAGCGCCGGGCAGTCGCGCTCGAGCCAGGCGTATTGCTGCGCCTGACTGCACGTAAAACGAAAGCCGGGGTTCTGCTCCATCAGGCGCAGCGCGCTGGCGAACGAGCGGATGCACTTGCGGCGCGTCTCGCGCGTGCGCCACAGCCAGGCGGTGTCGATGTGCGCATGGCCGACCGCGATGCACGCGCTGGCCGATGAGGCGTCGCCGCGCTGCATCGCCTGGCTCAGCACGTCCATCGCTTCGCCGGCCGTGGCGCCGACGTCGGCGGGGTCGATTCGCGCTGTCGCGTCGCGCAGCGCGTCGAGCAGCGCGCGGGCGGCGCCCGACGACTCGTCATGCAGCAGCGCGTATTGGCGAATGAACTCGTACGTCGAGTGCAGCCGCCAGACTGCGTCGTCCCGCACCGCCAGCTCGCACAGATCGAGCCGGCCGGGCAGCGGCGCCGCCCAGCGGCTGCGCAGCTCCGGCGAATCCCACCAGAAGAACGTCGCGCCGAGCGGCCGGTTGCAGGCGGCCTCGACGTATCCGCCGAACTCGTCGCCGGCGCGCGCGGCGGCGAGCAGGTGCTCGCGGTGATTCGCGTCGAATCCGGCAATCGGCACGCCGTCCTGCCAAAGCGTCGCTTCGGTGCCGCTGTCGAAGCGCAGCACGATCGGCCGGCCGCGCGGCGACTCCGGCACGCGCCCCTGAACGCGCAACCACGCGGTCGACCAGACGGGCCCAAAGCGCCAGCCCGTCTCGACCGGACGAAACTCGCGCCGCACGGCTTCGTCGTAGGGGATTGGGTCTGTGCAGATTTGCGCGCTGACGCGGAGGGGCGCTGCGTCCGAATAGATCGCCGGCGCGAGAACGCTGGCCGCGAAACTCGCGAAGCGGTGGCACTCATGCTCCAACGGTTTGAACATTGCAGCTCGGCTCAGGGAGAAGTCGCTCTCGGATATCGCTGGGGGGCCGGCCTCCGGCCCCCCAAGCATCTGCCCCCCACATGCTACGCCAGCAACGCCTCGACCCGCTCGCAGACATAGTGATACGCGAGCATGTGGGCCTCCTGAATCCGGTCGCTGCGCGTGTGCGGGACCTTGAAAACGTGCGTGCAGAGCGCGGCCATCTGTCCGCCCGTTTCGCCGCCGAAGCCGATGCGCACGGTCGCGCACGGCGCGGCGACGCGCAGCGCCGCGACGACGTTGGCCGAGTTGCCGCTCGTGCTCAGCGCCCACACCGCGTCGCCGGGCCGCAGCAATCCTTCGAGCTGCCGCGCGAAGATTCGCTCGAACGAGTAATCGTTCGCGACGGCCGTCAGCGTCGACGTGTCGGTTGTCAGCGCCAGCGCCGGCAGCGCCGCGCGCTCGCGGCGGAATCGGCCCAGCAACTCGCCCGCGATGTGCTGTGCATCGGCCGCGCTGCCGCCGTTGCCGAACAGGTAGAGCCGCCCGCCCGCCCGAAAGACGCCCAGCAGCGCGTCGGCGACGGCGTCGAGCAGCGGCCCCGCATCGCGCAGGGCGG
>CAZHIE010000015.1:0-2045 GCA_964532435.1 uncultured Planctomycetales bacterium
CTACCTCCAGGACTACAGAGAAGGGTTCGGCCACGCCAGCTCGCGCATGGTCGAGGAGAAGTCGAAAAACCCCAAGAAGGACATCGGCCCGCGCACGCTGCTGTATCAGGACCGCTGCGTGCTCTGCACGCGCTGCGTGCGATTCTGCGACGAGGTGGCCGGCGACGGCGAGCTTTCGGTGGTCAACCGCGGCAACCGCGGCGAGATCGACGTGTTTCCCGGCGAGCCGCTCGACAACGCGCTGCAGGGCAACGTCGTCGACCTCTGCCCCGTCGGCGCGTTGCTTAGCAAGGATTTTCTGTTCCAGCAGCGCGTCTGGCTGCTGAACAGTGCCAAGTCCGTCTGCGCCGGATGCAGCACCGGCTGCACCGTCGAGGTCGATCAGAACGAAAACCGCGTGTATCGCCTGCGCCCGCGATACAACGAAAAGGTCAACGAGTGGTGGATTTGCGACGAGGGGCGCTTCGGCTGGAAATACACGCAGCGGCCGGACCGCCTGCACCAGCCGCACGTGCGCGAGGCGCATGGGTTCGTGCCGGCCCGCTGGGAGGAGCTGCCCGAGCGCATCGCGTCGCGTTTCTCGGCCGCCGCGGAGCGCGGCGACGGTGTGGCCGCCGTTCTCAGCCCCATGATGAGCTGCGAAGAGGCGTGGCTGCTGGCGAAGTTCGTTCGCCGGGTCGCGCCGAAGTCCGCGCTGGTGCTCGGCCACGTCCCGACTGCCGGCGCCGACAAATCGTTCGCCAAGGGCTTCACGATCCGCGCCGAGAAGTGCCCCAACCGCGCCGGCATCGAGAAAATCATTCAGCAGTTCGGCGGCGCGACGCTCGACTTCGCCGCGTTTCAGGCGCAAGCCGGCAACGGCCGCTTCGCCGCGGCGTACGTCGTCGGCGGCTATCCAAACGTCTGGATCACGCCGCAGGTGGCCGAGCATCTCAGCCGCGTCGGATTCCTCGTGATGCACGACCTGTTCGGCTCGGCGGTGGATCACTGGACCGCGGTGCAGATTCCGTCGGCGGCGTGGACGGAGCGCGAGGGCTCGTTCATGAACCACGCCGGGCTGATTCAGCCGTTCGAGCGGGCGGTGCGGCCGCTGGACGGCGTAAAGGCGGACGGGCAGTTCTTCGCCGAATTGGCGGGCGAGAGCGGTCTGTTCCGCGCCGCGAAGATTCGGCAGCAGATGGCGCAAAAGATGCCCGAATTCGCGAGCGCCTTCGAGCCGGCGGCCGAGCCGGTGCATGCGCACTGAAGTCTCTCGGTGGGCAAAGCCGCACGGGGTGAACGACCCACCGGCGAGCCGCTTCCGGTCGCCGTAGCTCTCCCACCATCGGAACGGCCACTGCTCAAGAGCAGTGGCACACACAAAAGGCCGCCCCCGTCGGCCGCTCCTGAGGTATCAATCGCATCCATCGCGCGCAGTCCAATCGCCTGGCGCTTGGAACGATGAACTTCGGCGAGCCGACCAATGCGCCCGCTTCGTGTCCAGAAGCCAGCGTGCGCGGGGAAGTCGGCGTCACTCCTCGTCGAATGGATTGATCAGCCGAAGGCCGGCGATGTGCTGGAAGTCGACGGTGTTGCGAGTCACCAGGGGCCGGTCATGCACGAGCGCAGTGGCGGCGATGACGGCGTCGGCCAGCGTCGTGCGCCTTTGCTGCCGCACGATGATGGCCCGCTCGATGACCGGTTGATCCAGTTGCAGCTCGATCATGGACCCGACGATCTCACGCAGCCGCAGCTGCTGGTCCGGGGACAGATTGGCGAATCCCGGGAAGCCAAGCACCTCGATTCATGAGACGCTGGCAATGGCGGCATCCTCGCGTTCAACGAGCTGCGCGCAGCGCATGTCGCGCGGGTCGGCCGCATAGATGAGAATATTGCTGTCGCAGAGCATCGTGCGCTCCGGCTAGCGGCGATCCAGCGGGCGATCCTGGCGCAGCTCCTGTTGCCACGTCACGGGATCGGGAATCAACTGGCCCAATCCGCCAAGCTCTCGCAGCTTGCGAAGCGCCACCTTGCGCTGTTCGACCATCTCGGACGATGCGACGGGC
>CAZHIE010000015.1:2145-27465 GCA_964532435.1 uncultured Planctomycetales bacterium
TGAGGACCGAGATGTTCGCCATCACCCCCCAACGCATCGACCTCCTCCTCCGCAACCCGCTCGTCCTCTTCGGCGGGCTGACGGCGCTGCTGGCCGCACCGGCCGTGCTGCTGGGCGTGACGTTTCCGTATTGGCGCTGGGTGCTCGCTTCTCAGTTCACGCTGTCGCTCGTCGTGATGGGGCTGATCCTGTTCATCAACCTGCACCTGTGCGCCGGGCTGATCCTGATGGAGCGCAAAGTTGCGGGGTTCATTCAGGATCGCAAAGGCCCCAACCGCGTCGGATTCTGGGGAATCCTTCAGCCGATCGTCGACGGCCTGAAGCTCTTCCTCAAGGAAGACATCGTCCCCGCAAACGTGGACAAGCCGCTCTTCATCCTCGCGCCGTCGCTGGCGCTGATCACCGCGATGGTCGGCTTCGCGGTTATTCCCTGGGCCGGCGACGTGGTCTGGCCGTGGATGCCCGCCGGCAGCGCCCCGCTCAAGACGCAGGTGGCGGACATCAACGTCGGCTTCCTCTACATGCTCGCGATCGGTTCGCTGGCGGTCTATGCGGTGGTCCTGGCGGGCTACGCCAGCAACAACAAGTACGCGCACTTCGGCGGCCTGCGCGCGACGGCCCAGATGCTCAGCTATGAAGTGCCGCTCGGCCTGGGCCTGCTCGCGCTGCTGGTCACGACCGGCACGCTGCGGCTCGACGAGATCGTGAATCAGCAGGCGACCAGCGGCGTCTGGTTCGTCTTCATGCACCCGATCGCGTTTCTGCTCGTGCTCATCAGCGCATTCGCCGAGACCAACCGCACGCCCTTCGACCTGGCCGAGGCCGAGCAGGAGCTTGTCGCCGGCTACCACACCGAATACTCGGCCATGAAGTTCGGGCTGTTTTACCTGGGCGAATACGCGCACATGATTACGAACAGCGCGCTTCTGGCGACGCTCTTCTTCGGCGGCTGGCACCTGTGGGGCGTGACGAGCGCGGCCGACACGAGCTGGGTGGGCATGTTGCTCAAATTCGCGGTGCTGTGGGCGAAGATCATGTCGTTCCTGATGTTTTACATGATCATCCGCTGGACGATTCCGCGCTTCCGCTTCGATCAGCTCATGCGCCTGGCGTGGAAGGGGCTGGTCCCGCTCGGGCTGGCGCTCGTGGTGGCGACCGGCGTGCTCGTGCTGCGCGACTGGCAGAACAAGCTCGTTCCGACGCTGTTGACGAACATCGCGATCATCGCGGTGGCGCTGGTCATCGCCTCGCGGGCGAAGCGGCCGATCTCGGGCCGGCAGGAGAACCTGCCGCCGGTGGAGCTGGTGACGGGCAGCACGGGCGGACCGTAGCGCCGGCCTGTTTAGCCGCCGGAGCTTCGCCTCCCGCCGCGCCGGTGTAGAATCCACCAGCCGGCGGTATCTGTCGCGATGCGAACCGGAGCGTTTGTCTGAACTTCTGCGCGCACTGCCGCGTGAGCACTTCGCATGGTACTTTTGGAGGCGAGTCGCATGTTGACACGCTTGGCGTGGCGAGCGCTGCTGGTGGCGAGCTTGGCAGTCTCCGGGGGCTGCCCGCCATCGGGCAACGATAACTCGACTGGAGATGACAATACGCCGAGTGACACGAACGAGGGAGAACTGCAGGAGGAGCACGTTGCTCCGCCGGGCCTAGATGCTTTCGGCGGGATAGGCCAGCCGTCGCTGAAGCTGCCCTACCGAAGCGGGGACAGCTGGTACGTTACGAACGGCTACAACACGCGCACCCACACGGGGAGTCACGCGTTCGCCTTGGACTTCGGCCTGCTGGCGTGTGATGCCTGGAATCGCCCGATCCTCGCAGCAGCAGGCGGCACTGTCATTCTCGCGAACGCCGGCATAGCACATTATTGCCCGGAAAACGGCGACCCCGATCGCGGTCAGCCCACGGGCAATATCGTGCTGATCGATCATGGTGACGGATACGTCACCTACTACGGCCACCTTGAGAGCCTGTCAGTTGCTGTCGGCGAAGTCGTCTCCCAAGGCGCGGAAATTGGCCGTTGCGGGAACACCGGACATACGTGCGGAAGCGCGTGTCCGGACCATCCGGGCACGCACGTGCACTTCGCCCTACGGCGTTGGAATGGCAGCCAATACGTCGCCGTTCGTCCAGAACCAATGTCGGGACATACAGGCTTTCATGCTAACGCGCGATATCGGTCGGACAATGACCTGATAACACCTCCACCGCCGCCTCCACCCTCACCCTGTGAAGCAGGCGACAATTACCGCGTCGGTATGGACACGCCCGCACTCAGCATTGACGAGGTAGCGTGCCTGGCGTACCGGGCCGGCTTTCGAGGGGATGATCTGGTTACGGCGATCGCTCTGGCGGGCGCGGAGTCGGAGTTCCACGTCGCCGCTCATTGCTGCAACTGCAACGCCCGGCGCGAGGATTCATACGGTCTTTGGCAGATCGACAGAAGATCGCATCCGGACGATTTCTCCTACGACCGGATTCTCCAGGACGCCGAATACGCCGCCAATGCAGCGTACCAACTGCGCCATTATCCAAATGGCTGGAATGCGTGGAGCACATACCAGGGCGCCCGTTACGACTCCTACTTGGCGCAAGCCCATTCGGCTGCAGCGGCTGCGGAAGCCACGCAATGTGAAAGCACACCATCCCCGCCGCCACCCGAATACGCCCTTACAGTGAATGTGCAGGGACAGGGCAGCGTTGTTGCGGCTCCCGCTGGGGCGACGTACTCGACTGGAACCGTAGTAACACTCACCGCCACTCCGGAAACAGGCTGGTCGTTCGCATCCTGGACGGGAGTTGATTCGCCGCCGTCCGCGAACCCGGCGACACTAGCTATGAATGCCAACCGGGTTGTGAGGGCGACATTTTCGCGATTGCAGCCTCCTCCTCCCCCAGGGAATTGGCGGCAACTCACCGTCGTACCCGGTGACGGCTGGTTCTTCTGGTTTGGCCTTGCATATCACCGAAACCGCCGTGAGTTCGTTCGCTACGGCGGCCCCGATTTGAGTCACGCTACGTTTGCTTGGGACGGCAGTTCCACCGTGTGGCGAGAAGCCTGCAACTGCAGTCAAACAGGCTGCAATCCAGACTTCAGCGTTCCGGCGATGGCATGGGACGGCACCCAAATCGTCCTTTTCGATCGCACGGGACAGACGTGGTCGTGGAATGGGGGCTGCTGGTCTCGGAAAGATGCCAATCCGGCGCCCAGCCCCAGATACGGCCACGCGATGGCATTCGATGCACAGCGCAGCCGAGTCGTTTTGTTTGGAGGTGTAAGCGCGGACAACGGGACGGTCTACGACGATACGTGGGAGTGGCGTACCGCCAGCGGCTGGCAGCGCATTACTCCAAGTGGACTTCGCCCGCAGGGGCGACGATATCACGCGATGGCCTACGACGCCGAGCGGAATGTCACAGTGCTTTTCGGCGGATCGACCGGAAGCACTGTGCTCGGCGACACTTGGGAATGGGATGGTGATGCATGGTCCCAGCGTTCGCTCAGCAATCCCAATCCAGAACCACGTTCTAATACGGCGATGGCTTATGACGAGAATCGGCGCGTGATTATTCTCTTTGGAGGAGCGGCGGATTCGCACGGCGGTCCGGGTCTCTACTTATCCGACACTTGGGAGTGGGATGGCACCACGTGGGTCGAGCGCGAAGTTGAGGGGCCCTCGCCGCGCGCTCGGCATGGTATGGCGTATGATGTGTCTCATGAGCGGGTCATTCTCTTCGGTGGTTTTCCAGCGGATTCACAAAGTGCCTGTGGTCAAGAAAGCGCTGGCTTCTGCGATACGTGGGTTCTTGAGTGACCGAGTACCCGCCACCGGCGTGCTCGTGCTGCGCGACTGGCAGAACAAGCTCGTTCCGACGCTGTTGACGAACATCGCGATCATCGCGGTGGCGCTGGTCATCGCCTCGCGGGCGAAGCGGCCGATCTCGGGCCGGCAGGAGAACCTGCCGCCGGTGGAGCTGGTGACGGGCAGCACGGGCGGGCCGTAGCGCCGGCCTGTTTAGCCGCCGGCGCGCAGCACTCCGGCCCTGCAGGATAGAATCGGGCAGCAGGAGGTACGCGTCGCGATGCGACCCGACGGCTTGCTTGAGCTTCTTCGCGCGGCGCCGTTTGAGCCGTTTCGGATATTTCTCTCCGACGGGGCGGTCTTTGAGATCCGCCGCCCGGACATGGCCATTGTTCAGCGCTCAAAAGTTACAGTCGCCGTACCGGGGCCGCGCGGTCCCGATGCGCCGGCGGAGCGGACGGTGAACTGCGCGCTCATTCACATCACGCGGACCGAGTCCATGAACGGGGCTGCGACGAAGGGACCGTGAGGCTGCCCGATCGGCCTTGCGGCGTCGAATGGGCCGGGATCGCCCTTGGGGGCAGAAGAGTTATCTTCCGAGCGCGTGCTTCTGTTTCTGCGCCCAATTGCTGCTAGACTGGTGCGCCCGCACGCTTTTGGAGAATGGCGCATGCGCGATGAAGACGTGATGATCCTGACCGAACCGGAGCTTTCCGCCGCCGAGCGGCTCTTCCTGCCGCAGATTTTCGACGGCATGCGCACGACGCTGCGCCACATGTTCAGCACGAAAAAGCGAAACGAGACCGTCGTGCAGTACCCCGAGCAGCGGCGCAAGCTGCGGCTCGACAACTACCGCGGCGTTCACCGGCTCAACAAGGATCCCGACGGCCGCGTCGCGTGCGTGGCGTGCTTCATGTGCAGCACCGCCTGCCCGGCGCACTGCATTCACATCGAAGCGGGCGAGTCGCCCTGGCCGGACCGCGAGAAATACCCGGTCAAGTTCGAGATCGACGAGCTGCGCTGCATCTATTGCGGCATGTGCGAAGAGGCCTGCCCCTGCGACGCGATCGAGCTCACGCCGCACTACGAGATGATCGCGCAGAGCCGGTCCGAATTGATCTTCGACAAGGCCAAGCTGCTCGAAATGTTCGACCGCACGAAACACCTCAAGCCGCGTAAAAACCCGGCCGTCACCGACTACGGCCTGACCGGCGGACAGAGCAAGGACGTGGCCACGCCCAACGTGGAGCGAAAGATCTGACAACCTGGGTCGCACGAGCCTGGGTGGCACGGGTTTCCAACCCGTGCGCGCGATGTGGGTAGCACGGGTTTCCAACCGGCGCACCAGCGCACATGCAGCGAATTCGTACCGATGGCAGCCCGCGCACGGGATGAAAACCCGTGCCACCCACTCCCGTCCTGTACCGCCCATCCCCGTGCAACCCATTCCCGTGCCGCCTAGTCCGGTGCCACCCAATCCAGACCAGACGCCGAATCGGTCACGTACCATCGAACATCGAACGGAGAACGGACAACGGACTCCGCCGCGCGGCGCTCTGGCGGGAATCGCCGCGATCGTGTATCACTCCCCGACCGTTTTTCGGCGCCGGCGCTAGCGCGCGGGCGCCTCTTTCGGCAGGCGCGGCGCGCGGCCGCAGCGAGTGGATTCTTGGGTTCCGAAGCGCTAGCACTGATTGCCGTCCTCGCCTTCGGGGCGGTCGGGCTTTTCCTCGTCTTGCCGGGGGCGCCGCGCACCGTCACGCGCATCGGCGGCCTGCTGCTGGCGGCGGTGGGGGGGCTGCTCATCGGCCTGCTTGCTCCGACGCTCGTCGGCGGACCGGCCGAGCGCGGCTGGTTCGTGGCCGCGGCGCTCGTGGCGCTGATCGGCGCGGTCCGCGTGGTCACGCACCGCCGGCCGGTGTACAGCGCGCTCTATTTCGTCATGGTGATCGTCGCGGTCGCGGCGCTCCTCATTCTGGCGAGCGCCGAGTTTCTGGCGATTTCGCTGGTGATCATCTACGCCGGCGCGATTCTCGTGACCTACGTCTTCGTCATCATGCTCGCGCAGCAGGCCCATCCGCCCGCCTACGACACGCAGGCTCGCGATCCGCTCGTCGGCACGCTTTGCGGATTCGTCCTTGTTACCGTCGTCACAGCCCGGCTCTTTACGGCGCAGGCGACGCCCAACCCGATTCTGGAAGACCCGGACGCGAAGATCGTCGCCGGCACGGTCGAGTCCATCGGCACGCAACTCCTCACGCAATACGTGATCGGAATGCAGATCGCCGGCATTCTGCTGCTGGCGGCCATGGTCGGCGCCATCGCGATCGCCCGGCGCAAGGCCGGCCGCGCCGCGCTGTCGGCGGGGGAGGAGTGAAATGCTGATCGCTTATCTCGTGATCGGCGCGGCGCTCTTCGTCCTGGGGCTGATCGGCTTCGTGACGCGCCGCAACCTCATCATCATGTTCCTCTGCACGGAACTGATGTTTCAGGGCGTAATCGTCAACCTCGTCGCGTTCGGGCGCTACCCGCTGCGCGGCGCGCCGACGCTCGACGGCCAGGTGTTCTCGCTTTTCCTGCTCGCGGTGGCCGCGTCGGAGGCCGCCCTGGGCCTGGCGCTGGTCGTGCTGCTCTATCGGCTGGGCGGCACGCTCGACGCGAATTCGTGGAAGCTGCTGCGAGACGAGTAGTCGCTGCGGAGTGCCCGAAGTGCTGAGCGCAATCCAGAGCATGCTGCCGCTGGCCGACCTGAGCGGCCTGGTCGCCACGCTGCCGTTCTGGCCATTGCTCGGCGCGGCCGTTGTCGGGCTGATGCTCGCCACGCGCTCGCTGCGGCAGCACGCCGACAAGGCCGCGGTCGGCGGCGTGGCCATCTCGCTGATTCTCTCCGTCGTTCTGTGGATGGGATACAAGCCCGAGCACAAGCTCGGTGGCGAGGCGGCCGCCAGCGCGCCGGCCGGCACGGCAGCGCCGCACGAGGGAGGGGCGAGCGCGGCACATGGCGACGGCCACGCGCAAGCCGACAAGGGCTTCACGACGCACACCGTATTCCACTGGATCAGCCTCGGCGCGCCGCAGGCCGGCCAGCCCACGCAGTTCATCGACGTGAATTACTTCATCGACCCGCTCACCATCGTGATGCTGCTGGTCGTCACCGGCGTCGGCCTGATGGTCGTCCTCTACGCCACCGGCTACATGCGCGACCATCACGGCCATCGCGAAGTGGGCTATGAGCGCTTCTTCGCCTTCCTGGCGCTGTTCGTCTTCTCGATGCTCATGCTCGTCCTGGCCGGCAATTTCGCCCTGCTCTACCTTGGCTGGGAACTCGTCGGCCTGTGCAGCTACCTGCTGATCGGCTTCTACTTCGCGAAGCCGGCCGCCGCGGCCGCCGCGAAGAAGGCGTTCCTGGTCAACCGCATCGGCGACTTCGGCTTCGCGCTGGGCATCTTCGCGCTGTACAAGTTCCTCTCGCCGCACGTTCAGCCGGGCGAGAATCCGCTCGATTACGCGACCGCGTTCAAATACGCCGGTCATCTGACGCACCTGGTCGCCACCCCGTTCGGCGAGCTTTCGCAGGGCACGGTCGTAGCGCTGCTGCTTCTGTGCGGCGCGCTGGGCAAAAGCGCGCAATTCCCGCTCTACGTCTGGCTGCCCGACGCGATGGAAGGCCCCACGCCCGTTTCCGCGCTGATCCACGCGGCTACGATGGTCACGGCCGGCGTTTACATGATCGCGCGCTGCGGCCCGATCTTCGCCGCTTCGCCCATCGCGCTGGAGGCGGTCGCGCTGGTCGGCATCATCGGCGCCGTGCTCGCGGCGACGATGGCGATGGCCCAGTACGACATGAAGCGCATCCTCGCGTATTCGACGATGAGCCAGCTTGCGTACATGTTCGTGGGCCTGGCCTGCGCGGCGCCCGACGCCAGCGTGTTTCACCTGTTCACGCACGCATTCTTCAAGGCGCTGCTGTTCCTCTGCGCCGGCAGCGTCATGCACGCGATGGGCGGCGTGATCGACCTGCGACACTTCAGCGGGCTGCGCCGCGTGCTGCCGAAGACATACGGGCTCATGCTGATCGGATGCCTGGCGCTCGCGGGTTTCCCGCTACTCGCCGGCTTCTGGAGCAAGGACGCGATTGTTCACGCGGCGTTCTACGGCGACCTGGCGCATGACTGGCCCTGGCTCGGCTGGGCGCTGATCGTCACGGCGTTCCTGACGGCGTACTACACCTTCCGCATGTTCTTCCTGTGCTTCCACGGCGAGCTGCGGCTGCCGCCGGAGGCCGGGCATCACCCGCACGAGTCGCCGGCCAGCATGTTGGGGCCGCTCGTTCCACTGGCGGCCGGCGCACTGTTGGCGGGATACGTGCCGGTGAGCGCATATCTGAGCGGCAGCAGCATTCAGCCCGGCCCGCATCACGCGGGCGGCGAGTGGCTCTATGGCCTCTCCGCGGGCGTCGGCTTGGCGGGCATCGCGCTGGCGTGGCTGCGCTATGGCAAGGCCCCCGTGGCCGACCCCGACGCGGCATTGCTCGGCCCGCTCTGGCGGCTGATGCACGCGAAGTGGTACGTGGACGAGATTTACCAGCTTGTGTTCGTTCGGCCGCTGCGGGCGCTGGGCGACCTATGCTTCGGCGTGGATCGCGACGGCGTCGACGGCGTGGTCGGTTTCGTAGCCGGCGTTCCGCGCGGCGTGGGGCTGGTTTTCCGCTCGCTGCAGCGCGGAGCGCTACAGGGCTATGCGCTGGCGATGAGCCTGGGCGTCGTGGTGCTGCTGGTCGTGTGGAAGTGGCTGGAGACGTCGGTCGGCTGACGGCGGCGCCGCGCAGCGCGCTCCGCCCAGGGAAAGCATGGAACAACTCGCGCTCAATACGATTGTCTACCTGCCGCTCATCGCGGCCGTCGTCGTCTGGGTCATGCCCGAGAACCGGGAAGACCTGGTGCGGCGCACGGCGCTGTTCATCGGACTGCTCGTCTTCGCGCTTTCGCTGGTGCTCTGGCTAAAGCTGCCGAGCGCCGGGCCGACCGGGCTGGTCGGCGAGACCAGCGCCGACTGGGTGAAGGTGGGAGACCTGGACCCCGACCGCCGGCTGGTCAATTCGGTGGCGGTGCGCTACCACGTCGGGCTCGACGCGCTCAGCGCGCCGCTCGTCGCGCTGACCGGCCTGCTGGTTCCGCTGTCGATCGCGTGCGGTTTCGTCGCGATTCGCCAGCGCGTTCGCGAATATTACGCCTGGCTGTTGGCGCTGACCGGCGGCATGTTCGGCGTGTTCGCGGCCCGCGACGTGCTGCTGTTCTACGTGTTTTTCGAGTTCACGCTGGTTCCGCTCTATTTCCTGATCGGAATCTGGGGCGGGTCGGAGCGGCGCTGGGCCGCCAACAAGTTCTTCCTCTACACCTTCGTCGGCAGCGTCGTCACCTTCGCGGGAATTCTCTACCTCGCAGTGCGCGGCGCGGAGCTTTCCGGCACGGGCGTGATCGACTTCGACCTGAAACACCTCTCGTCCCTGCCGCTGAGCAGCACAGAGCAATGGTGGCTGTTCCTGGCGCTGTTCTGCGGCTTTGCGATCAAGGTTCCGTTCTTCCCGCTGCACACGTGGCTGCCGCTGGCGCACACCGAGGCGCCGACGGCCGGCTCCGTGCTGCTCGCCGGCATCCTGCTGAAGCTCGGCACGTACGGCTTTCTGCGTTTCAGCCTGCCGATGGTGCCGGAAGGGGCGCTGGCCTGGGCGCAGATGATGGGCGCGCTGGCCGTCGCGGGAATCATCTACGGCGCGCTTTGCTCGTGGGTGCAGCGCGACATCAAGAAGCTCGTCGCCTATTCCTCGGTGTCGCACCTGGGCTTCTGCATGCTGGGCATGTTCAGCTTTCTGCCCAGCGGGCTGAGCGGCTCCGTGCTTTACATGATCAATCACGGCCTGAGCACCGGGGCGCTGTTCCTCCTCGTCGGAATGATCTACGAGCGCTATCACACGCGCGACATCACCGCCATCGGCGGCCTGGCCGCGCGCATGCCCGTGCTGGCGTTTTTCCTGATCCTGTTTACGCTGTCGAGCATCGGCCTGCCGGGTCTGAACGGCTTCGTCAGCGAGTTCACGACGCTGTTTGCCGCGTTCCAGTCGCCACACCTGGGCTGGGGATTCGCCGCTCTCGGCGCGACCGGCATCCTCCTCGGCGCGATCTACATGCTCTACATGGCCGGCCGAGTGCTCTTTGGCCCGCTCAAGGAGCCCGACCACACGCCCGACACCTCCGCCGGGCTGACGCACGACCTCACGCGCCGCGAGGTTTGGATCCTCGCCCCGCTGGCCGTGCTGTGCGTCGTCCTCGGATTTTTCCCGCGGCTGATTACCGACACGCTCGACCCCGCCCTGCGCGCGCAGGTGCTGGCACGCATCGACGCGGCGGCGCGGCCTGCCGACGAAGCGCCGCCGGCTCATGCGGGCCCGTCGGCCCAGCGTCCGCGTGCCGCGCTGGCCGCGGCAACCGGGATTGCAACGCCGGATGGAGGGGCGAGCCATGATGAGTAGCGCGCTCCCGCTTGCGCAGGCGGCGCCGGCGATTCCGATGATCCTTCTGGCGCCGGAAATTTTGCTGGCGACCGCGGGCTGCGCCGCGCTGCTCGTGGCGCAGGCGCAGCGCGACACCGTCCGCCGGCTCGTTCCGTGGATCACGCTCCTGGCGATCGCGGCCGCCGTCCTGCTCGTCCGGGCGCTGCCCTGGCTGTCGGGCTCGACCGGCGCCGAATTGGGCAGCGCGGGCAGCGGCCTGCGGTTCGATTCGCTGGCCGATTTCGCGCGGACCAGCACGCTTGTGCTCGGCATCATCATCACGCTGGCCTGCTGGGCGCAGCCGCCCGCCGGCGAGCGCGGCGAATTCTTCTCCATGCTGCTTTTTTCGCTCTCCGGGCTGCTGCTGCTCGGCCCGGCGAATGATCTGCTGATGCTCTTTCTGGCGCTGGAGCTGGTCAGCATCCCGACCTACGTCATGGTCGTGCTCAGCCGCACCGAGCCAAAATCGCTCGAGGGCGGAACCAAGTACTTCTATCTCGGCGCGCTGGCCGCGGCGATCACCGCCTACGGGCTAAGCTTGATCTACGGCGTGTCGGGCACGTCGTCTCTGTCGGGCTCGGCCGCCGCCGTGACGCAGGCACTGTCGAACCCCGGCACGATCTCGTACGCAATCGCCAGCGCCGGCGTCGTGCTCACGATCGGCGGATTGCTCTTCAAGCTCGCCGCCGTACCGCTTCACCTGTACGTCGCCGACGTCTACGAAGGGGCCGGCAGTCCCGTGGCCGGCATGCTCGGCTTCGTGCCCAAGCTGGCCGGCCTGGTCGGCATCTTCCGCGTGATCGGGCTGACCGGCTTCTGGGACGGGCGCGGCGCAGACCTGAGCATGTTCTGGCTGCTCTGGATCATCGCCGTCGCGAGCATGACGGTGGGCAATTTCCTCGCGGTTCGGCAGTCCAACGTCAAGCGCATGCTGGCCTATTCGGGCGTCGCGCACGCCGGATACATGCTGGTCGGCATCCTGGCCGGGCCGAAGGGCGGCGCGGGTTTTCTCGGCGACGGCGCCGCGGCCGTGCTCTATTACGTGGTGATCTACGGCATCGCCAACCTGGCGGCGTTCGCACTGCTCGGCACGTTGCGCGTGCGCGGCGAGCCTTGCGAGACCTATGCGGACCTGGCGGGGCTGGGCCGGCGCTTCCCGGCGCTGGCGCTGCTGATGGCGCTGGCAATGTTCACGCTGATGGGCATGCCGCCGACGCCCGGTTTCTGGGGCAAGCTGAGCCTCTTCGGTTCCGCGCTCTCGGCGTCCAGCGTTTCGGGCCTGCCGCCGTCGTACGAGCCGTGGATCGTCGCGCTCGTCATCATCGCCGTGGTGAACTCGGCCGTGGGCGCGGCTTATTACCTGCGCGTCATCGCCGCGGTCCTGCTCCAGGATCGCGAGGAGCCGATCGACGCCGGCCCGTCCGAAGCGCCGCAGATGAGCGTCATGCTCTGCGGCTTCCTCATGCTGATATTCGCCTTTTATCCCCAGGCGCTGCTCAGCGCCGGCCGCAGCGCGACGAGCGACCTGCGGGCCGCGGCCGTCTTGCCCGCGCCGCGCGAAGTCGCCGCGCTCCCGCCTCATCCGGTCGTGATTACAGGAACAGAATGATCGCGTGCGGAGCGATGTTCTCCGCTTTGCCGCGCAGGATGTACGACGCTTCATTCAGATAGTCGGGCTGCTGCTCGATAAAGCGATTGATGTCGTCCGCCGCCATGTCGCCGAACCACGCCGCATTGCGTCCCAGCGTCTCCGCGTCCCGGCCGATCGAATCGCCGATGTAGCGAAACGCGCGGGCGGTTTGCTCCGGCCGGCGCGACTCTGACTCCGCGGCGATTTCGAGCGTCTCCCGCATGCCGCCGGTCCGCGCGTTCCAGCGCTTGTCCGTCAGGCTCGGATGGCCGCGATCGTGCGTTTCGGTCGATGCGCATCCAACCGCCGCGAGCAGCGCGAGCGCAAGCCCGGCGGATCGGACGCTGGCGGAGGAAACAAACGCTCGGCCGTCATCATTTGCGGGCGTGGTCGGGTTGGGATTTCTTGGCATGGTGCAGCATGGTACCCGGCCGTGCCCGGTTGGGTGGCAAGAATCTTCGGAAAAACGACCGGGAGCGGTTGCACGCGGAGGCCAATTCGGATATAACTCGCAACCGAGGGAAAGGGAGCTTTACCAGTTCAGTTTAGTGGTCCTGCGCTGGAATTGTGCCCCCGCGCCGTGGAGAGCGTAAGCGCTTGCGATCCGAAGCCCGCTTGCGGGTCAGGATCGCAGGCGGGCCGGTGCTGCCGGAGGGAAGGACACGGGGCACAGGGTCGGACGGGTGCTCGTTGAGCACAGAGCCGTCCGACCCTATTTTTTTGCGCCCATCCAACCCGCCCCGAGGCACATCCTGCTGAGCCCGCCTGTCCTCAGGCGGGTCTTCCGTCTACTCCTCCGGCTCGCACGTCACCGTAAGGCTGAAACTCGCGAATTGCTCCACATAAAGCTCCGCCCGCTCGCGATGCGTCACGAGCAACAGGGCGCAGCGATTCTCATGCGCCTCGATCGTCCGCTCCACCGCCTCCTGCTCCGTCAAATCCGTCAGACGCAGAATCGTCAGAATGACGTGCTCAAACGTGTTGACCTCGTCGTTATGCAGAATCACGCGGTAGGGGGGCAGGCGCTCGACGCGCTGCTCCTGTTGCGTGCTCGGCAGAACTGTCGGCGTCGGCATGCGACCGTCTCCCGCCCCCGCGCGACCGCGCGGCGCGACCATCCAAGGCTATCGGGTGTCCGAGACGCCGGTCAAGTGGAACTTGTCGTACCCCCGCTGCGGGGGCAGGCCTGTCCCGGCGCCGCGCGCATTCGCTGCCGGCGCTCCCGCCGCCTGTCATCGTCGTGTCGGAATCGGTACAATCCCCGCCCCGTTCGAGCGCGACGCTTGGACCCGCAGCAACACCGGGAGAGATCGTTAATGCTGTCTCGCCGAGTCCCATTCGCCCTGCTCGCGGCCGTCGCCCTGTGCGCGCCGGCCTGGGCGCAGACGCCGCCCCCCGCAGCCGCTCCGCCGGAACCGCTCGCCGCGGTGCGAGCCAAGGAGACGCTCGCGGACGATGACCGCGCCGCCATCCGCGCGTTCCTGGCCGAGAAGACGGCCGCCGTCGCCGGCAAGGACGCCGCCGCCGCGCAAGAGGCGATGCATCAGCTTCGCACCGCCTCGGTCGGCACAAAGGGGTATCGCGAAGCGTTCGTGTCGCTCAGCGCCGACGCGGTTCGGGGCGCCTACAAGTCGGCCGCGCCGCTGGCGGCGGCGCGCCTGCTCACGCACGTCGTCAGTCTCGAATCGGCCGACACGCTGCCGCTGCTGCTCGAAGCGCTGCAGGACGAGCGCGTCGCGGTCCGCTCGACCGCGGCGATCGGGCTGCGCAGCATCCGCGAGCGGCTCGCGCAGGCGGGGGCCGAGTTCCACGGCCGGGCGCTGGCGGCTCTGCGCGACGCGGCCAAGAAGGAGACCTCGCGCGAGGCGCTGCGGCTGATTTATCAGGCGATGAATTTCGCCGCTCTGCCCGCTCCGCCCGACGCAAAGGCCAACACGGCCGCCCTGCTCGACGTGCTGGACGAGCGCGCCAAGGCATACGCGGCGGGCGACCCCAAGGCCGTCGGCGGCGACGACGCCGGGCTGGCGCTGGGTGGGGCGCTGCTCAAGTCGATGAGCGACGACGACAAGAAGCGCTTCGGCATCGCCACGGCGACGCTGGCCCGCTTCGCCGTCGCGCAGTACACGGCCGAAGCGACGAAGATCTGGGAAGCGCGGAGCGGCCCGACGGCGGAGCTGCGCGACGCGCTGGAGCGCCTGATTCTGGAGGGCGATCGACAGCTCGCGGCGCTGCTCGTTCCGTCGGGCAAGGCGCCGTCGGTGAGCGACCGGATGCACCGGGCCGACCGCAAGGGCATGCGCAGCGAGTGGAAGGCCTGGGCGGAGCTTGTGCAGCGCGCCTGGGCCGCCGACGTGGCGCTGCCGGACGACTCGGGCGGATAGCGCCCCGCGGCGGCCGATCGCGAAGGTCGCGCCGGCCGCGTGACAGCCCGCGCGCGGCTCGCTACCATGCCGCCGCGCGAGTGGACCCCAATCTGTCCGACCGGAGAGCAGCGCAGGTGAACTGGCTGAAGCACGCATTCGCCGTGGATCCGCCCGGTCCCGCCCGGCCCGATTCGAATGAGGCGGAACTGATCGAGCGTCTCGCCGGCGCGGTCGTGCGCAGGGGAATGTCCTCCGCCGCGCTGCTGTTTCTCGAATGCAGCCATCCTTTCAACTTCGTTGCCAGCCAGGTCATGGTTTTCTTCGGCCCGGTCGCCGAGCTGATCTTTTCGAAGGACGAGTACCGGCGGCTCGCGGCGTTTCTCGAGCGCCGCGGCAGCATCGAGTTTGTCTGTCAGCGCATCGAGCATCTGGAAGCGGCCCGGCGGTCCGCCGGGTCATCGAGCGCCGCAGCGGTCAGCGGCGAAGCCGATCCGGGGCGCGTCGCCCCGTAAGGGGGCGTCGGCCGGACGGTCGCCGGACATTGCAGGTGTACTCCCATGACGCGAAACGGAATACGTGACTTCGTGCGAGGCTGGGCGCTGCTGGGCACGCTCCTGGCGGCGGCTTGCCTCGCGCCGGCCCAACCGGCGACCAGTCCGTCCGGGGCCGACGCCACGCCGGGCGACGAACTTCCCGCCATGCCGACCGGGCTCGACCTGATCGCGCGCGAGCAACCCACCGGCGACGGCCTGGTGAAAACCGAGCGCGAGCTGGGTTGGGCGTGGGAGGTGTACGCCGGGCTGTACGGCGGCACGCGCCTGCGCTACTACACCGAGCAGACGCGCAAGCTCCTCGCCCGGCACAACAAGGATTTCAGCAAGGACCAGTGGGAGAGCTACTACGACACGCTCGCCAAGGCGATGTACGAGCGAGATCCCAAGCTTCGCGAGGCCGCCGAACTCGAGCAGCAGGTCGTAATCACCCAGATCGGCGACCGGCTGCTCAACCTCGTCCCGCCCGTCGCCGCCTACGACGCGCCGAACGACTCCGGCGGGAAGCTGATCGTCGCGTGGCGCCCGGTGCGGGGGGCCAAGGGCTACGTCGTCGAGCGGCGCTTCGACACGGCCGAAGAGGTCGCGCACCGGGACGAGTGGAAAACGCTCACGCGTATTCCGCTGGCGGGCACGGCGTTTCATTACATCGACAAGGAGCACGTCCACGTCGATGGGCAATACAGCTACCGCGTGTCCGTCATCGGCAAAGACGACGCGCGCAGCGTCATCGGCGACAAGGGCGGCCTGATCGTCAAAGCCACCGCCCGCCGAAACTGGGTGAACACCGCTCGCCTGCCGTTCCTCGGCTTCATGCTCGTCATCTGCGGCTCGGTCATCATCTACATCGCGCTCGCGCAGCGCGGCGTGAATCTCAGCATCCGCAAGATCGCCGGGCTGGAAGCGGTGGACGAGGCCGTCGGCCGCGCGACCGAGATGGGCCGGCCGATCCTGTTCGTCCCCGGCATTCAGGACATGGACAACATCCAGACCGTCGCCGGGCTGACGGTGCTGGGCCGCGTGGCCCGCGTCGCGGCGGATCAGGATTCGATCCTCGACGTGCCCACGTCCAAGTCGCTCGTCATGACCGCCGCCCGCGAGACCGTCCACGCCAGCTACATCAACGCCGCCCGGCCGGACGCCTTCGACGAAAAGCGCATCTACTACGTGACGGACGAGCAATTCGGATACGTGGCCGCGCTGACGGGCAAGATCGTCCGCGAGAAGCCGGCGACGTGCTTTTACATGGGCGCGTTCTTCGCCGAGTCGCTGATCCTGGCCGAGACGGCCAACGCGGCCGGGGCGATTCAGATTGCCGGCACGGCCGAGCCGGCGCAGCTTCCCTTCTTCGTCGCGGCGTGCGACTACACGCTGATCGGCGAGGAGTTTTTCGCCGCGTCGGCGTATCTATCGGGCGAGCCGCGGCAGCTCGGCAGCCTGAAGGGTCAGGACGTGGGCAAGCTGCTGGTCGGCGTGCTGGTGCTGGTGGGGGCCCTGCTGGCGACCATGTGTACGGCGCTGGACATGGACTTCGCCTGGCCGGGCGACGTGAAAGATTACATCGTCAACGAGATGCTGACGTTCCCGTCCGGCGAGTGACCGCCGCGCAGGAGGCTCGTGCGTGAAGAGCACCGTTCCGCTGATCATCACCGCCGTCGTCGGCGCGATGCTCATCATCGCGGCATTCGTGCCGCCGATGACCGAGCTGACCGACGTGGCGACCGTGCATTTCGACATTCTCGCGGCGATCGCGTTCATTCTGGGCGGCGGGAACCTGCTCCGCGCGCACGGCGCGCGCATGCTGAAGCAGCAGGCCGGCTGGGGCTACAGCGCGTGCGCCGTCGTGGCGTTTCTCGTCACGCTGACGGTCGGGTTTCTCAAGATCCCCTACGAAAACGAGCCGGGCAAGCCGGGCTTTTACGCTCGACAGTATGGCCCCGGCGCGCAGGTCGCATGGGTCTACCTGGACATCGCCCCGGACGGCAAGCGCACGCTGGACGCCAACGTCCGCGGCGGCGAGACGAACGGCCAGACCGCCGTCACGCTCGGCAACCTCAAGCTGGGCGAGATCAAGCTCGACGAGCACGGCGGCGGGAATCTGCAAGTCGTGGCCAAGCCCGACGACAAGGCGCGCACGCCCGAAGCCGAGGCGGTGGCGGGCGCCCAGGCGGGAACGAGCGTCGCGCTGGCGGGGGCGTCGCTCAGCCTGGCGGAATACGGCGCCCTGACCAACGACTACAACCAGAACGGCTCGGCTTTCTGGTTCATGTACGAATTCGGCATGCGTCCGCTGCAATCGACCATGTTCGCGATGCTGGCGTTTTACGTCGCGTCGGCGGCGTTCCGCGCGTTCCGGGCGCGAAACGTCGAATCGGTCCTCCTGCTGGGAACGGCCTTTGTGATCCTGCTGGGCCGCACGTACCTCGGCACGTACCTGACGTCGTTCCTGCCGGACGATGGTCCGTGGTCGCAGTTGCAGATTCCGAACATCGTCGCCTGGCTGATGAAGGTGTTCAACACGGCCGGCACGCGCGCGATCATGATCGGCATCGCGCTGGGCATCGCGTCGACGTCGCTGAAGGTGCTGCTGGGGATCGACCGGTCCGCCCTCGGCGGCGAGAAGGGTTAAGCGCATGAACGAGATCATTCGCCGGCTCGCGCGGCTCGATCGCCGCTGGATCTTCCTGCTTATGGCGATCGCGGTGATGATTCCCGTGATCACCAAGAGCACGTTTCCGGAGAAGCCCACGCCGCTGGTGCAGGCGGTCTTCGACAAGATCGAGAACCTCCCCGAGGGGTCCAAGATCCTGCTCGCGTTCGACTACGACCCCGGCAGCGCGCCGGAGCTTCAGCCGATGGCGACCGCGTGGGTCTGGCACTGCTGCAAGAAGAAGCACAAGCTCTATTTCATGGCGCTCTGGCCGCTCGGGCCGCAGATGATCCAGGAAACCGTCGACGCGGTCATCAAGCGCGATTTTCCCGAATACAAGTACGGCGAGGATTACGTCAACCTCGGCTACAAGTCCGGCAACGAAGGCGTCATCCGCGTCGTCGTGTCCAACATGCGCGAGCTTTTCCTGGCCGACGCCAACGGCACGCCGCTGACCGCCATCCCGATGACCCGGGATCTGTCAAACATTCGCGAGATGAGCCTGATCCTCAACGCCAGCGCGGGATACCCCGGCGCCAAGGAATGGGTGCAATACGCCGCGACTCCCTACGCGATTCCGCTTGCGGCCGGCTCGACCGGCGTGCAGACGCCCAACCTCTACCCCTACATCCCCAACCAGATGTTCGGGCTGCTGGGGGCCATCAAGGGCGCGGCGGAGTACGAGGCCGCATTGCGGGCCGATCCGAAATACAAGAACGAATACGGCCTGTCCAAGGAACCTCCGAAACCGGGCGAGGCCCGCGCCGAGCGGCCGGAATACTTGCAGGGCATCCAGCGCATGGGGCCGCAGCTCATCGCCCACTGCCTGATCCTGGCGCTCATCGTTCTGGGCAACGTGGTCTTGGCAATGCAGGGCCGCACGCGGGAGGGCGCCTGAGATGAATCGTGACACGATCGTATTCGGGCTGATCTTTCTCGTCGCAGGCGGCTACCTTTTCGCGCGCGGCTGCGTCGGGGACGAGTCGAAACGGACGACGACGGGCGTCGCCTACTATCAGGTGCAGGGAGACGGCGACCTCGTCTCGCTGCCGATGGCGGCCGGCCGCGCGGCCATGAAAACCGAGGCGGAGGCCGTCGCCGCGAATCGCGCGGGCGCCAAGCAGACGGTGTATCAGAGCTGGCCGCGGACGTTCGGCCTGTGGGTGGCCGGGTTCTTCACGCTGGCGATTTTCTCGTTTCTGTATCGCGACAATCCGTTCTACAAGATTGCCGAGCACATTTTCATCGGCATCTCGGCGGCGTATTACATGACCGTCGCGCTGTGGAACGTCATTGTTCCCAACCTTCTGGGCAAGTTGATCCCGCGCGTCATCAACGACACGCTCCAGCCGGGCGCCGACCTCGACGAAGCGCTCAGCAAGCTCTCCGAGAAGCCGTGGTTCTCGTTCATCGACTACGCGCAGGCGCACGGCGACGGATTCACCGCGCAGTGGCATCTGCTGATGGACTATCTCTACCTCGTCCCGCTGGTGCTGGGCGTGATGCTGCTCTGGCGCCTGGCGCCCAAGGGGCAGTGGATCGCGCGCTGGCCGCTGGCGTTCATCCTGGGCACGACCGCGGGCATCCGCATGGTCGGATATCTCCAGGCCGATTTCGTCGCACAGATCAGCAACGCCATCGCACCGCTCTACGTGGTCGCCCCGCCCGGCGCGGCGCCGCTGCCGATGTGGCAGACCGTCTTCGAGTCGTTCAGCAACGTCCTGCTGCTGATCGGGACGCTCTGCGCGATCGTCTACTTCTTCTTCTCGCTCGAACACAAGGGCATCGTCGGCCGCGCCTCCCGGCTGGGAATCTGGGTCTTGATGATTACGTTCGGCGCGGGATTCGGCTTTACGGTCATGGGCCGCATCGCGCTGCTGGTCGGGCGGTTCAAGTTCGTTGTTAACGACTGGCTGAACATCGTTCCGCCTTAGCGCGGGGGCGGCTGCGGCGCCGCCTGCGCCTCGCGGCGCGGGCGGCCGACGCGGGTCGGCGAATCCGCCTTTTGTTTGACACCCCAACGCACCGCGCTATAATCGCCGCCCAACTGTAAAAACTCGTATTTCGACGCCGGATCGCTCGGCTGCAACGCGTGGAGAAGGCTATGTGTAGGAACGCCGCACCAGGTCGCTTCGCCGGAGCTCTCGTGCTGCTGACCGCGCTTGTCGCCGGAGTCGCGACCGCCGCGCCGCAGACCTCGAGCGAGGCGCTGCTGACCGGACCGGCACAGGCCGCTTGGCAGAAGTGGTCCGCCGCGATGCAGGCCGTCCTCGAGCGCACCGCCGACAAGTCGGAGGCCGCTTTTGGCGAGCTGCTCGCCCTCGAACCCACGCCCCTCCGCATCGCCCTGCTGGCCGACCGCACCGTCCGCAGCGCCAACGCCGGCGCGCTGCTCCTCTTCGAGCAGGACATTGAGGCCGGCACGCTCCAGGACAACGGAAAGAAGATCGGCGAGATGCTGTCCGTCGGGCGCGAGCAGCTCAACCAGGCCGACGACGGCTGGTACTTCTCGTCCATCGGGCGGTTCGACGTGGCGGCGGCGAATTTCCGCGCGCTCCTCGACTCCAAGCCCGACCCGGTCGGCCTGCTGGAATTCGCCGACGCGGTGAAGCAGCGTCGCGACCTGCTCGTGCAACTGATCGACAATCCGCAGATCGGCGCATCGGTGCGCGAGCTGATGGAGCTCATCGCGCAGGGCGAGCAGGCCGTCAAAGCCGACCCGACGCACATCAAGGCCCTGCTCGACAAGCTGGCGGGTCCGCCCCGCGCCGTCGAAAACGCCGTCGAGGCGCTCAAGGAATCCGGCGAATACGCCCTGCCCTTCATCGTTCAATATCTGCGCACGCGCGAGCACGCGGCGCTCGGCCCGGCCATCATCCGCGCGCTGCCGCAGATCGGCCGCCCGGCGCTCAACCCGCTCGTCATCGCCCTGCGCATGGACGACCTGCCGACCAAGCGCGAGTTGATCCTCGCGGCCGGCAAGATCGGCTACGCGCAGGCGGCGCCCTATCTCCTCGCGATCGCGGCCGACAAGGGTACCTCGCCCGAGATTCAGGAAGCCGTCGCGGTCGCGCTGCGCTCGCTGCGCGAGCGCGGCGTGGCGGTCGACGGCGGCGCCGCGGCCGAGGCGTTCTACGAGCTGGCCGAGGCGTACTATCGCGATCAGGATTCCCTGCGTGCCGATCCGCGCCTGGCCACGGCGAACGTCTGGTACTGGCGCGAGGGCATGCTGCAGAACGTCGTAGTGCCCACGCTGATTTTCAACGAGATCATGGCGATGCGCTGCTGCGAGGAGGCGCTGCGGCTTCAGGCCGATCATCGCGGGGCGCAGGCCCTCTGGATCGCCGCCAACTTCCGCCGCGAGGCGCAGCTTCCCGCCGGCCAGAGCGACGCGACGCGCCCGGCGGAATACCCCTCGGGGCATTACTTCGCCCAGTCGGCCGGCGCAGACATCTGTCTGCTGGCGCTGTCGCGCGCGGTGGACGAAGGCGACCCGGCCGTCGCGCTGGGCACGATCGATGCCCTGCGGAAAATTGCCGGCCCCGCCAGCCTGGTGGCCGATCAGCAGGGCCGGCTCCCGCTCGCCGAGGCGCTTTCGTTCCCCAATCGCATGGTGCGCATCCGCGCGGCGCTGGCGCTCGGCTCGGCCCGGCCGGAATCGCCTTTTCTCGGCCATCAGAATTTGATTCCCGCGCTGGGCGAGGCGTTGCAATTGCACGGCGGCGCTCGCCGCGCGCTCGTCGCCCACCCGAGCGACGCGACCGCGAACGCCATTGCCGGCGCGCTGCGGGCCGCGGGCTATGACGTGTTGATCAACGCGAGCCTGTTCGCCGGGCTCGACCAGATTCGCAAGGAAAGCCCCTCGCTCGACCTGGTCGTCATCGCGTCCGACGTGCAGTCTCCCGCGCTCGGCGACGCCATTGCCGAGATGCGCAAGGATTATCGCTTCGCCGCGACGCCGCTCATCGTCGCGACCGGGCCGGGCGACAAGGGCGCGGTCGACGCGCTGGTGCGCGGCGACCACCGCGCGCGGATGATCGAGGGCGACGCCGCTCCCGAGCGATTCGTCGGCGCCGCGTCCGACCTGGCCAAGGCGGTCGGGGCAGAGCCGCTGACGCCGGAGGTCGGCACGATGTTGGCGCTCGACGCGGCGGGCGTGCTGCGGCTGCTGGCCGAGACGGGCAATCGCCTGCTGCCGCTGGACGATGCGGAGCCGGCGCTGCTGGTCGCGCTGCAGAGCAAGGACACCGATCTTCGCCGCGCCGTCGCGGGCGTGCTGGGCTTCTTCGGCAGCGCCGCGGCGCAGGACGCCATCGCGGCGATCGCGCTGAACGCTTCCGAGCCGCAGGACGTCCGCGTGCTGATGTTCGCGTCGCTGGCCGACGCGGCGAAGCGCCGCGGCGCGCTGCTGGGCGAAGACGCCCGCAAGAAAATCGTGGAATTGGCCGAAAAAGAGCCCGACCTGACGATCCGCGAGGCCGCCTCGCGAACGCTCGGCGCGCTCAATCTGCCGGGCGATCTGGGCAGCGAGATCATCCGCAATCAGTACGGCGGATAGGGAGTTGTTGATGCTCACGACGATGTTGCTGCTCAGCATGCTGGCGCCCCCGGCGGAGCTGCGCCCCGGCCAGGTGGGCGCCGGCCCCGAGCCGGCCCCGATTTCGATGTCGTGGGAATTCGAGTTCAAGTTCCTCGACCCGCGGCGGATCGAAGTGCAGCTTCCCGGCGAGAGCAACCCCAGCGTGTACTGGTACATGGTCTACACCGTGACCAACACCAGCACGCGCAGCCGGCAGTTTTACCCCATGTTTCAGCTCGTCACGGAAGACCTGCAGGTCGCCGACACCGACATGGGCATCAGCCCGCTGGTGTTCGAGGCGATTCGCGAGCGCCACCGCGCGACGCACAAGTTCCTCGTCTCGCCGAGCAAGGTGTCCGACGGCGAGGTCGGCGTGGGCGACGACTACGCTCGCGAATCCGTCGCCATCTGGCGCGACATCGACGCGAACCTGAACACGTTCACGATCTACGCGGCCGGGCTGAGCGGCGAAACGATGCTCATGCGCAATCCGCGTTTCGAGCCGGGCAAACCGGAGGTCGCGACCGAGACGGACGCCGGCGGGCGGACGCGCGAGCGCGTGGTCAACCCGCGGAATTTCACGCTGCGCAAGACGCTCGAACTCCGCTACAGCCTGCCGGGCTCGCCGAAGGCCCGCCCGTTCGTCGAACCGGAGCGAGTCCGCGTCCGCTGGATCATGCGCTAGCGTCGTTCGCGCGACCGGGTGGACCGCAGCCACCCTCGGCTGCCCGCGAAAGAGTGGACCGCAGCCGCCCTCGCCTGCATTCTTCCTCCGAAACCGCGACGACCTTTCCGCCGCGCGAGCGCTCTCCGACCCGTCCGTTACGCCATCCCCTCGAGTCGCTGTTTCAAGTCCAGATCGTGCAGCTCGCGCGTAAATTCGTCCAGCCGCGCGCCGCTCAGCACACCCGGCACGTCGAAGACGTCCTTGCCCAGGCGGTGGTCGGTCACGCGGTTCTGCGGAAAGTTGTACGTGCGGACGCGCTCGCTGCGATCGCCCGAGCCGACCATGCTCTTGCGCTCGCTGGCCAGCTTCTTCCGCTGCTGCTCCAGAAAGTGCTCATACACGCGCGACAACATGATGCGCCGCGCCTTGGCCCGGTTCTTGTGCTGGCTCTTCTCGTCGCGCATCGAAACCGTGATGCCCGTCGGAATGTGCTCCAGCTTGATCGCGCTCTCCACCTTGTTAACATTCTGCCCGCCGGGCCCGCCCGCCCGGCTCGTGTGCTCCAGAACGTCCTTCTCCCAGTTGATGTTGACCGCGATCTCCTCCGGCTCGGGCATCACCGCCACCGTCGCGGCCGACGTGTGAATCCGCCCCTGCGCTTCGGTTTCCGGAACGCGCTGCACGCGGTGCCCGCCCGCCTCGAAGCGGTACGCCAGGTAGACCTCGTCGCCGGTGATGTTCAGGATCGCCTCGCGGATTCCGCCCAGCTCGGAAGGCGAGACCGACATCGGCTCGCACTTGAAACCGCGCCGCGACGCATACCCCGTGTACATGTTGGTCAGCTCGCCGGCAAAGATGGCCGCTTCGTCGCCGCCCGTGCCGGCGCGAATCTCCACCATGATGCTCGAAATCGACGCCTCGTCGCCTGTGACGAGCCGCTCCTTCATCGCGTCGAGCAGGCGGGCGCGGCTGGTCTCCAGCCCCGGCAGCTCCTCGCGCGCCAGCGCGCGCAGATCGGCGTCGGCGCTCAGGTCCTGTACGATGGCGAGCGATTCGTCGTATTGCCGCGTGGCGATGCGATATTCGCGGTAGGGGCGCAGCAGCTTTTCCAGCTCGCCGTGCTCGCGCGCCAGCTTGACCAGCAGCACGCTGTTCGTCGCCGTCTCCGGCTTGTTCATCTGATCCGTGATCTCGTCGGAGCGGCGCAGCATCTGCTCCACGCGCGCGATCCACGGCGGGTCGTGCGGAGAGAGCGCCGCCGCCGGCAGGTTTGGAGCAGCAGTCGATTGCGTCGACATCGAAGCTTCCTTGTTGATCGTTCACCGAAGTTCGGCCGCGCCGATCGGTGCGGCCGGCGCGTCGTGAAAAAGAACGACGGCCGCGCAGCGTGGCTGCACAGCCGTCGTCGGCGTGTCGAAAAGCGTAGCTACTTGCCGGTCTTGGCGGCCGCGGCGTCCTTGCCCTTGCCGGCGAAGTACTGCCCGCCGAATTTCTTCTGGAAGCGCTCGACGCGCCCGGCGGCGTCGACGAACTTCTGCTTGCCGGTGTAGAACGGGTGGCAGTTGCTGCAGATGTCGACGCGCATCTCCTTGACGGTGGCGCGGGTCGTGAAGTTGTTGCCGCAGGCGCAATGCACCGCGCAGTCGGCGTATTTCGGATGGATCTCGGGCTTCATCGTGTCCAGCTCCTTGGCGGCCGGCGACACGGCCTTTCGGCGATGTCGCGAGCCACTTATTATTGCGGGCGGGACGCGCCTTGGCAATGGGATGATGGCACGATGAGCGAAGCGAAAACCAGTGGCCACCCGGTCGTGCGGCTGCGCGACATTCAAAAGGTCTATCGCATGCCCGGAACCGCGCTCGAAGTGCATGCCCTGCGCGGCGTCTCCGCGGAAATCCGCCACGGCGATTACCTCGCGATCGTCGGCCCGTCCGGCAGCGGAAAGACCACGCTCATGAACATCCTCGGCTGCCTCGACCGCCCGACCAGCGGCGAATACTGGCTCGACGGGCGCAACGTGGCCGAGCTGAACGACGACCTGCTCTCCGACGTCCGCGGCCAGCGGATCGGCTTCATATTTCAGAGCTTCAACCTCATCCACACGCACACCGTGCTCGAGAATCTGGAAGTGCCGCTCTTTTATCAGAACGTGCCGCCCGAGGAGCGCCACGAGCGGGCGGTCCGCATGTTGGAGCGCGTCGGGCTTGGCGAGCGCCTGACGCATCGCCCGCACGAGCTTTCCGGCGGACAGCAGCAGCGCGTCGCGATCGCGCGTGCGCTGATCAACGACCCGGCCATTCTGCTGGCCGACGAGCCGACCGGCAATCTCGACAGCAAGACGGGGCAGGCGATTCTCGGGATGCTCGATGAGCTGAACGCCGCCGGCCGGACGGTCATCATCGTGACGCACGATCCGACGGTGGCGCAGCGCTGCCCGCATGCGATTGAGATCCGCGATGGGCTGATTTTCAGCACGCGGTAGGGTGGGCAGAGGCGCCGCAAGCGTCAGCGAGCGCATCGAATCAGA
>CAZHIE010000015.1:27565-34931 GCA_964532435.1 uncultured Planctomycetales bacterium
ACTAGCGCAGCAGCAACTCGACAAACCCGTCGATATCGGCGTTGTCCACGCTGCCGTCGCCGTTCACGTCCGCGCCTGGGTGATATTGCCCGGAGAGCAGCACGTTTACGAAATCGTCGATGTCGCCGTTGTTGACCGCATTGTCGTAGTTGACGTCGCCCGGGCCGGCGCCGAATCCGTTATTGGCTCGGATGCCCCAGAAGCGCGAGACGGACGACCGGCCGGTTTCCTCAAACGCGACGACCGCGATCGTGTGAAACCCGCTGTAGATCCCGTCCCACGTGAAGCGGAACTCGCGCGCGTCGACGCGCGTCGCCGCGTTCGCCGGCGACACCAGCGGCATCACGTCGTCGCCGATGTTGCGATCGACGATCACGTGAACGCGCGTCGCCGTGCCGTCCTCGCTCCGCACGACAACCGTGTGCTGCCGCCGCGTCACGTCGTTCGTCCCCGTCCTCGTCGGCGACAGCAGCGCGACCGCCGGCGGCGCTCGATCTACGTAAATCGTCAGCGGAAACGTCTCAAAAATCGCCTGCCCGCTGAAGCGATGTCGAAACGCGATCGCGCTGAGGTAGTGATACCCTTCGGCGAGCTGTGTCGCGTCCACGCCCTGCGCATAAACGCCCGACCCGCCGCCGTAACGCGGCGAATGCACGGTCAAAAAATCCTCATACCCCGCCGCCACGCCGCTGGTGTGATCGATTTCGCCGCTGCCGTTGAAATCGCCGCCCGCGTCGATGCGGAAGAGCGCATTGTCGTCGTCGTCCGGGTCGAGCGGATCGGCGTCGGACGTGTTCAGTTCAACGAGAAATTGATCCGCCGTCACGATCGGCACGCTGGCATGTCGCCGTAATTTGACGGGGACCGAGGCATCGTCCGGAGGAATCGCGCCGTCCGTCGGCGTGATCGATAGGACGCCGTCGGGATTCGCCGGGCCATAGATCACGTAGCCGCGGCGATCGACGTTTCGCGGCACGCGAATGGCGACGCGCTGATCGCCGCCCACGACCAGCACCTCCGCGATATCCCCGTTCGGATCGATCGCCGGGTCGGCCGCGTTGCCGGTCAGCTCGCGCAGCCGCGTGCCTGCCGGAAACGCCGTCAGCACGTTCCGCTCGTCATAGCGCGCCCCGGCCGTGCTCTGGTTGTCGTTCAGCCCGACGATCATCATCTCGCGCCGCTCGAAGACGAGCACGTCGCCGTCGATCGCGCGCTGAATGTACTGATCCCGCCCATATTCATTGTGAATGTCCACCAGCGTCGTGATCAGCGAGCCATAATCGCCCAGCGCGTCGCCGCGACCGTCCTTCGGAAACGCGCGCGGACCGAATTGCCCGGCGTTGAAGTACACGATCGGCAGCCCCGGCCGCGTCAGGATGTATGCGTGCGCCAGGTTGCCGTCCGACGGCGGAAACTGGTCGTGGCTCTGCGCGAACAGCACTCCGCGCGAGCCGTCGCTGACGCTGCCGTCCGATCCGTCGATGGTGGTGTTCACCATGTTCGACCAGTTGCCGAAGCCGTTGGCGTTCAGCACGTCGTACATCGCGAAATACTGCGGAAAATCCAGGGCGTCGCGATTGCCGAAGCCGTCCTTGCGGATATAGCCGGCGACAAGCTGCTGATTCCCGTCATACACTTCGCAGAACGAGAACGGCGTCTGCGGCGCGCCAGTCAATCGCGAGCGGCCGCGCAGGAACACCGTGCCGTCCCAGAACGAGTTGAAGAACCATTCGGGCATGTGCTTGGCCGCGTCGATGCGGAAGCCGTCGACACCGATCACATCGAGCATCCATTGCGAATTTCGCAGCAGCACGCCCGTCGCGTTTTCCGCGACCGGATCGCCGGCCAGCGGATCGGCCGTGTTGAAGGGATATACGCCCAGACTGTTGGGCGTCAGGTCGCGATCGGGATAGAGCGCCCGGTTTTCCGGGCGGATCGGCTTGAACGGCAGGTTGTTCGCGCCAGCGCTCGCCGGGTGGCGGATGTACTGATGATTCTTTTCCTGCGCGATGTCGATCAGACCGGAGATGCGCATCGTATAGCGATCCGTCTCGCCCGGCGGGTGAAAATCGCCGTAGGAGTCGCCGGGTAGGAACGTCGCGAAGGCGGGATAACCGCCCGATTGCTCGAAATTCGGCGTAGTGTGATCGCGAAAGCCGCGGTGGTTGAGGATCAGGTCGGTGTAGACGTTGAGGTCGGCGCGGTGCGCCTGGCCGATCAGCGATTCGAGCCTTCCGCGCGTGCCGTACAGCGTGGGCGACTCCGGCGTGCCCAGGTCGAACGAATCGAAAACGTCATAGCCGACGGACAACCCGCCCGTGTCGCCGCGCCCGGGCGGCGGCAGCCACATCGCCGAGTAGCCGGCCGCGAAGATATCGGGCATTCGCCGTTCGATCGTGCGCCAGTCGGATTCGAAGTATTGCAGGATGACGTCGCCGCGGGCGGGAAGCGGCAGTGCGGCCAGCAGCAGCAGCCAGCGAATGCGAATGGTCATGTCTGCGGCTCCCAGTTTCCCCGCCATCGCGCCGCGCGTGGGCGTGCCGTCGATCCTTGTCCTGATGATAGTGAATTGTGGCGGGTGAGTTCAATCGTGAGAGTGTGCGGGGTCGGCCGTCGGAAGCTCTGACAGGCTTATGGCCTGTCCCACATGGCGAAAATCCCGGTTCGCCTCCGCTCACCGGCCCGGCGTCGTCCATTCCGAGCGGTCGATCCGCCGATACACGATCTGGCCGCGAGCCGAGGCCGCCATCATCAGCAGGCAGATGCCCGCGAAGATGAACCCCGTGGCGACGACGTAATTCAGAATCTCCGGCCGGATCCAGATCAGCAGGCCGAGCAGCACGAGCACCGCGCCGCCGACCGCTGGAATTACCGCAAACGCCCGTCGCATCCATCGCGCTTTGTGATTCATCGTTCTCCCGCCTTCGTGCGAACCGTCACCGCGTTCCGCTGCGTGGATCATAGGCCCCGCACGCGACGGAAGCACGCACGGCCCGCCGACGGCGCAGACGGCGAGCCCGTCGCGGTTACAATTCCGCCTCACATGAGCGAGCCGCTGCTGCAACTCGAAAACATCCGCGTCCAGTTCGGGCGCTTCCTCGCCGTCGACGGCGTTTCGTTCGAGCTTCACGCCGGGCACCTACTCGGCATGATCGGCCCGAACGGCGCGGGAAAGACCACGACGCTGCGCGCCGCCGCCGGACTTCAGTCGGTCAGCACGGGGCGGGCGCGCGTCTTCGGCCACGACGTGCTGACAAGTCCGACGCTGGTGGGCCGGCATCTGGGCTTCGCGCCGGATGTGCCGTCGCTTTACGACTCGCTGACAGTCGAGCAATTCCTCGATTTCATCGCGGATTGCTATGGCCTCGCGCGCGGTTTGCGGGCCGAGCGGATCGACTATTGGCTGGAGCAACTCTGGCTGACCGAAAAGCGCAAGGCGAAGATCAGCACGCTTTCGCGCGGAATGAAGCAGCGGCTGGCCGTCGCGCGCGTCCTGTTGCCCGATCCGCACGTCGTGCTGCTCGACGAGCCGGCCGCCGGACTCGACCCCGGCGGGCGCATTCAATTTCGCCGCCTGCTCGCCAATCTTCGCGATCAGGGCA
Source organism: uncultured Planctomycetales bacterium (assembly GCA_964532435.1). Lineage (GTDB taxonomy): Bacteria > Planctomycetota > Phycisphaerae > UBA1845 > Fen-1342 > CAZHIE01. The sequence continues at coordinate 31,168 of CAZHIE010000015.1, forward strand.
AGGCGATCATCGTCTCGTCGCACATCCTGGCCGACCTGGCCGAATACTGCACGCACATCGGCATCATGGAGCGCGGCCGGATGCTGCGCTTCGGCCCCGTATCGCAGATCGCCGGGCACGACGAAAGCGAGCGCTGCACGTATCGGGTTGTGCTCGCCTACCGCGTCGGCGACCTGCCGAATCGGCTCGAAGACCTGACGATCGCCCGTGCCGTGAAGCTCGACGGCGATACGCTCACGCTCGAGGCGGATCGAGATCGCGAGGCGGCCGTGAAGCTGTTGGCGGAGTTGCTGAAGCGCGGCCTGCCGGTATGCGAATTTCGCGCGCTGCAGCCCGATCTGGAGCAGGCGTATCTGCGCAGCGGCATCGCGCAGGTGGATTGAGTCAGGCCTTTCGCACTCGCCGGGCGGGGGCGGCCGGCGCGCGGCGCTTGCGGCGGGTGGCCGGCTTTGCCGCCGGAACGCGGGTTGCCGTCGCGCGCTCGATCGCCGCTTCCAGATCGGCCGCCGCGCAATAGACCGCGTTCGGGAACTTCGCTCGCGTGGCCGCGATCTTGTCGGGCGCGCCGCCCGCGAAGATGAGCGGAATCTCTCGCCGCGACTTCGCCTCGACGATCCATTCCGCCACCGCCCGCCCGTGCGACGGCAGCCGATCCAGCGAAATCACCCACGCTTCGGGCGGCGTCGCGGACTTGCCGGCCGTGTCGGCGGAATGGTGCGCATCGACCGTGTGGCCGGCCGCGCGCAGCAGCGCGGCGGTCGCGGCGGCTTCGTCCGCGTTCCAGTGAAGGTAAAAGACCCGGGCCACGGCGCTGCCTCGCGTAGAAACAGCCTTCGATCCGGCACGAGTATATCCACAATGCACCGCAACCGCCCTCGGCTGCATTTCGCAAGTGGACCGCAGCCGCCCCCGGCTGCACTTCGCAAGTGGACCGCATCCGCCCTCGGCTGCATTCAATCCGATCTCCTCACGCGAGTGAGGAGCGTCCGAACCCCTCACGCCAGTGAGGGGCCAGTGGAGGGTCACGCTTCCGCACGACCAGAAAACCACGTCTCGGCGCCGCAAGAGATCGCGCCAGCCATTTTCGCCCGGCAGGGCGCGCGATGGTTGCCAGGCGTTTCAACGCCTGGACTCGACCGCCCCTCCTATTTCTTTTGATTTCCGCCCGGCAGGGCGGACGAGCGCACCTTTATCCGGATCGCGCGCCCTGCCGGGCGGAAGACAAAGGAGGTATGAGGAGCGCCGCGTCCCAGGGGCTGAAGCCCCTGGCAACCATCGCGCGCCCTGACGGGCGAAAGACAAGAAGATTGGACCGCAGCCGCCCTGGGCTGCATTCCTCCGCGAGATTCGCGGCCGTACCTCTGCCGGACATTCACCCGCGCGACCGACCGTCCCCCGGTCGCGAAATTCCGTAGCGATCATGTATCAGCCGCGCCGCGTGCGGCTCTTCTCCCCAGCAGGCCCGCCGCGGCCGCGGCTTGTGCCGCGCGGGGCGGTGGTCCTGGGCGGATTTTCCGGGAGTGTGGAGATGATGAAGCGTTCGGTGAATCAGCGAAGATTCGCGCCGCTGTGGGCGGTGGCGACGGCCCTGGCCGCGTCGATGATCGCGTTCGGATGCGTCGGTTCGGGCGACCTGAGCGGCCTGCTCGACGGGCTGAATCTCGACCTCTCCGGCCTGCTCGGCGGCAGCGGCAACGACAACGCGGCCGATAACGGAAATGGCAACGTCGGCGATGACAACGGCAACGGCAACGTGGACGACAACGGCAACGACAACGGCGCCGACGACAACGCGAACGACAACGTCGACGACAATGCAAACGACAACGTCGACGACAACGGCAATGACAACGCCGACGACAATGGGAACGACAATGGCGGCGATGACAGTGCCGGCCGCGTCGAGTTGAATGCCGAACTCGGCGCCGACGGCGCGCCGCAGGCCTCGGTCGAATGGCGGGCCGATGGTGAGCGGCTTCGATTTCACCTGGAAGCCGAGGGCCTCGCGGCCGGCGAATACGACGTTTTCATCAACGACGTGCTCGTCACGACGATTGTGATCGACGCCGACGGGCGCGGCCGGCTGCGATTCGACACGGCGCCCAACTCGGGCGATCAGCCTTTCCCGACGGGCTTTCCGACGGAATTGCTCGACGGCGACATGGTCCGCATCGGCGACGCGCTCAGCGGGCCGCTCAGTGCGGGCGACAACTCTGGCGCCGACGACAATGGAAACGACAACGGCGGAGACGACAACGATAACGACAACGGTGGCGATGACAACAGCAATGACAACGGCGGCGATGACAACGGAAACGACAACGGGGACGACAACGACAACAATTGAGATGCTCGGTAGACGGCGGCGCCGAACCGGCCTGTGCGGCGGTCGGCGCTCCGTCCGTTTCTGAATAGGCTCCCGACCGATCCTACGCCCCAAGTTCCTCCACCGTCCGCGGCCAATCCTCCCGCAGCAACCGCGACAGCGATCGGTCGGCCAGCACGCGCCCGCCCGTCTGGCACGTCGGGCAATAATTCGTCTCGCTGTCGGCGTAGCGGATTCGCTGCACCTTCTCCCCGCACACCGGACAGGGCAGGCCGAAACGCCCGTGGACGGCAAACTCCGGCCGAAACGCCGTGATGTCGCCCGGCCCGGGAAAGCGTCCGGCAAATTTCTCGCGCAGCGTCGCGATCCAGCGACCAAGCGTGGCGCGGGCCGCCTCGAACAGCCGCGCCAGTTGCTCGTCGCTCGCGCTGCGCGTCAGCGCCAGCGGCGACAGCCGCGCCGCGTGCAGAATCTCGTCCGAATAGGCGTTTCCGACGCCATTCACGATGTGCGGATCGGTCAGCGCCCGCTTGAGAGTGTGGTTTTCGCGGCGTAGCGCGGCCATGAATTCGGGCGCCAACTCCGCGAGAGCGCATCGGCGCGCTCGCGTCGCGTAATCGGCCTCATCCAGTTGCAGATCGAGCCCGCCCGCGTCGAACGGGGCAAGCGCCGCGGCGCCGCGGACGACGTGCAGCGCGGCGCGCTTCCGTGTTCCCGCCTCCGTGATGGCAAGCGTCCCGCCCTCGAATTCCAGCATCGCCAGTGCGATCCGCCCCGGCGGCCGCGCGCCGGGTTTCAGCCAGCGCAATCGGCCCGCGATCATCAGGTGGATCACGAGGAACAGATCATCGTCCATTGCAAGCACGATGCGCTTGCCGATGCGCCCCACGTCGCGCACACGTCGCTCCCCGCACGCTTCCAGCGGCGGCTCGACGGTTCGCAGCAGCAGCGGGCTGAGCACGCGCGCGGCGCGCAGCGGCCGGTCGATCAGTCGCGAGCGCAGCGCATCGACGTAGACCAGGATGTCCGGCAGCTCAGGCATGGCCTCGCCGCATCGCCGCGCGCCGCGCTATGCGGCGGGCTCGACCGCCGGCAAGCGAATCTCGCCGCGAATGATCGTGTGACAGCGCCCGGCAATGGCAACGCGCGCCGCGCCGTCCGCCTGCTCGACCACGGCCCGCACGACGCCCACTCGCCCGCCGGGAACGCCTTGTAGGCAATGCAGCGCCGCGCGGCCGTCGTGAACCGGAACGAGCGCGTGATGCGCCAGCAGCGCGCACAGCGGGCCATGCACGCTGCCCGTCACAGGATCCTCCGGCACGCCCGCCGCCGGCGCGAAGAAGCGCGATTGCACGTTTACGCTCGCGCTGAGCGTGTCCAGCGTGGACACCAGGCAGCCGCGAATGCGATGTTTCTCGCAAAACGCGCGCAGCTCCGC
>CAZHIE010000015.1:35031-37684 GCA_964532435.1 uncultured Planctomycetales bacterium
TCGGCGGCGCGGTTCGCGACGGCGCCGAGGGCCGCCTTCCGACGCTCGAATAGCGCGTGCGCGGCCGCGAGCGTCGCGTGGCCGCAGAACCCGACCTCGACGCCCGGCGTGAACCAGCGCAGTCGCGGCGGGCGGTGCAGGTCGTTGAGCCCGGAAAGAAACACGGTCTCGCTCGCGTTCACGTCGCGCGCGATCAGGAGCATCTGCCGCGGCGTAAGCTCATCCGCGCCGAGCACGACGCCGGCCGGGTTGCCGGCGAACGGCGAATCCGCAAACGCATCAACCAGCTCGAACGGCAACATTTCGGCCATGGGGCGCCTCCGCCGGGAATGATACCTCAGTTTCGCGCTGGCTCCGCCGGCGGCAATCGGTAAGCCGCCATGCCGGCCGAATTCGCAAGCAGGAACATCTCGCCGGCGAGCCGCGGCGCGGCGTCCCGCGGCGAGTCGCGTAGCGGAAACCACGGCGGCCGGCCGCTCCACGCGCCGCGCTCGGCGGTGGCGGTCTCCAGTCTCGACCACTTCATCCGCCCGACCTGCCAGGCCGCGCCGAATTCGGGGCTCTCGCCGACCAGATCCCAGTAGACCAGCTCGTCATCGCGGATCCGAGAATCGCGCAGCCACAAACCGCTGTCCACGAGCGCAGCGACGCGCCCCGTGCGCAAATCGTAGACGGTCGCGCCGGAAGCGATCCACGCCAGCCGGCCGCCGCCGAGCAATTGCCCACCATCCGCTCGGCCCGCGCCCGGTTCGACGCCGTTGCCGACAGGACACGCCGTCTCCCAGCGCCACGCGCCGCTCGGCGGGTCATAGCCGAACAGATTCGGGCCGATGCGAATGACGAAAATCGTGCGCGACGGCCCGCCGCGCTCAAGATCGCCGATCCAGATCGTCGGCAGCTCGCCGCCGTGCCGACCCGCGAAACGGGCGTACGTCAACGTTCCGTCGCGCCGCAGCATTCCCGCCCGCTCCAGCCACGCCAGCACCAAGCCGCCGTCGTCGAGCCGGCTCTGCGCCGGCCAGCCGTCTTTCAGCTCGATCGGCGACAGCTCGCGCGGCGGGTCGTTCAGATCGATGAACGCCGCCCAGGCGCGCCCGCCCGCCTGCCACAGCACCGCCGCGGCGCCGCCGCAAACCTCGAAGCGAAGCTGAAACGCGCCGCCGATCTTCGCCTTCCAGCGCGGCCACTCGCTCTCGGACGAAAAGAGCGCGATGCGTCCGCGAGAATCGCCGACCAGGACGCCGCCCGGTGTCGCGCAAGCGTCTAGAATCCGCGGCAGATATTCGGGATCGTCGCCCCATTGCGCCGAGAGCGGACCGTCGCCCGCGCGCCAGCGAATTCTGGCGGCTTCAGCGCTCCATTCGATCGCGTAAACACCAAAGCGGTCGTGCAGGTAGCAGAAGCGCGTCTCGGCCGTGCTCGGCGCGCTGCCGGTCGCGCGAGAGGCCGCGCGGGCGCTGTCGCCGCCTTCGCCAAGCCGCACCAGCCGAACCCCGCCGCGCGCTTGCAATGGCGCGGGTAGCAGCGCGGCGCCGGTCTCGGCATTCAGAAGCTGCACATCCTGCCGGTCCGGCGAGCCGGCCCGCAGCGCGACGACAAACGCCGCCTCGCCGCCGCGCTCCAGCGCCTCGACCCACTCCACGCCCTCGCCATACGTCCGCCGCCACGCCGGCGAGATCTCGTCGGCCGGCGCCGCGCGCGCGAGCAGTGCAAACAGAAGAATCGCCGACTTCACATTCGTCTCGACGCCGATTCGCCGCGGCATTCTCAAAAAACGCTCGGCCGCCCTACACTGCCATTCTATGAGCGCGCTCTCCGCCTTGTCGCCCGCCAAGATCAATCTCACGCTGCGCGTCGGCCCGCGCCGGCCGGACGGCTATCACGACGTCGAGTCGCTCGTGGCGCGCGTCTCTCTGGCAGACCGCGTGATCGTCGAACCGCGCGCCGCCGGCGCGCTGACCTGCGCCTGCGACGATCCGGCCGTCCCCGCCGATGAATCCAACCTGGTGCTGCGCGCGGCGCGCCGTCTGGCCGAGCGGGCCGCCGCGCCCGGCGGCGCACACGTCACGCTGGAAAAGCGCATCCCCGCTGGAGCGGGCCTCGGCGGCGGAAGCTCCAACGCCGCCACGACGATTCTGCTCCTGTCCCGGCTGTGGGAACTGAACTGGCCGCGCGATCGGCTGGCGGCGATCGGGGCCGAAGTTGGTTCGGACGTGCCGCTCTTCTTTCACGCGCCGCTGGCGATCCTGCGCGGCAGGGGGGAGGTCGTGCAGGATGTCGCCGCGAATCTGACCGGCTGGTGCGTGCTCGTGTTGCCGCGACTGCACAGCCCGACCGGCCCGGTTTACGCCGCGTTCGACGCGCTGCCCGCGCCGCCGGCGCGCGTCTCGGCCGCCGAAATCCTGCGACACGTCGGCGAGACGCGCCGCCGGCCGGCGCGGACCGCCTCACCCGCAGACTTGTCGGCGGAGCACCTGGCGCCCTGGCTATACAACGACCTCGAACCGGCGGCGATGCATGTGACGCCGGCGCTGCGCGCGGTGAGCGAGCGCATTCGCGCTTCGAGCGGCGCCCGGCTGCACATGAGCGGCTCGGGCGCGGCGATGTTTGCCCTCTTCGAGCACATCGCCGACGCCGTGTCGCTGGCGGAGCA
>CAZHIE010000016.1:0-37554 GCA_964532435.1 uncultured Planctomycetales bacterium
AAGGCACTTGACAACCGAGGCGCTTTCATAGAAGAGCCGCGACCGTCAGGGAGCGCGGCGCGGTGCGCCGGTTGCGGGTCGGTTGTTCGAATGCGTTGCGATTGGGGGATTTGCTCGAAACTTGCGATTGCGGCTTGCGCTTGCGGCATGCCTCAGGCTTGCGCCTGAGGCATTACTCTCGAAGCGCTTTGATTTTCAGGTCTGTGCGCTGCGCGCATCCGCAACTCCGGTAGCAGGGTACGCTCCCTGACGGTCGCGGCTCGGATCGAATGCAGCCGGGGGCGGCTGTTCTCCATCTCTTCGCTTCGTGGCTTCGTGGCTCCGTCGCCCCGTCGCTTCCCAATGCAGCCGAGGGCGGCTGCGGTCCATTCCTTGACCTGCCGATAGCCCGGGCGCGCGGGCGTCGCTTATCCTGCCGGTCATGCTGCTGGCCGACCTGACCACACCGGAGGCGGCGGCGCCGTCCGCGCTGGGCGTCGCGGTGCGTTGTGTGCTGCTCGCGCTGCTGCTTGCGCTTTCCGCGACGTTTTCGGGGAGCGAGGCGGCGCTGTTCAGCCTGTCGCGCGTGCAGTTTCAGAGCTTCGCCGCAAGCTCGTCGCGGCTGCGGCGGATGGCCGCCCGGCTGATGGACGAGCCGAAGCGCACGCTGGCGGTCATCCTGCTGGGCAACACGACGGTCAACGTCCTCATTTTCGCCAATAACTTCGTCCTGTTTCGCGAGCTTCGGCCGGTGCTGGGGCCGTGGTCGGACGTGCTCGGCGCGGTTGTGGGCGTGCTGCTAATCGCGGTCTTCGGGGAGGCGATACCGAAAACCCTGTGCGTGAACATGCCGGAACGGGCCGCACCGCTGGTCGCTCCGGTGATCCGCGCGTTCGGGGCCGTGCTCGGGCCGATTCAGCGCGCGATCGATTTCTGCGTGGTGGAGCCGGTCAATCGGCTGCTCTTCGGACTGAGTCACCGCGACGCGGGCGACCGCCACAGCCTCTCGACGATCGAATTGAAGACGCTGCTGGAGATGAGCCGGCGGCACGGCATGATCGACCCGTCGGAAGACGCCTTCCTGCGTTCGGTCATCGACCTGGGCACGTTGCGCGTGCGCGACGTGATGGTGCCGCGCGTCGACGTGATGACGTACGACGTCGGCGGCTCGCCGGACGGGCTGCGCGAGCTGATGCGCCGCACGCGCCGCAAGAAAGTCCCCGTCTTCGACGGCTCGGTCGACAACATCGTGGGACTGATCTACGCCAAGGTGCTGTTCTTCCAGCCGAACCGGCCGCTGCGGCAATTGGTCGTGCCCGTGCGGTTCGTGCCGGAGCTCGCGACCGGCGAGCAGCTCCTCCAGCACTTCCGCCAGACGCGCACGCAACTGGCGGTCGTCGTCGACGAATACGGCGGGATGGCCGGCCTGGTGACGCTCGAAGACGTGCTCGAAACGATCGTCGGCGACCTGGAAAGCGGCGAGGAGCAGTCGGAGCGGCCGGAGATCGAGACGATCGGGCCGGATGAATACGAGCTGAGCGGGCAGCTCTCGGTGCATTACTGGTCGCAGTGGTTCGGGCTGCCGCGCGCGGCGGAGCGGATTTCGACGGTCGGCGGGCTGGTGATGGCGGAGCTGGGGCGGCCCGCCCGCGTGGGCGATCGCGTGCAGCTCGGCAACGTCGAGATGCTCGTGACCGAGGTGCGGCGGCGGCGCGTGGAGCGGCTGCGGCTGCGGCTCACTGCGCTCGAAGCGGTCGAGGCGACGGTCGGGGGGCGGGCATGATCTGGGCGATGTACGCAGCGGTTGCGGTCGCGGGCGTGCTGCTCTCGTTCTATGCGTCGGGCGTGGAGACGGGCAGCTATTGCCTGAACCGCGTGCGGCTGCGCGTGCGCACGGAGGAAAAGCGTCCGGCGGCGCGAATGCTTTCGGCGCTTCTGGCGCGGCACGAAGACGTCGTGACGATGGCGCTGCTGGCGAACGCGCTGGCGGACTACCTGGCGACGTCGGCCGTGACGGCGATGGTGATCGCCGCGCACGGCTCGGCGGGCGAGGCGGAGCTGGCGGCGACGGCGATCGTTGCGCCGACGCTGCTGGTTTTCGGCGGGATCGTGCCGAAGGATCTGTTCCGGCGCGAGGCGGATCGCTTGATGTACGTGCTGGCTCTGCCGGTGACGTTGACGGTTGCGGCGGCGCGGCTGACCGGGTTTGTGGCGTTCATCCGCGCGATCACGCGCGCGCTGGTTCGGCTGGTCGATCCCGCGCACGCGGCGGCGCAGCAGCGTGTGCTGCCGCGGGCGAACGTGATGGCGCTTCTGAACGAGGGCGCGGCGCAGGGCGGATTGAGCGCGCTGCAGCGCGACTTGATCGGGCGGGTGATGCGGCTTTCGGAGGTGGCGATCGGGGGCGTGATGGTTCCGCGGGCGCGCGTGGCGAGCGTTCCGATCGACATCGCGCGCGACGATTTTCTGCGCATCGCGCGGATGGCGCACTTCTCGCGTCTGCCCGTGTGGCGCGGCGATCCGCGGCGCGTGGTCGGGATGGTGAACGTCTACGACGCGCTGACCGACCAGGAAGCCCGCCCGATCGCGCAGCACGTTCGCCCGGTTCAGAGCCTGCACGCGGGGACGAGCGTGTCGGCGGCTCTGCTTCAACTTCAGAAGCAGAAGCAGACGATGGCGGCGGTCGTGGATCGTCACGGGCATTGCGTCGGAATTCTGACGCTGAAGGATCTGGCCGAAGAAGTCGTCGGAGATCTGGAGGCGTGGTAGCCGCGTGATTGCGTGATTTGTCTTGCCTCGCTGCGTGGAGCCGGCCTAGGATTCTGATGCAGGCGGGTAATGGCTCCCCGTCGTCTCGCTCTGCAACATGCGCTGATTCAGGTATTCGAGCGCCGGTGCCCGGTTTGTCTATGTTTTGCGGGCGCGCGTGTGTCTCGAGTTGCGGCCGGGTTTGGTCACGGGCCAGCCCGGCTGCGGCGTAGCGGATGGGCTCGCGTTTCGGGCTCCGCGCAAACCCAACTCTCGCCCGCGGAGTCGCTGCGCGACAGGTTTTGTCCCTGCCCCGCTTCGATAACGCCATCGTAGGGAACCGCGCCCAGACTGCGCCGGCGTCGTGCGCCGGCGACAGCAACCGGTGCCGCAACCCGGGGCGGCGGTTCGGACTCATGCGCTGGCGGCGCGCCGAAGCGGCGCGCTGCAATTCAATAGCTACCGCTCGCTCGGCCGGCGCGCTCGCCGCCGAAAGGTTTGTCTGGCATCGGTGCTTTCCGGGAGGAGGCTGCGGCGGCGGCGCCCGGCCGGGCGGTGCGAAGCGGGAGCTGGAACCTGCGAATTCGCTGCATCGGCGGCTTGCCGGTGCGAAATTCCGCCATTCGGCCATTGCGGATGATCTCGCGCCGGCGGGACGCCGACGCTCCCCACGATCACGACAACCACCCAATGACCTGCTGGTTCCGGCTTGGGCATTGAGCCGGGCCGGGCTGAGGCGTATCTTGCCCAGCGCGGCGGAGCGGCGGCGCGAACGGCGAAGTCCTCGCGCATCAATGGGCTCGCGCCGCGGGCCGCACGGAAACTCGGGGTCGACGCGATGCAGGAATATCTGGATGCGCGACGGGAGCGCTGCGCGGCCGCGTGGGCGCTGAGCGACGAGATCGTGCTCGTGGGCGCGGGAGAGCCGATCGGAATTCCCGGCGGGGCCGACCAGACGTATCCGTTCCGCGCGCATGCCGAGTATTACTACCTGACCGATCGAAATGAGCCGGGCTGCGTGCTGGCGTTCGACCCGCGCGACGGCTGGCGCGACTTTGTGCCGGAAGTCACCGACGCGCAGCGGCTCTGGGAGGGTCGCGACGAGTCGGGCGGCGAGCCGCTCGGCGGGCTCGCGGGCTGGCTTGCGGCGCGGCGCGGCCGGTCGATCGTCATGCTGGGCAGCGAGCTGCCCGCGCTGCGGTTCGACATGCGCAAGACGCTCGACGCGCGCGAGGCGCTGCTGGCCGTCCGCCGTCCCAAGGACGCGGAAGAGCTGCGCCGCCTGCGAAAGGCCGCCCACGCCACCGCGGCCGGCTATGCGCGGATGGGCGAGATCATTCGCGCGGGCACGACCGAGCGCGCGATTCAGGTTGCGCTGGAATCGGAATTCGCCCGCGGCTGCGGAGACGGGCCGGCGTACGGAACGATCGTCGGCGCCGGCTCGAACGCGGCCGTGCTGCATTTTTCGCCGACGGAGCGCGTCGTGCGCGATGGCGACCTCGTGCTGATCGACGCAGGCGCGGAGGTGCAGCGCTATGCGTGCGACGTGACGCGGACATATTGCGCGGGCGGCAATCCGAGTGCGGAAGTGCGCGAGCTGTACGACGTGGTGCGGCGCTGCGAGGAGCGCGGCATCGACAAGTGCGTCGCCGGGGCGGAGTGGCGCGAGATCCACCTCGGCGCCTGCCGCGACATCGCCGACGGGCTGGTGCAGATGGGCATCCTGCGCGGCCGGCCGGACAGTCTCGTGGAGCAGGACGCGGTCGCGCTGTTCTTTCCGCACGGGATCGGCCACCTGGTGGGGCTGGGCGTGCGCGACGCGAGCGGGATATTGCCCGGCCGGCAGCGCAGCACGCGGCCGGGGCTGAGCACGCTGCGGATGGACTTGCCGCTGGGCGAGGGGTTCGTGACGACGGTCGAGCCGGGCGTGTACTTTGTGCGGGCGATCCTGTGCGACGCGGCGCGGCGGCAGAAGCACCGCGACGCGGTCAATTGGGCGCGCGTGGATCGGATGATGGACCTGGGCGGAGTGCGGATCGAGGACAACGTGCTCGTGACTTCGGAAAAGCCCGAGGTTTTGACGAGCGCGATGGCGAAGGGGTTGTAGGAGAATTGAGGGCGGTTCTGAAGAGGAGACCGGCCGGAGGCCGGCCCCCCAAACGGCTAGTCCCCCCTGAGAGGCCGGCCCCCCAGAAAGGTTGGCCCCCCATAGGGCCGGCCCATTTCACGAGGAGTCTGCGACATGCGAAACGCACGAGCGATTTCGGTCTTTTCGGTGCTGTCGTTACTGCTGCTGGCGGGCTGCCAGGGCGCGAGCCCTACCGGCGAGATCAAGCCGCGGCTGTTCGACGGCATGGGCAGCCATTCGCGGGCGATCACGACGAAATCGGCCGCGGCGCAGAAGTACTTCGACCAGGGGCTGACGTGGGCGTTTGCGTTCAATCATGACGAAGCCATTCGCTCGTTCCGCGAGGCGGCGCGGCTCGATCCGAACTGCGCGATGGCGTGGTGGGGCGTGTCGCTGTGCTATGGTCCGCACATCAACAACCCGTTCATGCCCGATGAGAAGTCGAAGGCCGGCTTTGAGGCGGCGCAACAGGCGCTCGCACTCCGCTCCGGCGCGACGATGAAAGAGCAGATGCTCATCGACGCGGTCGCGACGCGCTACGCCTGGCCGGCGCCGCCGGATCGCCGGCCGCTCGACGAGACCTACGCGGCCGCGATGCGGAACGTGTGGAAGGCCAACCCGGACGACGCGGACATCGCGACGCTGTACGCCGAGTCGCTGATGGATCTTCAGCCGTGGGATCTTTGGGAGAAGGACGGCCGGGCCAAGGGCCGCACGCCGGAGATCGTGGCGGCCCTGGAGAGCGCGATTCAGCTCGACCCGCAGCATCCCGGCGCGCTGCATCTCTACATTCACGCGATGGAGGCTTCGCCGACGCCGGAGCGCGCCGTCGCGGCGGCCGACCGGCTGCGCACGCTCGTGCCGGCGGCGGGCCACCTCGTACACATGCCCGCGCACATCGACGTGCGGATCGGGCGCTGGGCGCTGGCGTCCAACGCGAACGTCGCGGCGATCGAGGCCGATCGAAAGTATCGCAAGCTGGTTCCGCGGCAGGGTTTCTACCACGTGTACATGGCGCACAACGACCAATTCCTCGCGTGGGCGTCGATGATGGAATGCCGCAAGGAGACCGCGCTTCAGGCGGCGCGGCATATGATCGCCGGCGTGCCGGAAGAGTACCTGCGCGAGAGCCCGGCGTTCGTCGACCCCGTCATGTCCATCGTCTACGACGTGCAGAAGCGATTCGGGCTGTGGGATGAGCTGCTGCGCGAGCCGGGGCCGCGGGAGGGGCTGCCGATCACGCAGGCGATGTGGCGATTCAATCGCGGCCTGGCGTACTCGGCCAAAGGGCAGGTGGACGACGCGCTGCGCGAGCGTGAGGCGTTCATGGCGGCGGCGGCCCGCGTGCCGAACGACGCCATGATGGCGATCAATCCGGCGCACAACGTCCTGACCATCGCGCAGCTCATGCTCGACGGCGAAATCGCGTACCGGCGCGGCCGCATCGACGAGGCGGTGCTCGCGCTGCGCAATGCGGTGAAGCTCGAAGACGAGCTGCGCTACATGGAGCCGCCCGAGTGGATTCAGCCCGTTCGGCACACGCTCGGCGCGATCCTGGTCGACGCGGGCCGATACGAGGACGCCGAGGCGGTCTATCGAGAGGATCTGAAGCACTGGCCGGAGAACGGCTGGGCGCTGCTCGGCCTGGCGCGTTGCCTCGATGCGCGCGGGGCGAAGACCGAGGCGGCCGAGGTTTGGCAGCGCTCGAAGGCGGCGTGGGCGCGGGCCGACACGAAGGTCGGCATGTCGTGCCTGTGTGTGAAAGCCAAGGAGTGACGCCTGCGGATCAGACGCGCTTGAGATGCTCGAACGCGTTTCGGCATGCGTCGCAGTAGTAGATCATCCGGCAGCGCGTCGGCCCGAACGGGCTGGTCAGCCGCGTCTCCCCCGAGCCGCAATGCGGGCAGGGCACCGCCTCGGCCGGCCGGTCGGTGTATGCCGCGCTCTCGTCCGTCGCCGGCGCGATCTGCGGCAGGCCGAGCGGCACGAGCGCTTCGCCGGGCGCGGCTGCGCCCGGCGCGGTGACGCCGAAGCGGCGAAGCGACTCGCGCCCGGCGGGCGTGATGCGATCGGTGGACCAAGGCGGGTCGTAGAGGAAGCGAACGGTCACGCCGCCCACGCCCGGCAATTGCGCGACGCGCTGCCGAATCTCGCGCTCGATCATTGGCAGGGCCGGGCAGCCGATGAACGTCGGCAGGATGTCTATCTCGACGGCGCCGGACGGGATGATGCGCACGTCGCCCACGATTCCCAGATCGACGATGCTGATCGGCATCTCCGGGTCGGGAATTTCGCGCAGCACGTCATTCACGTCGGACAAGGCGACCATCGGACCCTACCACGCGGCCTGCGGTTCGAGCCGGTACACTTCGGTCAGTTCGGCCAGCATCTCGCGAAACGCGTCGGAGTGCCGGCCGTGCCGCCCGCCGACATACGACGCTTCGGGCCGGAGCGGCGCAAAGCGCAGCCCGCCGGCGGCGACCGTCTCCGACACCGCGCGAGACCATTCGTCGAACATTTGCGATTCCGACCCCGGATAGATGCCCGCGGCCGCCAGCGCAGCGACGCCGTCCGTCGGCTCGAACAGGCCGGGCGCCAGCGGCGCGGCCAGGTCGAGGGCGGCCTGCACGCGCTGCCGCGCTTCGCCCGCGCCTCGGCCGAGGTGGCGAATCCAACTGTCGGAGTGCGTCTGGTGGATGCGTTCTTCGGCGGCCATGCGCGCGGCGAGCGCGGCGAGCGGCGCGTTCGCGCTCTTGGAAAGGCGCGCCAGGCGGAGGGTGTCGAGGTGGTCGGCGAGGAACTGCCGCACGAGCGCGACGGCGTAGTTGAACTCGTCGGCCAATTCGACCAGCGCGGCGCAGCGGTACTGTTCGGCCGTTCGGCCATAGGCGACGTCGTCGGCGCGGCTCTCGCCGCGCAGGCGGGCGATGTACTCGTACAGCGCCATGGCGTGCGAGATTTCGTCCTGCGCGATGGAGGAGAAGGCGATGTCTTCCTCCAGGATCGGCGCGAGGCCGGTCCAGTCGGCGGCGCGATGGCCGAGGACGAATTTGTCGTCGGCGATGCTGAGCAGCAGGTCGGCCAGGGCGGTGTCCTGTTCGGTGAGGCTTCTCATGGGTGCGTTTCTCAATTCCCGCCATCGCGGGTGTCGTGCTTACGCAGTGCTCTCCGCGAGCATGTCTTGAATGTCGAATTGCGAGTAGCGAATAACGAATTGGGGAGGGCGTCGAGCTTTCTTCAATTCGTTATTCGCTCTTCTCAATTCGCCATTCTTCTCAGAATGCTTCCTTCAAGTCGTCCTTCAGGTACGTCGTGAGCGCGTCTTTCGAGCGGAACTTTTCCCATTTCTTTCGCACGCCGAGGTAGCCCTTGGCCTGGCGATAGCTCTGGTCGCTGAGCCGCCAGACGACGTCGCGCTCATAATCCGTCGCGAGAATCGCCTCGCGCGGCGCCACCCAGACGCTCACGCACGGCTGGTCGCGGCCGTAATGCTCGCGCGCGAAATGCAGCGCCATCTCATCGTCCGGCGCCTCGAGGTAGCCGGCGAAGGTGTGCGGCCGGTCGCGCGTCACCTGCGTGAATACGGCGTAGCTGCGGCAATCGCCCTCCGGCGGCGAGGGGAGTTCCCCGCCGGGGTTGGGCACATTCTCGCGAATCTTGGACATCGTCGGAGCCTCGCGGGTTCATCCATTTACGATGATAGCGGTTTCGCCGGCGGTTGGGGGATTGCGAAGCCGTGATAGGCTTCGCCGCGGCGCGCGGCGCCGGCCGCTTCTATTCCGCCTGTCGAGACGTTTTCGGCGGCGCCGCCGTCCCTTACAATGTCCCTTCCCGCTCCGGCCGGTCGCCCGTAGTCCGGCCTGGGCGGCCGCACAACCCCGGCAGGCGGAGATTCCGCGTGGAAATTGACCTGCGAGACGAACTGGTCGCCCTGCGCGACACCGTGCGCGCGTTCGCGGAGGAGAAAATCCGCCCGCACTCGCGCGAGTGGGACCGCGACCAGTGGATGCCCGACGAGGCCGCCCGCAGCATGGGCGAGATGGGATTGCTGGGCATGCTCGTGTCCAGCGAGTACGGCGGGGCCGGCTATGCCGACGAGCAGATGGCCTACCTGGCCAACGCAATCGTGCTGGAAGAGATCGCGCGCCAGGACGGCGCCGTCGCGCTGTTCCTGGCCGCGCACAACGGGCTTTGCACGTCACAGATCCTGCTCGCGGCCAACGAGGCGCAGCGGAAGAAGTACCTTCCCAAGCTGGCGAGCGGCGAGTGGATCGGCGCATGGGGGCTGACCGAGCCGGGCTGCGGGTCGGACGCGGCCAACATGAAGACCCGCGCGGTGCGCGATGGGTCGGGCTGGCGCATATCGGGGCACAAGCAATTCATCACGAACGGCGCGCGGGCCCAGGTGTTCGTGGTGATGGCCATGACCGAGCCGGAGAAGGGGGCCAAGGGCTGCAGCGCGTTCCTCGTGGAGCGCGGCGCGCCCGGCTTCGTGGTCGGGCACAAGGAAGACAAGCTGGGCATGCGGGCCAGCGACACGGTCGTGCTGAATTTCGACAATGTGCCGGTCGGCCCGGAGGCGCTGCTGGGCGAGCATGGTCAAGGCTATGTGGACGCGCTGCGCGTGCTGGAGCGCGGCCGCGTGGGGATCGGGGCGCTGTCGGTCGGCCTGGCGCGCGGGGCTCTTGAGGAGTCGATCGCGTACGCCCGGCAGCGCGAGGCATTCGGCAAGCCGCTCGCGCAGCTTCAGGCCATTCAGTTCATGCTGGCGGACATGGCGACCGAGATCGACGCGGCCCGGCTGCTGGTCTGGGACGCGGCGTCGAGCCTCGACCGCGGCGAGCCGAGCCGGCTGAAGGCCTCCGCCGCCAAGCTGTTCGCCAGCGAGATCGCGACCAAGGCCTGCCTGAGCGCGATACAGATTCACGGCGGATACGGCTACACGAAGGATGTTCCGGTCGAGCGGTACATGCGCGACGCGAAGCTATGCGAGATCGGCGAAGGGAGCAGCCAGATTCAGCGGATTCTGATTGCGCGCGAGGTGCTGGCGCAGACGGCGGCTTAGCACGCCAGCTTCCTTTGCGCGTTGACGGAGCGCTTGTGGACTTTCGACTTTCCGAAGACCAACGCGAGCTGGCCGACGGCCTGCGACGCTTCTGCGACAACGAGATCGCGCCGCTGGCCGCGGCGCGCGACGAGCGAGCGCGCTTCGAGGACGGCCTGATCGCCAAGCTCGCGGAGATGGGGCTGTTCGGCCTGTACGTGCCGGTGGAGTACGGCGGCGCGGGCTGCGACTACGTCAGCTACGCCGTGGCGATCGAGGAGCTTTCGCGGGCCTGCGCCGCGACGGGCATTCTCGTCTCCGCGCATCACTCGCTGTGCGTCGATCCGATCCTCGCGTTCGGCACCGAGGCGCAGCGGCGCCGCTACCTGCCCAAACTCAGCAGCGGCGAGTGGATCGGCTGCTTCTCGCTCACCGAGCCGGGCTCCGGCAGCGATGCCGGCGCAGCCCGCTGCACGGCGGTCGAGCGGCCCGACGGCTGGCACATCACCGGTACGAAGTGTTTTGTGACGAACGGCCTGGAGGCGCACGTCATCGTGCTCTTCGCCGTGACCGAGCCGGACGCGCCGCGACATCGCATGTCGGCGTTCATCGTCGAGAAGTCGATGCCCGGCGTGCGCGTCGGCAAGGTCGAGAAGAAAATGGGCCTCAAGGCCAGCAGCACGACCGAGCTGATCTTCGACGACGCGCTCGTGCCGCGCGAAAACATGCTGAGCGAGCGCGGCCGGGGGCTGAATGTCGCGCTGGCGACGCTCGATGGCGGGCGGATCGGGGTGGCGTCGCAGGCGCTGGGCATTTCGCAGGCCGCGCTCGACGCGGCGATCGATTATTCCCGGACGCGGCGGCAGTTCGATCGCCCGATCGCCGACTTTCAGGCCATCCAGTGGAAGCTGGCCGACATGCAGACGTGGATCATGGCGGCGCGGGCGCTGGCGCGGCGGGCGGCCTGGCTGAAACAGAGCAAACGGCCGTACGGCGTCGAGTCGGCGATGGCAAAGCTGTACGCGAGCGAGGCCTCCAGCCGGGTGACGAACGCCGCGCTACAGTGTTATGGAGGGTACGGTTACTGTCAGGATTACCCGGTGGAGCGTTTCCTGCGCGACGCGAAAATCACCGAGCTGTACGAGGGGACGAGCGAGATTCAGCGGCTCGTCATCGCGCGAAAGGTGAGTGCCGACGGCTGAATGGCGAATGCGGAATGCTCAGTGCCGGCTGGCGGCTGAGTTTGCCGCGCCGGCGTCCCGTCGGCGATGTGTATCGCGCCGGCGCCGGGGAAGCGGGGAATGGTATCGGCAGGCGCCCGTCGGCGGCCGAAGCTGCGTGGCGCTCCGGAAAGTCAGTGAGGTGTGGTCATGGCACAACATACGTATCTTGTGGCCGCAAAGCGTAGTCCGATCGGCCACTTTCTCGGGGGTCTGTCGAAGCTGTCGGCGACGGCGATCGGCGCGCAGGTCGCCAAGGCGTTGCTGGCCGAAACGCGCGTGAAGCTGGAAGAAGTGGACGAGGTGTACGTGGGGCATGTGCTGCAGGCCGGCTGCGGGCAGAACCCCGCGCGGCAGGTGGCGCTGGGGGCGGGCCTGCCGGACACGATCTCCTGCACGACGGTGAACAAGGTCTGCGGCAGTGGGCTCCAGGCGGCGATGTTCGCCGACCTGGCGATCCGCGCCGGCGAGGCGGAGATCGTCGTCTCGGGCGGCATCGAGAGCATGAGCAACGCTCCGTTCCTCCTGCGAAGCCTGCGCGGCGGGAACAAGTTCGGCAACGCCGAGCTGGTCGATGAGATGCTCTTCGACGGCCTGACGAACATCTACGACGGCGAGGCGATGGGCATCCTGGCGGAAGAAACCGCCACGAAAGCCGGCGCGACGCGCCAGGCGCAGGACGAGCTGGCGCTGCGCAGCCACCAGCGGGCGGCCAAGGCCGACAAGGAAGGCTTCTTCGCCTCGACGCGCGTGCCGATTGCGATTCCCAAGAGCGATCAGCCGTTCAGCGCCGACGAGACCATCCGTACCGACGCGAGCCTGGAGAAGCTGTCGTCGCTGCGGCCGGCCTTCCGCAAGGACGGAACGATCACGCCGGGCAACGCCTCGACGATCTCCGACGGCGCTTCGATGATTCTTGTCGCGGGCGAGAAGGCGGTCGGGCGGTACGGCTGGAAGCCGCTGGCGCGGATCGTCGCGCACACGACGGCGGGCGTCGCGCCGCGCGACCTCTTCTTCGCGCCGATCCACGCCTGTCGAAAGGTGTGCGAGAAGGCCGGCTGGGACGTGAACAAGGTCGACCTTTGGGAGATGAACGAAGCGTTCGCGGCGCAGATGGTCGCGTGCCTGAAGGGTCTGGAGCTGGACGGCAGCAACGTGAACGTCCACGGCGGCGCGATCGCGCTGGGCCACCCGATCGGCGCGAGCGGCTCGCGCATTCTGGGCGCGCTGATCACCGGGCTTAGGCGCCTGAACCTGAAGCGCGGCGTGGCGTCGCTGTGCCTGGGCGGCGGGAACGCGGTCGCGATGGCGGTGGAGGCCGTCTGACGCGAGCCGCGAACCGGAATCGCCGCCGGCGCGAAGCGCCGGCGGAATTACAATCCGAATCGGCTGTCCGGCAGCCCGCGGCGAACGGCGGATCGCGCTACGGCGGATCGGCGGGCGTTCTTCGCGGGCTGCCGGAACTTTCGGGAGGAGCGAGTCATGAACTTCAAAACGCGGATTCAGACGGTCGGCGTGCTCGGAACCGGAACGATGGGCGCGGGCATCGCGCAGGTCTTCGCGCAGTCCGGCCGGGCCGTGCTGATGCACGACGCGCGGGCCGGCGCGGTCGACTTCGCGATCGTCGGCATCGAGAAATCGCTCGACAAGCTGGCGAGCAAGGGGAAACTCACGCGCGAGGTGGCCACGGCGGCGCGCAGCGCGCTAAAACCCGCCTCGCTGGCCGATCTGCGAAGCTGCGACCTGATCGTCGAGGCCATCAGCGAAGATCCGACGATCAAGAAGGCGACGTACGCGCAGCTCGGCGAGCTGATGCCGCCCGACGTGGTCTTCGCCAGCAACACGAGCAGCATTTCGATCAGCGAGCTGGGCGCGGCCAGCGGCCGGGCGGACCGCTTCATCGGCATGCACTTCTTCAACCCGGTTCCGCTGATGTCGCTGGTCGAGATCGTCGTGGGACTGGAGACGGCCGAGCCGGTCGTGCAATTCATCACGGGGCTGGCGGGCGAGCTGGGCAAGACGCCGCACCGCGTGAAGGATCATCCGGGTTTCGTGAGCAATCGCGTGCTCATGCCGATGATCAACGAGGCGGTCGGCGCGCTGGCCGACGGGGTGGCGGATGCGGCGACGATCGACGAAGTGATGAAGCTGGGCTGCAACCATCCGATGGGGCCGCTGGCGCTGGCCGACCTGATCGGGCTGGACGTGTGCCTGTTCATTCTGGAGGTGCTGCATCGCGATCTGGGCGAGGATCGCTATCGCCCGAATCCGCTGCTGCGCACGATGGTGCGCGCCGGCCGGCTCGGGCGCAAGAGTGGCCACGGGTTCTTTGTGTATGGTGGGTGAGAGGCGCCGTCCTGCGGCGGCCCCGGTCGTTGCAGCACGATAGACGCGCGAGCAGCCTGCTGCGCGGCCGCTTGCCGCGCAGCGCTACCGCCGCGCCGGCGGCTCCGGGTCGCAGACGATCCGAAAGCCGATGAACCCGCAATCGGAAAGCCACCAGATGCTCTTGGGGATTTGCGGGTCGCTGACCTGCCATGAATCCTGCTGAGCCTGGCGCGCGTCGCAGCGCAGCTTTTCGGCGGCGTCCCGGAACGATCCGCCGCAGGTGGTGAACTTGCCATCCGCGACTTGCACCCATTCGCCGACGTTGCCATGCATATCGTAAAGCTGCCACGCATTCGGCTTCTTCCCAGCCACCGGGTGCGGCTTGCCGCGGGCGTTTTCCTTGAACCAGGCATAGTCGCCAAGCTGCGCCGCATCCGGGCCGAACGACCACGCCGCCGCGCTCCCCGCGCGGCAGGCGTATTCCCACTCCTGCTCGGTGGGAAGCCGATACCGCCGGCCGGTCTTCGTCGATAGCCACTTGCAGAACTCCGCCGCGGCATGCCCGGTCAGCGAGATGGCAGGATAGCCCGCGTGGCCGAAGCCGCGGTCGGGAGGCAGATAGGGCTTGCTCGGCCGGCTGACGGCGTCGACTCCGCCCGGCGGGCCGGATGTGCCGGGATCGACTGGATTGGTCTCGTCCATCTTGTAGGCGAAGATGTCGTAGACTTCCCACGGAATCTCGGTGCGCGAAAAGAAGAGCGGGCCGACGTCGCGGCCGTCGCGGGTCTTGCCCGCGGGGATGGGGATCATGTCGATGGTGGCGGTCGAGACGGGTAGCCGCTGCGTGAACGGTTTGAGGGCAGGCTGCGTGGCAGCGTCGCCGGCCGGCGCGGACTGCGCGGTCTGGGCCGCGCACGGCGCTGGCGCGAGTGCCGCGCCGGGTGCGAAAACACAGACCAGCATGGCGGCCGCCGCGCCGGGCAGCAGCGCTTGGACGATGCGGCGGCGTGCGCGGGTTTCGGCGGCGATCTTCTGCATGTCGGCCCTGGTGTTGGCGGGTTGCGTGGCGCCGCAGGCCGCGCCGCAGCGCTTCCAGTATACGCAGATGATCATGGGCGTACAGGCGCGGCTGATCCTGTGCGCCGTCGATGAGGAATCTGCGCGCGGCGCGGCGGAAGCGGCCTTCGCCGCCATGAATCGGATGGACTTCGTCGCCAGCGACTACCGAGTCGACAGCCTGGCGGTGCAGCTTTGCGAAGCGGCCGACGCGCTTCCGCCGGGCGCCGCGCTCTCGGCCGATCCCGCGCTGGCGCGTCTCTTGGCGCAGGCTGCGGCGGTTTCGGAAGCCAGCGACGGGGCGTTCGACGTGACGGTCGGGCCGCTGTCGCAACTCTGGCGCGCGGCGCGGCGCGGCGGGCGGCTGCCGGATCGCGACGAGCTTGCCGCGGCGCTGGCGCGCGTGGGTTGGTGGAACGTAAGCGTCGGCCCGGGCGGCGTCGTGCGAATCGCGCGGCGCGGCGTGCGGCTGGATTTCGGCGGCATCGCCAAGGGCGCGGCGGCGCAGGAAGCGTCCGACCTGCTGACGGCGCGGGGCCTGCCCGCGCACGTCGTCGCGCTCGCCGGCGACATCGTCGTCGGTGACGCCCCGCGCGGGTCGAACGGCTGGCGGATCGGCGTCCGCTGCGGCTGCGACGACGCGGATGCGCACGCGCTCCTGTTGCAAAACGCTGCGATCTCGACGTCCGGCGACAACGAGCAGTGGTTCGAGGTCGGCGGTGTGAGATATGGGCACATCATCGATCCCCGCACGGGGATGGGCGTCACGACGCGCGCCTGCGCGACCGTGTACTCTGCGCGCGGTGTGGGGGGCGCGACGGTGGACGCGCTGGCGACGTCGCTGTGCGTGATGTCGCCCGGCGAGGCGGCGGCGCTCCTGGGGCGATGGGATGGGCGGGTCGAAGCGCGGGTGATCTGGCCGGGGGACGCGCCGGGGATGCTCCAGACGCCCGGCTATGCGCGGCGACGCACGGCGGAAGGGCTCGCGGAAGCCGCCGCCAACATCCACGTGCCGGCGACGTTGGCGTTGGATTCCCCCGGACGGCCCGGTTGGCCGCAAGCGTGGCATAGTCAGCGGGCGCAGCGGGGGTTATACTCCGGGCTTCGCGACTTGTGCGCAGTCCGGGGCGTGCGGAGGTGTGTTCGGATGGGTGATGACGCGCTGATGACCGAGCCGGCGCCGGCGCCGGTTGTCGAGGAGACGGGGCGGAGGGAGCCGCTCCTCAACAAGTATTTCAAAGCGACCATCAAGATGAAGATGTCGGATCTTCACCTGAAGGCCGACGCGCCGCCCGCCGTTCGCGTGAAGGGCATCGCGGGCGGCCGGTCGAAGGGCGCCATTCGCCCGCTGACGGGCGGGAACCTGACGCACGAGCAGATCTACAACGGCGTGATGGAGCTGCTGAACGACAAGCAGAAGAAGCTCTTCGACGAGAAGAACGCGATCGACTTCGCCTACGACGTGGGCGAGCCGGGCGACGCGGACCGCTTCCGCGTCAACGCGTTCTTCCAGCGCGGCAAGCTGTCGGTGGCGGCGCGTCGCGTGACGCGCGAGATCCGCCGCTTCGACCAGCTCTTTCTGCCCCCCACGCTGGATCAGATCTGCCAGTTTCGCGAGGGGATCGTGCTGCTCGCCGGCGTCACCGGCTCGGGCAAGAGCACGACGATCGCGGCGATGCTCGACTGGATCAACGAGCGCGAGAGCCTGCACATCGTGACGGTCGAAGACCCGATCGAGTACCTATTCACGGACAAGAAGTCGCGCATCAACCAGCGCGAGGTGGGGATCGACGTCAACAGCTTCCACGACGCGCTCAAGTACCTGATGCGCGAAGACCCGGACGTCGTGCTGGTCGGCGAGATGCGCGACCTGGAGACGTTCGCGGCGGCGGTGCATGCGGCCGAGACGGGCCACCTGGTCTTCGGCACGATTCACGCGAGCAGCGCTTCGCAGACGATCTCGCGCATTCTGGACCTGTTCCCGCACAACGAGCGGCGCGCGATGCGCCAGGCGCTCGAGTTCAACCTGAAATCCGTGATCTGCCAGAAGCTGATCCGCAGCGTCCATCCATCGACGCCGGTCGTGCCGGCGGTCGAGATCATGGTCAGCAATCCGTCGATCCGGAAACTGATCCGCGAGGAGCGCGACAACGAGATCGTCGACGTCATCCGCGCTTCGTACGACGCGGGCATGGTGGATTTCACCGAGCACCTGCGCCGCCTGGTGGAGACGGGCTACATCGACCACCCGACGGCCTACGAGGCCTCTCCGAACCCGGACGAGCTGCGGATGGCGCTCAAGGGCATTCGATCGGCGTCCGCGGGAATTCTCGGCTAAGCGGCGCGCCCGACGCGCCTGGCCCGTTTATCGAGGTTCGCATGCTGAATCCCGGCCTGCTGCTGGCCCAGCTCCCGGAGAGCAATGTCTACATCAATCCGTGGGGGCTGCTGGTCTACGTCCTGGTGTTCATCGGCTGGGCGCTGTTCGCCCAGTGGGTGGACAAGGACACCGTGGCGGTCAACACCTTCCGCGTCCTGTGGAACCTGGTCACGCTGGGCGTCGGAGCGGCTGCGCTCCTGGCCGCGCTCCTGATCCCCATCTTCTGGGTCGCGCTGCCGGTTTTCGTCGTGCTCAACGCGGCGCTGATGATCACCTACGTGGTCCATCGCAACGGCCTGGTCGAGGCGAAGGACCGCGTCATGACGGCCGAGCACTTCGCGCGGATCAAGGCGCAGGGCTTCTCCGGCAAGAAGAAGCCGAAGGAAGTCAAGGAGCGCGTGCGGCTGCTCACTCCGGCCCGCAAGGTCGTGACCATTCCGGAAGGCGAGGCCGAGCGCGAGCAATACCGCCTGACGCAGGAGCTGCTGTTCGATTCGTTCTGGCGCCGCGCGATGGTGGTCGAGGTCTCGCCCGCCGGGCAGGCAACCAAGGTGCAATATTCGATCGACGGCGTGATCGCCGAGCGCGAGCCGCTTCAGCGGACGGAAGGCGACGCGATCATCTCGTTCCTCAAGGGCGTCGCCGGCCTGAGCCTGGAGGAGAAACGCAAGCCGCAATCGGCCAAGATCACCGCGCAGATCGGCGAGAACAAGCACCCGGTGGTGGTGCGGACGGACGGCTCGACCGCGGGCGAAAAGCTGACGCTGCGCGTGCTGGGCGACGAGACGCGCTACAAGGTGGCCGATCTCGGCTTCACGCCGAAGCAGTTGGAGAACGTCCGGGCGGTGATGGACGCGCCGAAGGGGCTGACGCTGCTGAGCGGCCCGCGCGGCAGCGGATTGACCACAAGCATCTACAGCTTCGTCCGCAGCCACGACGCGTTTTTGCAGAACATCCAGCTTCTCGAATACACGAAGGAGCTGGAAGTCGAAAACGTGACGCAGCTCCTGTTCGCTCCGTCGGACGACAAGACGTTCGCGGGCGATCTGCAGAAGATCACGCGAACCGACCCCGACATGATCATCCTGCCCGAGGTGCGCGACCGCGAAACCGCCCTGATCGCGACCAAGGCCACCGCCGAAAAGCAGAAAATGTACGTCGCCGTGCCGGCCGACGACGTGTTCGACGCGCTCAAGAAGTGGCTGCAACTCGTCGGCGATCGCACCGCCGCCGTCCGCACGCTCCAGATGGTGACCAGCCAGCGGCTCGTGCGGAAGCTGTGCATCTCCTGCAAGCAGCCGTACAAGCCCGATCCGGCCATGCTCAAGAAGCTGAATCTCCCGACGGACAAGGTGCTCTACCGCCAGCCCGAGCCGACGTACGACAAGCACGGCAACCCGATCGTGTGTCAGGCTTGCCAGGGCAGCGGCTACGTCGGGCGCACCGGCGTGTTCGACGTGCTGATGGTGGACGACCCGCTGCGCGACGTGATCCGTCGGAGCGAGTCTTTCGCCGACGTGCAGGCCTTTGCGATCAAGCGCGGCGGCGTCGGGCTCCAGGCGCAGGCGCTGGAGAAAGTGCTGGAAGGCGTTACGAGCATCCAGGAAGTCCTGCGCGTGCTGCGCGGCCAAAGCCCGGCCCCGCCGGCGGGCGCGGGCGGGGCGGCCCCGCAGCCGAAGCCCAAGCCGCGCCCCGAAGGCGCCCCGACCAAAGCTCCCACGAGGTGACCCCATGGTGCTGAACATCTTTGCGCTGCTGTTCGTGCTCGGCATCACGTTCGTCAACACGATCTTCGGAGTGTACAGCGGCCTGATCAACGCGTTCTGCGCGATCGTGTCGCTGGCGGTTTCGCTCGGGTTCTGGGAAGTGCTCGACCGCGCGCTGACCGCGGCGGGCCTGCATCCCAATTACTCCGCGCCCTGCTCGATCGCGCTGAGCTTCGTGGTAACGCTGTTCGTGCTCCGCGCGCTGGCCGACGGCCTGATTCGCGGCAACGTGCGCGTGCCGATGGTTGTGGACTGGGTGGGCGGCGGAATCTGCGGCTTCGTCATCGCGCAGGTGTGCGTCGGCATGCTGGTCATCAGCTTCCTGATGCTGCCGTGGGGCGGGCGCGTGGCGATGTACGAGCCGCTGGAGCGCCGCGAGAACAACCAGGTCGATCCCGAGACCGGGCGCGTGCAATTCACCAAGAGCGCACTGTGGTTGCGGTCCGATCGATTCACGATCGGGCTGTTCAACATCATGAGCGGCGGCGCGCTCGCCGGCGGGACAAAATTCGCAAGCGTCTACCCCGATTTCGCGACCTGGGTTTTCTGGACCGGCAACACCGTGCAGCCCGAGGTGCTCACCGCGCCGATCGTCGACAAGGACGGCGACGGCGTGAAGGAAGGCATCCGCGTCGACACGTGGTGGGAGCAGAAGGGCACCGTCAAGGGCCGCTATCGCAAGCTCAACCCCAGCAAGCTGGAAACCGACCCCTCCTACACGCCTCAGGATTACAAGCTCGCGCCCGGCAAGCGACTCCTGGGCGTGCGCATGACGCTGCGGCGCGGCGCGGCCGATCGCGAGGGCACGGCGTTCCACCGCTTCCGCCCGACGAACATCCGCGTGGTGGGGGAGGCGCGCGGCGAACCGCGCGATTACGTGCCGTCGGTGCTCGGCGGGGCCGATTTCAAGATCGGCGAGAACCTGCGAATCGCCGATCCGGACAACAACTTCGCGCTGATCGGGCTCAACGACATCCAGATCGACGCCTACTTCGAAGTGGACGACGCGTTTCAGCCCGCGTTCGTCGAATACCGCCGCGCGGCACGCGCGGCGCTGCTGCCCGCCAACCATGCCGACAAGCCGCCGACCAAGATGCTCGTCGCGGTCGATCCGAGCACCGGCCAGCCGGGCGACGGCGGCGGCGGCGGCCGCACCGGCGGGCCGCAGCGCTTCATCGACACGATCGTCTCGGACGGAACCGGTCCAAACGACGACCTGCCGTTCCCCATGGCGCTCGACAAGATCCGCCTGCAATCGGAGATCGAGCTTTCGTCCGACAACCTCATTGTGCGCGGGCGGCTCGCGGCCGATCGCGCGGCGCTGACGGCGGCGGACATCTCGGCGACGACGGTGCGCAAGTTCAAGCTGCCCGCGGGCATGAAGCTGTTCCAGCTTCGCTGCAAGCCCGAAGCGGCCAAGTCCATCGCCGGCGGCGCGCTCGATTTCGTCGGCTCGGTGGTCAACCAGTACAAGGCCGTGGACAAGACGGGCGACGAGTATCCGCTGTGCGGCTATTTCGGCATCGTCAAGAAGGGCGGGCAGGACTACATCGAGATGTTCCTGACGGACGATCCTTCCGGCTCCGGCTTCCGCGGCATGCTCGATTTCAAGGAAATCAAGGCGAACACGGAGCTGAAGGCGGACGACGCCGTGCTGTGCCTGATGTTCTTCGTTCCGAAGGGCAAATCGATCGCGACGCTTAAGAGCAGCGGCGGGACGATCGACCTGGGGCAGGAATACTTCATGCCGAACGAGTAGGGCCGGGCCGAACGCCGCCTTGTCGCCTTCGGCGCGCGGCTCACAGCCCGTAGATCGCGGCCGGCGTGGTGGCTTCGTCGGTGGGGCACTCCGCCCGGGCGCGGCTGATCTGGTCTTCCCACACGTCCCGTTCCGCGGAGAGCACGCGCTCGAGCAGCGCGACGAGCTGCGGGTCGAATTGCGTTCCCGCGCTGTTGCGAATGATGTCGACCGTATCGTCGATCGAATGTCGCGCCCGGTGCGCTCGATCGCTCGTCAGCGCGTCGAACGCCTCGGCGATCGCGAGCAGCCGCGAGCCGATCGGGATGCTGTTGCCGCCCAACCGGTCGGGGTAGCCGGCCCCGTCGACGCGCTCGCGCAGGTGCCGCACGATCAGGATCTCGGTCTCGAACACGCGCAGCGGCTCCAGGATCTTGCACGTCAGCAGCGGCACCTGCCGCAGAATCGCCGACTCCGATTCGGTGTACGGCCCCGGCTTGCCCAGCAGGTGATCGGGAACGCCGATCTTGCCGAGATCGTGCAGCATGGCCGCGTTCGACAGGGCCGTGCGCAGGCTCTCGGTCCAGCCGGCCGTCTCCGACATGCGGTCCGCGTAGAAGCGCGTGTTGCGCGAGTGCCAGGCGGCGAAGCGGTCGCGCGCCTCCAGCGCCTGCACGAGCACCCAGACGCTTTGCAGACACAACTCCTTGGCCTGCATGCTGAGCGAGACGACCTGCTTCTGCAGCCGGTCCACCTCGCCGATCTGCACGACCCCCGGCGAGATGTCGTGCAGCGACAGCGAGTCGGCCCGCGTCACCTGGTTCCGCCCGCGGCGCTTGCTTTCGTACAGCGCGCGATCGGCCTCGTTGATAAGGTCGCTCACCGAATGCACCAGCCCGTCCGAAGAGCTGGCCACGCCCACCGACACGGTCAGGTTGATCTGCGGATAGCGCGGGATGCGCACTTCCGCCGACACGGCCCCGCGCATGCGGTCCGCCAGCCGGTACGCGGCTTCCAGGTCGGTCTCGGGGCAGATGACGGCAAACTCCTCGCCGCCGTAGCGCGCGACGATGTCGATGTCGCGGACCTGGGCGGCCAGTTGCCGCGCCACCGCGCGCAGCACCAGGTTGCCGACCTCGTGCCCGTACGTGTCGTTCACCGCCTTGAAGTGGTCGAGGTCGAGCATGAGCAGCGACACCGCCCCGTGATAGCGGCGAACGCGCTGAAACTCGCGGTCGAGCAGGTGGCGGAAGTGTCCGTGGTTCCACAGCCCGGTCAGGCCGTCGGTAAGGGCGGCCCGCTGCAAGCGCTCCTGAAGATGATTCACGCGCAGGCCGTTGCGAACCTGGGCCGCGACCTCCTCGGCGTCCAGCGGCTTGACCATGTACTCGTCGACGCCGGCGTTGAACGCGTCGCGCCGCTTGGCGCGGTCCTCGCAGGCGGTCACGAGAATGAAATATGTCCCGTCCAGCGTCTCGTCGCCGCGAATCCGCTTGCAGATGTCGATGCCGCATTGCTCCGGCAGCATCAGGTCGCAGATCACGATCCGCGGCCGCGCCTGATAGATGAGTTGCAATCCGTCGTCGGCCGTCGCGGCCTCGACGGCGCTGTGCTGGTGCCGCAGCAGCCAGCGCAGCAACTGGGCGCGCTGGGCCGCGTCATCCTCGATGATGCAGACATCCACCCGGTTGTTCTGCATTCCGGCTCCCGAATCTTCGCGCTGTGGACGACGCGGAATCACGCCTGCACGTCCAGCAGCCCGGCCGCCTCGGCGACGGCGCCCGCTCCCGACTCGGCGGCGCCCGCCGCCGCCTGCCGCACGGCCTCCAGCAACTTCTCCGGCGCGCCGGTGCGCCGCGCCACCTGAAGCAGTCGAACGGCAATCTCCGACTGAAGCTCCGCCCGCTTCATGGAGATCGCCACGCCGGCAATGTCCGATATCGTGCTCATCTCGACACCTGATCGCTGACCTACTCGGCACGCTGCTATCGACCGGCCCGCCCTCGGCCTCCACCGCAGTCTTCCGTATGCAAGGTCCGGCTGCCGCGCGATTCGTCCGGCCGATTCTGCCGGCCGCGCCGCCCCGCGGGTGTCCGCTCGCCGGCGCTGCGCGCGTGCGAAAGACGGTGCGGAATATGGGGCGGGCGCAGGTCGTCCGTGCGCGGTGCGCCGAGGCGGGAATGACAAACGCGCGGCGCGACCCTAGAGTATGAACCGGCTCTCGGGCCGATAAGCATGGCGCCTCACACCGAACATTCCGGGTCGCGCATCGACCTCGCGACGCTGCGGCGAATGAAGACCGCCGCGGCGAAGATCGCCATGCTTACGGCGTATGATTATCCCACCGCGGCTCGCGCCGAGGCGGCCGGCGTCCACTCGCTGCTGGTCGGCGACTCGATGGGCACGGTCCTGCTCGGGCATGAGAACACCCGCTCCGTCCCGCTCGACCTGATGGTCGTCCTGGCCGAGGCCGTGCGGCGCGGCGCGCCGCGCGTCTTCCTGGTCGGCGACATGCCGTTCGGAGAAATGGCCGACGTGGCCCGCACGCTTCGCGCGGCGCGTCGCTTTCGCGACGAGGCCCGTTGCGACGCGGTCAAGCTCGAAGTGGCGCAGCACGACGCCGCCGCCGTCGAGCGCATCGCCGCCGCCGGCATCGCCGTCATCGCGCACCTGGGCCTGCGGCCACAGCAGGTGCTTACGCCGGACGGCTATCGGGCGCAGGCGCGCGACGATGCTTCGATCACGGCGCTGGTGTCGGACGCGCGGCGCATGGTTTCCGCCGGCGCGGCGCTGCTGCTGCTCGAAGCGGTTCCCAACGAGGCGGCCGCCGCTGTCGTCGCGGCGGTTGACGTGCCCGTGATCGGCTGCGGAGCGGGGCCGGCCTGCGACGGGCACGTCGTCGTAACGCAAGACATGTTGGGGGAGAGCGGCGTGCGTCCGCCGCGCTTTGTTCCGGTGCTGGCGCAGCTCGGCGCGGCGGCGGAAGAGGCGATGCGGCGCTACGTGGGGGACGTCGCCTCCGGGGCGTACCCCGCCGCGCAGCACACGTATCCGATGCGTTCGACTCCCGCGCGCGCCGTCAACCAGCCATGATGACCCGCGCAGCGCCGCAGACGTGCGTCGCCTGCGGCGCCAGCCCGACGCGCAGCTTCCGACTCTCCAACGGCGCCGACCTGCTGCGCTGCCCGCGCTGCCGGCTGGCGTGGTGGCCTTGGCCGGCCTTCGACGCCGCTGCGTTTTACGACGAGGACTACTTTCAATCGACGTCGGTCGCGAAGGGCTACAGCGACTACGCGGCGCTCGAGCGCGGCGTGCGGCGGACGGCCCGCAGCCGGCTGCGCCGAATCGGCCGCCTGCTGGGCACCGCGCGGCCGGTGCGGGCATCGGGCGCGCGGCGCATGTTCGAGATCGGCTGCGGCACCGGCGTTTTTCTCGATGAGGCCCGCGCCGCCGGTTGGGACGTCCGCGGCGTCGAAGTCAGCGCGTATGCGGCGGGCCGGGCGCGGGCGCGCGGTCTGGACGTCGCGTGTGGAACGCTCGCCGAGCATCCGCCACCGCCGTCGTCGTTCGATTGCGTCGCGCTGTGGGATGTGATCGAGCATGTGGCCGAGCCAGCCGCCTTGCTCCAGACGGCGGCAGCGGCGCTGCGGCCCGGCGGCGTTCTTGCGCTCTCGACCGGCGACATCACGTCCGCCTGCGCCCGCTGGAGCGGTGCGCGCTGGCACCTGTTCAACCTGCCCGAGCACCTCTTCTTCTTCTCGCCGCAATCGCTGCGGCGGCTGATCGAAGACGCCGGCGCTCGCGTCGGCTGCGTGCGGCACGAGACGAATTGGGTGCCGCTGTCGTACGTCTTCGAGCGGCTGCGTAAGGGCGGCGGGCTCGCCGGAGCGCTGGTCGGCCGGTTGCCGGCCGCGCTGGCGCGCCGGCTCGGCGAGCGCGTGATTCCCGCCACGCTGTTCGACGTGCTGGGCGTCTACGCGGTGCGCCCGCGGTAGGATGCGACCCATGCGCGAGCCACTTTTCCTCGGAATCGACGTCGGCACGAGCGGGACGAAGGCCCTGATGATCGACGCGCGCGGCCGCGTGTGCGGCGAGGCTGCGGCCGAGCACGCGCTGTTGACGCCGCGGGCCGGCTGGTCGGAGCAGCGCCCGGCCGATTGGTGGAAATCGACCTGCCGGGCGACGGCCGCCGCGCTGCGCGCCGCGCTCGACCCGCGCGGCGAGCGCGTCGCTGCCGTCGGGCTTTCCGGGCAGATGCACGGCAGCGTCTTTCTGGACGCGCGGCAGCGCGTGCTGTGCAACGCGCTGCTCTGGAACGATC
Organism: uncultured Planctomycetales bacterium; assembly: GCA_964532435.1. Classification (GTDB taxonomy): domain Bacteria; phylum Planctomycetota; class Phycisphaerae; order UBA1845; family Fen-1342; genus CAZHIE01. The sequence continues at coordinate 24,709 of CAZHIE010000016.1, forward strand.
AGCGCACGCAGCGCGAGTGCCGCGAAATCGAGCAGCGCGCCGGCGGCCGCGCCGCGCTGATCCGCCAGACGCGCAACGTCGCGCTCACCGGCTACACCGCGCCGAAGATCCTCTGGTTGCGACGCCATCGACCGCGCCTGTTTCGGCAGGTGCGCAGCGTCATTTTGCCGAAGGATTACGTGCGCCTGCGCCTGACGGCCACACTCGGCTGCGACATGTCCGACGCCTCCGGGACGCTGCTGTTCGACGTGGCGCGGCGCCGCTGGGCGACCGGTCTGATCGAGCGGCTCGGCCTCGACCCCGCCTGGTTCCCCCCGGCCGACGAATCTTCCACCGTCATCGGCGAAATCAGCCGCGCGGCGGCGGCCGCGACCGGGCTGCGCGCCGGAACGCCCGTCGTCGCCGGCGCCGGCGATCAACCCGCGGCCGCGGTCGGCGCTGGCGTGGTGCGAGCGGGCATCGTGTCGGCGACGATCGGCACTAGCGGCGTCGTATTCGCACACAGCGATTCGCCGGTCGAAAACCGGGCCGGCCTGTTGCAGAGTTTCTGCCACGCCGCGCCGGGCGCCTGGTGCGCTTTCGGCTGCATGCTCTCCGCCGGCGGCGCGCTGCAGTGGGCGCGGCAGGTGCTCTATGCCGATCGCCTGGCGCAGGCGCGCACGGCGGCCGAGCGCGACCGGCTCTATGCGGTGATGATCGACGACGCCGCCCGCGCCGGAGACGACGCGGCCGCTCCGCTCTTTCACCCGTACCTGACCGGCGAGCGCTGCCCATACGCGCATCCGCACGCGCGGGCGGGCTGGATCGGCCTGACGCGGCGACACACGCGCGGCGATCTTGTTCGCGCCGTGCTGATCGGCATCACGCTGGGCATGGCTCGTCAGATTGCGCTCTTGCGCGCGCGGGGAATCCGGATCCGCGAAGTGCGCCTGGCCGGCGGCGGCGCGCGCAGCGCCTGGTGGCGGCAGTTGCAGGCCGACGCCTACGGGGCGCACTGTGCGACGCTTCGCAGCGAGCAGGGTTCGGCGCTCGGCGCCGCGATTCTTGCGACCGTCGGGGCGGGCGAGTTCGCGAGCGTCGCGGCGGCTTGCGAGCGGCTTTGTGCGACAACGAGCGTTGTGACGCCGCGCGCGGCGCGGACTCGAACGCTGCGACGGAGCATGAATCGAGCGGCGGCGACGTACGAAGCGCTCGCGCCGTTCTACGAGGACGGCTGGTGAACGAGGCCACGCCGCCCAACGCGCGTCCGCCCGGCGCGGGCAGGCCCCTTTCGGCCGATGACCTGCTGCGCGGCGGCGCGCTGAGCGTGCTCGGGCGCCAGGTGCTCGTGTTCGACGAAGTGGACAGCACCAATTCGGCGCTGCGGAAGCGCGCCGCCGAACTGCCCGACGGGACGATCGCGCATGCCGAGCTTCAGAGCGCCGGGCGCGGGCGGCAGGGGCGTCGCTGGGAGACGCCGCGCGGGGCGGGCGTGCTGCTCAGCGTGCTGCTGCACGAACCCGCCGCCACCCCGCTGCGCGCGTGCGCGGCGATGTTCGCGTCCGTAGCGCTGTGCGAGGCGGTCGAGTCGATCGCGGCGCTGGCGCCCGGCGTGCGCTGGCCGAATGACGTGACGCTCGCCGGCCGAAAGCTCGCCGGCGTGCTGGTCGAATCGACGCGCGTCGTCCGCGCCGCCGCGGCGTCGCAGTCGCTCGTCATTGGCATCGGGTTGAACTGTCTTCAGCAGCGCGGCCACTTCGCCGGCGAATTGGCCCAGCGAGCGATATCGCTCGAAATCGCGTCGCCGCGGCCGGTCGATCGCGCCGCGGTGGCGGCCGCGCTCGTCGCGCGGCTGGATGCATGGGTCGCGCGGCTGCGGACGGAGGCCGGCGCGGCGGCCGACGTTCGCCGCGCCTGGCGTCAGCGCAGCGCCGACATCGGCGGGCACGTCCGGCTGCGGCAGGCCGATGCGCGTTTCGCAGGCACGGTGATCGACGTGGACGAATCCGGCGACCTGGTGGTTCAGCTTTCGGAGGGCGGGAGGGCGCACTTTGGGGCGGCGACGACGACGCGCGAGTGGTAAGGCGAGCGCTGGCGGACACAGCCCCGCGCCGCCGGGCGCGCCGCTGGAGCGCGCCGCCAGGCGGCAGCTCGCGCCTTTCACGCCTTTCTCGCCGCGCGCCGTGGCGGCCTATCTCTGCACGGCGTTCGGCGCGGGCGGATTCGCCGCGCTGCTCGCGCTCGCGCTGCGCGAAGCGATGTATCAATTGGACAGCGCGTCGCTCGGCGCGGGCGCCGTGGTGACGGCGCTCGCGGCGGGCGCCGCGCTCGGCTTCGCATGGATGCTGCGGCTTGGGCGTTTCGCCGCGGCAACCTCAGCCGGCGAGGAAGTGTCTTCAATCGCGCCGGCGGTCAGCGCCGCGCTCTTTGCCGCGCTCGGCATTCTCGGCGGCCTGGTCGGCGTATTTGCGGCGAATGCGGAAGGACTGCGCGCCGCGATCGCGGCGCAGCTCCTGCTCCCGCCGCCGGCGGCCGCGGCGCTGCGCGTCGCGCCGCTGATTGCGCTGCTTCTGCTGGTCGGCGGCGTCTGTGCCGCGCTTCAGCAATCGTTGGCGACGTGGGTCCGTTCGACTGCCGGCCCGCTGGCGGCGTGGCGCTTTCTGCTGAACGCCCTGTTGCTCGCCGCGATGGTGATCGGTGCGTTCGCGCTGGTCCTCCTGGCGCTGCACGACAACGGCTATTCGCCGCGCATCGTCGGGCTGGCGGCAGGCGCGCTGCCCCTGGCCGCGGCGTATGTGTCGCTACGGGCGCCGCGGCGCGCGGGTGTTCCGCGCTCGCCGCGCCGCGAGCGGCTTGCGCGGCCGGACTCGCCGCTCGACGTTGTCGCCGTCATCGCCGTCGGGCTGGCGGTCGGGTGCGCGATTCCGGCGCTTGTCGCAGGCGGGGTCTGGGCCGTGCTCGGCGCGTATCTGACGCTGATGGCAATGGTCGGCGGTGCGGCGATCGTTGCGCGCGGCACAAAGTGGCGGCGGATCGCGAAATCCTGGGCGCCGTTTGCGATTCTGCCGTGGACGCCGTGTCTGATCGCGGTCTCGTTAGCGCCCGCGATCGCCATTGCGCTGCTCACCATTCACGAACGCGTGTGGGCGCGCTGCGAGGCCGGCGCGCGCGGCGGCGCGGCGCGGGCGTTGTTCGGCGTCTGGCTCTGGCTCGCGGTCGGAATCGGCGGCGCGGGTACGGCTGCGCTCGGCGTCGTGTTGCCGCAGGCGCACGTGCTTTTGATTGTCTGCATCGCGCTCGCCACGCTCAGCATTCTCGTTCTCATGCCGCGCCTGCCGGTCTCGCGGCTGGGATTGGCCGGCTTCGCGACCGCCTGTCTTGCCTTTGCCGGGTTGATTCGGCTGATCGACGCAAACGCGGAGCGAGTTTTCGCGCAGCCCGCCGCGGCCGACGGAGTCATCGACGAGCGGCGCAGCAGCGCAACTCCGCTGTCGCTGGCGGCGGGTACAGACGAGCACGTCGCCATCGTCACCGCGCGCGAGATGCCCGGCGCAGCGCTCCAGTTGATCGATCGCGACGGACCGCGCCGCGATCTCATCATCATCGAATTGGAGAATCCCCCCGGCGATTTGTCCCGCCTCGCCTGTCGCCGGGCCATTCGCCGCTGCCGCTCCGCCCTGGTCGAGGGCGGCCGATTGGCCCTGCGACTGCCCGCCGGCCGCCTCGCCGCCGAGGCCCTGCGCCTCGCATCGCGCAGCGCGCCGGCGGCACTCGTTCGCATCGAGCGATCCGCCGGATTGCCGGCCGAGTACCTGCTCATCGGCCGCGACTCGGCCGCGTGGCTGGCGCGGCGCGCGGAGATCCACGCCCTGCGCTACGCGATCTGCCCGGTGGTGGATGAGAGCGATTTGGAGCGGCAGCGGCGGCGCCTCGCGGCGCGGCCCTAGCGCCGCCTTACGCCGTGCCGCCGGGGCGTTCGTCGCCGTCCGACGCCGCGCGGTCGGCCGCGTCGCCTTCGGCCGGGGCCGGCTCTACCCGTCGCACGACGACCGTCTGCGCCAGCACGTCGCCGAGGCGCTGGCGGTTTCGCGAGAGCATCACGAGCAGACCGAGAATCCACATCGGCGGCAGCAGCTCGATCAGGCGCAGCACGTTGCGGATGACGATCTGAAGCGCGGAGAGCGGCGCGCTGCGGGCCGAGGCGACGCGTGTGCCCGAAAGCACTTTTCCGACCGTGCGCCGCGTCAACAGCTCCATGATCAGGCAGTACATCGCGTAAACAACGCTCGTGTATCCCCACCAGAGAAGCGTGTCGAACTGCACTTCCGCGGCGCGGGCGGGATTGTTGAAGACCGCCCAACCGACAAGCTGACCCGCCGCCGGTCCCCACTCCACGCCGACGATCGCCGCCGTCACCGCGGAGATCGGCAACAGGTCGATCAGCGCGCCGGCCAGCCGCTGAAAGGCCAGGGCCGGCTGCGAATCGGCGGGCAACTCCGCCGCGCGCGTCAGGCTTCCGTGCCGAACGGTGAACAGAATCGCGAGTATGCCGAGCAGCAGCGCCAGCAGCAGCGTGTGAAACAGCGGCGTGGAGATGAAAAGCGGCGTCGGCTCGGCGAAGGCGTCGCGCAGCGCGACGGTCGGCTCGGCCGGCGCCGCCGCGAAAAGCCCGAATTGCAGGAACGAAGCGCCGTCGTCGGCGGCTACGAGCGCGACAAGGTGCTGATTGAATCCGCCCACGTCCAGAAACTGCGCCGCGCCGCCGCCGCGCGCCGAGAGTTGCGGTTCCGTCGGCATCGCCGGCGCCGGTGTCGCACGCGACCCGAGCGGCTGCCCAACCAGTCTCTCCCCGCCGTCGTCGGCGCTGCCGACGGCGACGAGGAGCATCGCCACGCTGTTCACGCGCGCCACCCAGAACGCCCGCGCCGCCCGCGGCAGCGCCAGCGAGACGGGCTCGCCAAGTCGTCCGGCCGCGATATCGACCGCGGCGAGCCGCAGGCGCGCGGCGCCGGGCTCGACCCACGCCACGTGCAGCACGCCGTCGATCAAACCCAGGCGCGGGCGCAGGCGCGGGTCGCCGTCGCGGGTCGCCTCGCGCGGGCACGCCGCCACCGCCGCCCACTGCCGCCCGTCGTAGCGCAGGAGCGACAGCGGCGCCCCGGCGGGGTCGAACGGCGCGCCGCGCGCGTCCGCGTGGCCCGCCTGCTCGATTTCTCCGGAGCGGGGCGACGGCGCCAGCGCCAGCAACGCGCCGTCGGCGACCGCCAGATCGAGCGGCAAGGCCCGATCCGGCAGATCGCTCTCGCGCCGCCAGCCGTCGAGCGGATGGGCGTAGAGCTGTCCGTCGTCGAGGAAAACGTAGAGGTCGTCGCCGACCAGCGCCGCGCGCGTGCCCGGCGCGGTGAGCGGCGGAAGTCGGCGAAACGCGCCGGTTGGGGTGCGCTGCAGAATTGTCGTGCCCGAAGGATCCGCCCGCAGAACGACCAGATTCTGCTCGTCGCCCGCAATGCCAAAGGCGGCTCGCGCGGCCGGCGCATCGGCCGCGCCGCGCGCGGCGCAAGACGACATCAGCAGCCACGCCGCGAGCCCGATCGCCCGCGGCGACCATCCATCCTGAGTCTTGCGGAACGTCACGGAACGCGCGCTCCCCCCGCCACGGCGGGCTCGGGGCGACGCGCCGCGGCGTCGATCTGCTCCATCTGGCCTTGGAATTCCTCCGGAAACTCGAACGCTTCGGGCGGCAGGTCCGGCCGCGTCACGAGCCGCGTGATGTCGATGCGAAGCTCGGCCTCGTTCTGCGGCCATTCGATGACGTAGCGGCGCGGCGTGAGCGGCCCGCCGTCGCCGAGCGGCGCGTACTTCGAGAGTTCGGCCCGCATCGCGACGACGCCGTTGGCAAGCCAGTCGATGATCGCCGTGGGCATGTATGGCGGGTTGGGGTCGAGCTTCACTTCGCGCCAGCCGGCCGCCTGCCCGCTGGCGTTGAGCCGCACGAAACCCAGCCGCTGATCGGCGCCGTCGACGCGCAGTAGCGCGTTGAGCCCGCCCGCCAGCGTGGCCGGCAGCGGGCGCAGCAGCAGGGCGTCGAGCAACTGATCCGCCGGAATGGGCGATCGTCCCTCGGCGACTCGATCGACGCTGTCCCAGCGCCCCCACCAGATTTTTTTCGTCTGCGGCTCGACGTACACCCAGTAGCGCTCGTCGTTGGAGCCGAACTGCGCGACGGTTCCGGCCAGCGACACGATCTCGAACCGCAGGCTGCGCGCCGGGGCGAACATCACGCGAGCATCCTGCATGAGAAACCGGCGGACTTCGCCGTCGCGGTCGCGGAAACGCAGCGAGACGAACGCCGCCCCCTGAATCGGCGATCGAATCTGCGCCAGGTTCGAGTTGACGCGCTCCAGCGCCTCCGACGCGTCGCGCGGCGGCGTCCCGCGCGGCGTCGTCGCGCAGCCGGCCGCGGCCGCCGTGGCGCAGGCGAGCAGCATGGCCATCGTCGATCGTCGCGCTCCGCCGATGTGTCGGGGCATGAGGCTGCTCCGTGGACTGGACTTCGATTTCCGCGGCGCGGCCTCGCCGGCGCCGCCGTCAAGCGTCCGTCGAACCGGGCGGCGGCGCGCCGATCAGCGCCTCGGCCTGTGGATCTCCGCCGGTCAGCAGCGATTCGAGCTGGGCGCTCAGCCGGTCGAGCTGCGGCTCGTCCAGCGGCGGCCGGGCGATGCGGTGCGATCTTCCGGTGCGCACTTCGTGAAAAACCCAGAATTCCACCGCGCCGTCGTTATCGGTTGTGTCGAGCTTCAGAACGCGCTTACGCCAGAGCAACAGCGCGAGCACAAAGCGGAACTGCACCTTCTCCGGCTCGGCCGCGCCACCCAGCCGCTCGAAGAACGCGAGAATCGCCTCACGGTCGATGGCTTGCGCTTTGTGCGGGCGCGGCGAGTTGCGGTGGGCGCGCCAGAATCCGACCGCCCGCTCGGCCTCGGGCGCCGGACAGGCGCCGCAGAAGTCGCGCCGCTCATAACCGGTGGGTGTGTCGTGCAGGTAGGCGGTGAACGACTCGCCGATCTCAAACGTCCGCCCGCAGGCGACGCATGCATCGGCCTGCTTCGGCATCGTCCAGTCGCTGGCCACGCGGCAATCCTCCCGGTCGCGAGTCGGGGGATTATACGCCGTGCCGGGGCGCGTCGCAGCCGGCGCCGATCGGCATTTGCCATTCGCTTTCCGCGATGGGTGGGGCGGGTTTCCAACCCGTCCGAGCGGGCACGCTGCCCGCTCCACCCGCCGAGCAACGACTCTAATCCCGCCCGGCGTAAACCCCCATCACTTTCTTCAGCATCGCCAGCGCGTCCTTCTTCGGCCGCTGAAACGCGTTACGGCCGATGATGCTGCCAAAGCCGCCGCCCGCGTGGATGCCGCGGATTTCGTCGAGGAGCGCCGCGTCGTCCTTGGCCGCTCCGCCGGAGAAGATCACGATGCGCCGCCCGTCGAACGCGCTCTGCACGACGTGCCGGATGCGGTCGGGCAGCGTCTTGATCGGAATCTGCTGCTTTTCGTAGACCTTCTTGGCCTCGGCCTGCTCGACGAACTCCGTCGGCGGCTTGACCTTGATGATGTGCGCGCCGAGCTGTGCGGCGATCTGCGCCGCGTAACAGCAGACGTCGATCCCCGTCTCGCCTTCCTTGCTCAGCCCCTCGCCGCGCGGATACGACCAGACCACCACCGCCAGGCCGACGCGCTTGGCCTCTTCGGCCAGGGCGTTGAGCTGCTCATACTGGTGTTGCGAGAACGCCGAGCCGGGGTAGATCGTGAAGCCGATCGCGGCGCAGCCCAGCCGCAGCGCGTGATCGACCGACGCGGTAATCGCCTGAGACGGGTTCTTGCTGCTGTACAGCGATTCGTTGTTGTTGAGCTTAAGGATGAGCGGAATCTGTCCCGCGAACGTGCGCGCCCCGGCCTCCAGGAACCCCAGCGGCGCGGCATACGCGTTGCAGCCCGCCTCAATCGCCAGCTCGAAGTGATAGTGCGGATTGTACCCCGCCGGGTTGGCCGCAAAACTGCGGGCCGGCCCGTGCTCAAATCCCTGATCGACCGGCAGGATGACGAGTTTGCCCGTGTCGGCCAGCGTGCCCGAACCCAGCAGGCGACGCAGGTTCGCCAGCACGCCGGGGTTGTCGGACTCGTACCAGCTCAGAATCTGCTTCACGCGATCGGCGATCATCGGTCGTTCTCCTGCCGGGGTCTTGCGCGGGGCCGCATGTTAACCGATCGGCGCGCCGGCCTGCCAATCGGCGAAAGCTTCGCGCCGCCGGTGCAATCAGTCGCGATATTTCGCGTGGCACGCCGTACACGACGCGCTCACGCGCCGGAACTGCGCGGAGAGCGCCGCGCGGTCGGCCGAACCCGCCACGAGCGCGTCTTCCAGCGTCTGCGCGGCGCGGCCCGAGTCGCTCAACATCGCGGCAAAGTCGAGTGGGCTGTTGCGGACGCGCTCGCCTTCGGCCGTCACGCGCAGCAGGTCCGCAAGCCGGGCGGCCTCCGCGGCCGGCGCCAGGTCCGGATGATCCGCCGGCGCGATCCATCCCGACGCCTCGATCTGCTTGAGGTTCTCGCACGCCTCGTCGATCTCCACCATCGCCTTCACGAAACCCGTCGGCCGAGACACGGCCGGAAAGTCGGCGTCGACCGCGTCGATCTCGCCGGCGGACAGGGGCGTCGCCCCTCCGGCGCATGCATACAGGCCCACATAGTTCGGCGCCGTTCCCGAGACTCGCATTCGCGCCACCGCGGCTTCCGCCGAGCACCAGCCCAGGCTGGCGGCCACCGTCGCGGCGGCGCCGGCGCTGCGGTGCTTGCCATGGTGGCAGTGCATGTAGACCGGCCCGTCGCGCAGTGCGTCGCGCGTGGCGCGGACGAGTTCGAGCTTGCGGGTCGCGTCCATGCCGTTGTAGCCGATCGGCAGGTGGATGTAGCGGATGCCGCGCGCCGACGCCCCGCGCACGTCCGGCGCTGCGCCGTCCACGCTGATAATCGTCTTCACGCCGAGCGCCGCGAGCGTGTCGAAGCCCGCGTCGCCGTCCGGCGCGCTGCCGGAGATGAATCCGTCGTGGTACGCGACGGCGTTGTGGATGCCGGAGTAGTCGCGCGGGGCCGTGTCATGCATCGCCGGCGGGGAGACGGCGGCCATATCCGCCCGCTGCGGTCCGCGCGGCGGCGTTGCGCACGACGGCAGCAGTGCGCCGAGGACCGCGAGCGCGACAACGAAGGCCCAGCCCACTGGAGGGAAGCTGCCCTCGGCTGCCTTCTGAACGATCATGCTGCGCAAATTACTGCGCGAGTGGACCCTTGCCCAGCCAGGCCCGGCGCGAATCCTGCGCCCGCGCCGCAAACTCACCGCCCCGCGCCGTTGGACCGATACAGGCGGCATGAGCACGAGCGCGTCGCACGAATACCTCAAGGGCGCAATCATGACCGCCACGCCCGAGCAGCTTCAGCTCATGCTGCTCGACGGGGCGATCCGCTTCGCCACGCGCGGCGTGGAGGAAACGCGCCGCAACAACCTCGAGGGGATGTTCAACAACTTCGACCGCGCACAGCGAATTGTGCTCGAACTCTCCTACGGCCTCCGCCGCGACGCAAATCCCACGCTCGTCGATCAGATGTCGCAGCTCTACAACTTCGTCTACCGCCGGCTCGTCGAGGCGAACGTGAAACGCAACACCAGCGCCGCCGAAGACGCCCTGCGCATCCTCCGACACCAGCGTGAAACGTGGCAGTTGCTCGTCGATAAGGTGCGAACCGTGCCGCAGCAGGCCGGAATCCCGGCCGGGTCAGCCGTTTCCGGCGCCGGCCAGGCGCCTCCGCCCGCGCCGCCGACCAACGCATACGGCGGAAAACCCGCCGCCCCCAGCCGGTTCGAGTCCACCGAATCGCTCAACTTTGAAGCCTGACGCGGCCGCGAAGCCGGCCGACGGCTGCGGACGCCCGTCGTGCGAACTCGGCTACGACGCGCGCCCCGATCCGCCCGGGTTCATCACCGGCAGCGCCGTCCCCCTGATCTCGCCAGCCGTTTCGCTCGACGCTTCCGCCGGCGCGCCCAGCCCGTCGTCGGCGTCTTCGTAATAGATCTCGTCGAAGTCGGTGCCGTCGCGATCGCGCCGCAGCAGCAGATACGCCTGAACCCCGCCGCACAACGCGAAGTTTACGACGAACGCCGCGAGCAATCCGACCACCAGGAACACCCACACCGCGACCAGCACCATCTCCACCGTCTCGGTCGCCGTCAGCGGCGCGTTGCCAAACGTGCCCCAGAACGGGGCCGTGCCCAGCCCCGGCAGGAGCGACAACTCGTTCCACGACGGCATGCGCCAGATGTCGTCCAGCTCGCCGAACACCGGCGGCGCGCCGGGCCACAGCGCGTCCATCGCGCCCATGCCCGCGCCCAGACAGCCGTGCGTCAGCTTCAATGTCAGCACCGCGACGAGCCGGAAAAACACGAACACGCCCGCGCCATACGCCAGCAGCGCCGCATAGTAAAACAGCGTCCGCCACGGCCGCTCGAACAGGTAATTGATCGAGCGCGTCAGCGCGTCGAATCCGTCGGAGCCCTCGACCGCGATGACCGGCCACATCAGCGGAAACGCCGTGACCAGCGAAATCGCCATAAGCGCCAGAGCCAGCCCGCCCAGCAGCGCCGCGACGAACAGCACGCCGCCCAGAATCTCTCCCACCACCGGAATGCCGATCAGGAATCCGCCCAGCCACAGCGCGGCCATTACGACGACAACCCCCGCGACCAGCAGAAACGGCGCCAGCAGAAACCCGCTCAGCCGCTCGCGCACGAACGCCAGCACGTCGCTGAACAGCGCCGACTCGTCGCGCGTCAGCTTCACCGCGGCGCTGCGGCAGACCGCTCCGCCCAGTGGCGCAAACGTCAGCCAGCAGACCAGCGCGAATAGCACGCTGAATCCCGGCCGCTGCGTCACGCACCACAGCCCACCGCGCAGCCCGCGCGCCACGCTGCCCAGCATCGTCGGCCCGCCCGCGTCGCCCGGCGAGAATAGAAACCGGCCCGAAAGCGCCCCGCGAATCGCGCCGGCCAGGCACTCCGCCTCGAATTCGACCATCGAAATAAACGGCCCGCGCGGCCGGCTCTGCTCCAGTTTCTCGATCAGTTCTTCGCGGCTCATGTACGCGCCGAGCCGGGACTGCTCCGAGCTGCGCGTCGGCAAATCGACGTTCACGTCCGCCTGCACCATGCGCTCGACCGCCGCGGCGCGCGTCGCGCTGTCGGCCGGCAGCGGGCGCTGCCGCGAGAGCGCCGCGCGCAGAATGCGATAGGCCTCTTCGAGCTGCTCGATGCGAAGCTCGCGAGCCGCGGCGGACAGCTCCGCGTCATTTCGTATCGCCGCCAGCCCGGCGTTGCGGCGTTTCTGCGGCCAATCGGCGAAGTCCTTGCGCGTCTTGCGGTGCGTCTCGTCGTCGAGCACGGAAAAAACGGATGACTTGGCCAGCAGTTTCTCGGCCTCGTCCGCCGTCGTCGCGAGCTTGCCCTGCACGACGGCGTTGACCATCCACTCGCGCCGCTCCTGTCGAACGCGGCGGCGCCAGCCGTCGAAGGCGTCGAACGTCGCGGCGCTGACATACGTGTCGATCTCGCTTCCGCCGCCGCGGGCCGAACCGGCCGACACGCGCCGCACGTCGCTCATCACGCCGCCGGATTCGCCCCACAACCCGTCGAGCACGCGCCCGGCGCAATAGGCGATCATCACCGCGAGCAGACATAGAATCGCGCGGTCGATGCTGAGCGTGAGGCTGGCTGTGCGAAACAGACGGAGAAAGGGAAAGACTTCCGCCCAGACAATGCTGCGAACCTGTCCGTTTTCCGTCGCCACGGGCTGCTCCAATCCGGCCGCGCCCCATGCGCGACGCGCGCCGCAATCCGCACGTGCCGCGATCCGATTCGGCGCGATCCACGCGCGGCTGGAGCCGGCGCGGCGCGATCCGACGCGGCGCGGGGCTCATGCTACCCCCAGCGCGGCGGGCATTCTAGACAGCCGCGCACACCGGCAGGCTCTATGGTCCGCAGCTCCCCCGGCTGCGCTTGTCCGAGGCGTCGCCGCTCCGAACCCCAAGCGCCAGCGCGCGGGCATTGAGCCGGACGACCCCACTCGGTGATTGCGCCGTGCGACTCCCCTCGCGGGCGCTGCGCCGGGAAGTCTGCCGCGTGGCAACGCCCCCGCGCTGGCGCTTGGGGCTCGGAAAGTGGACCGCAGCCGCCCTCGGCTGCCGTTGTAGACCACACCGCCCCTTGCCACCCCACCGCCCCAATCCCGGGCAACTGTGCCTTCTGAATTCTTCATTCCCACTTCTGATTTCTCCGCTATCCCAGCGCAATCGCCGACGCCATCACGTATTCGCCCGCGTGCGAAATGGAAACCAGCCACGTGCGAATCGCCAGCGCCCCCGCCAACTCCGCCGCCCGCCCCGACAATGTCGTCAGCGGCCGGCCGAGCGGATCGGCCAGCGTTTCGATCTCCGACCACTCGATGCCGCCGCGCCACCCGGTCCCCAGACACTTCAGCACCGCTTCCTTCACCCCAAATCGCCCCGCCAGCCGCAGCGCCGGCGTGCGATGGTCCAGGCAGAAGCGCAGCTCGTCCGGGGCGTACACGCGCTGCAGAAACCGCTCGCCGTGCTCGCGCCAGATGCGCTCGATCCGCCGGATTTCCACCAGGTCGACGCCGTGAGCGACAACGTGCATGTTCCCGTCCCCAAACCGCGCGGGCGCGCCCGCCGCGGGCATAGTGTCGTGCGCCGCGCGGCCGTCGGCAACCGATAGAACCAATGGCCGCGCCGTAGCGGCCCGCG
>CAZHIE010000017.1:0-17550 GCA_964532435.1 uncultured Planctomycetales bacterium
ACCACAAACTCCTCCGCCCTGAACTCCACCTTGCAGCCCTTCTCCACCGCCTCATTCGCCTTCAGCACGCTCACCGCCGTCTCGTACGCCACTTCCGGCGGACACGTCAGCGCTCCCTCCCCGCGAACCGCGCCGAAGAAATTCTCCAGGTGCAACTGATGCACCGGCTTCTTGGCCTCTTCGAGCAGGCGCTGCCCCTCGGCCGTCGGCTTGCCGGAGGGGTCGAGCGTCTCGCCGATTTTCAGCTCGATCGCATCGCGGCCCATCGCCTCGATCTTCTCGCTCTCGTTCTCCCACTCGCGCCGCTTGGCGGCCACCTCGCGATAAAGCTGCCCGACGCGTGAATCCTCCGACACGACGATGCTGCCCTCGTCGCCCAGAAACGCCTCCCAGAAGCCGCCGTGGCTCGACGTGTTCAGCACCTGGTAAAACGCCCGCACCGGCCCGCTCGGCAGCGCGTATTCATAGAGCGAAAGCACGTTGTCGTACCACTCGCGACCCGCCTGCGTGTAGTAGTCGAGCCCGCCGCTGGCCTGCACCGCCTTCGGCCGGGCCTTGAGAATCCAGTTGAACACATCGATCTGGTGGCTGCCCAGGTCGGCCATCGCGCCGCCCGAATACTTGCGATACCAGCGCCAGTTGCGGAAGCGGTCCATCGTGTCGTAGCCGAATTTCTTGAGCGTCGCTTCGTCGAGCTCCTCCCCCTTCGGCCAACCCTGCTCCTCCAGCCGCGCGCGGTTCCACTGGCCGTTGCAGTGCGTGATGCGGCCGAGCACCTTGTCGTTTTCGATCAGCTTGATCGCGTGGTGGTAGCGCGGATTGCTGCGTCGCTGATGGCCGATCTGGAGCAGCTTCTTCGTCTCGCGGGCGGCCAGCACCATCTGCTTCGCGCCGTCGAGCGTGTTGCTCATCTCCTTTTCGCAGTAGACGTGCTTGCCGGCTTTCAGGCACGCGACGGCGTGCTCGGCGTGCATCCAGTCCGGCGTAGCGACGATCACTGCGTCGAGCGTCTTTTCCTTGTCGAGCAGCTCGCGATAGTCGGAATAGACGTTTACCGGCTGGTCGAATTTCTTGAGAATGCCGGAAGCGTATTTCTGGTGATACGGCCAGATGTCGCAGACGGCGACGAAGCGCACGCCCGCGATCTTCAGGCAGTTGTTCAGCAGGTTGCGCCCCTGGCTGCCCGCGCCGATGATCGCGATCGCCAATTCGCCCGGCTTGCCGCCGCCGGCCGGCTTGGCCGCCGTCGGCTGGGCGTCCTGCGCATGAGCGCCGGCCCCGACCATCAGCCCCGCGCCGACGGCCGCGGCGGCCTGCACGAATTCGCGACGCGACAGTTCCGGCCGCTGCGGAGATACGGACTGAGTCATGATGGATTCCTGCTCCAGGGGAACGGGTCGAGTACGTCGTTTCGCCGCCGGCCGCGGCGCTTGCGGCGCCGCACGCGCTTGCAGGTGGATTGTCATCGCGGCAACGGCGAGACGCGCAGCGAAGTCACCGGCAGCTCACCGGTCGCAAAACCCGCCGCCAGCTTGTACGCCCAGCCGCCGACAAGCAGCACCAGCAGCGTCACAAACAACAGATGCGGCCGCCCGGCCAAACCGCGCGGCAGATACCACCGGCCGGTCGCCAGCGCGCCGATCGACAGCGCGATCGCGGCCATGCAACCGAGCGCCAGCAGCATTCCCGAGGGTTGCGCGCGCGCCGCCGCGAGCAGCCTGCCGCGCACCGTGTACGCGAACGCGGTCGTCATGCCGCAGGTCGGGCAAGGCAGGCCGGTCCAGACCAGCATTCCGCACGGTCCCTGCCCAAGCTGTTGATGCGTGCCAAAGCCGCGCGGGTCGGGCCGCAGAACGCTCGCCGTGGTCAGCAGCGCGGCGCAGCACACGGCGACAATTCCCGCGACGAGCCGTACGCCCCGCGCGCTCGCGCGCGCCGGCCCATAGCCGACCGCTTCCGCGCGCAAAGCGACCGCGCGCGCCGTCTCGTCGCCCGGCGCGATCGAATCGCTCGCCCGCGGTTCGTCCGACAATCACTTTCTCCGGATGCGGCCGTTGCGCAACGCGGGCAGCGGTTCGCGGCGGCGCGCCTTGTGCTCGGACAGGACGACGATGGCCTTCTGCATGTCGGAGACGCGGAACACGCCCATTGTCTTGCCGCCCGGCGCGCCGGTCGTGCAATAGGCGTAATTGACGTTGATGTGCTCTTCGGCCAGCTTTCCGACCACGTCGGCCAGAGCGCCCGGGCGGTTGGGCAGCGTCGCAGTGAGCACGGGCGTTTCGGTCATGGGCACGTCGAGCGGCGCCAGCGCGGCCCGCGCCTGGGCCGGGTCTTCCACCAGCAGGCGTAGCACGCCGTGCTCGGTCGAATCCATCATGCTCAGCGCCAGGATGTTCACTTTCGCGTCGGCGAGCTGCTGGCAGACTCGCGCCAGCACGCCCGGCTTGTTGACGAGGAAGATCGAAAACTGCGTTTCGGTGTGAAGCGCCGCGTTGTTCAGCGTCTTCATCGCTCGAATCTCCTTCCCGCTAGTTCGGCCCCGGCCCGTTGCGGCGAGAGCGTTGGCGACGGGCCCGCGTTATGATTTCCGTCGGCCGATCGTCGGCGGCGCACCGCCGGAGGCAGGCCGCCCGACCGATTTCGCGAGCGCTGCCGACATGGCCGCTTTCGACCGCGAACCATCCACCGACGAATGGCAACGCCGGCTGGTGGAGTTCATCGGCGCGCACCCGGCGCGCCCGCTCAAGGCGCGGGCCCTGGCGCGCGAGCTCCAGATCCCCGGCGAACAGTATTCTACATTCCGCGCGCTCGTCCGCAAATTGCTCGACGACGGGCTGCTCGCCATCGGCCCCGGCCGCACGCTCGTGCTGCCCGGCCGGCGCGGCGGCGCGATCGTCGGGCCGTACCGGTTGAATCGCCGCGGATTCGGATTCGTCGAGCGCGAACAGGGCGACGATTTGTACGTCTCGCGCGACGACTCCGCCGGCGCGCTCGACGGCGACATCGTGCAGGCGCGCGTCCTGCGCAGCGCCGTTCCGGGCGGCCGCCCGCGCGGCGAAGTCGTGCGCATCCTGCGCCGCGCGCCGCAGCGCTGGGTGGGCGTCGTCGAACAGGTCGGCCGGCGCTGGCTCGTGCGGCTTCAGGGTCGCTCGCCCACGCCGCTCATCGGCGTCGACGACCCGACCGCCAAATTCGCCCGCCCCGGCGACGTCGTCGTCGTCGAGCCGCTGGCGCACACCCTGCGCTCCGACGATCCGCGGGCCGTCATCCTCGAACGCCTCGGCCAGGCCAGCGAGACGCAGACGCGCATCCTCGGCATCATTCGCCGCTTTGGCATTCCCGACGAGTTTCCGGAAGAGGTGCGGGCTGCGGCCCGCGCCGCGGCCGAGCGCTTCGACCCGCGGAACATCGCCGCGCGAGAGGATTTCCGCGAGCTGCTGACGATCACGATCGATCCGCCCGACGCGCGCGATTTCGACGACGCAATCTCGCTCGAACCCCTGCCGCACGGCGGCCTGCGCCTCGGCGTCCACATCGCCGACGTGTCCGAGTTCGTGCGGCCGGGCGACCCGCTCGACACGGAAGCCCGCCGCCGCGGAAACAGCGTCTATTTTCCCCGCCACGTCGTGCCGATGCTGCCCGAGATGCTCTCCAACGGCGTGTGCAGCCTGCAACCCGGCGAATCGCGCTACACGCTCAGCGCGCTGATCGACTACGACCGGGCGGCGCGGCCAGTCGCCACGCGCTTCGCGCGCAGCGTCATTCGGTCGGCCGCGCGGCTGACGTATGAGCAGGCGGCCGCGGCGTTGGACGCGCAGCCGGCCACGGTTTCGCCCGAGGTGCTCGACCTGTTGCGCAGCGCCGAGGGGCTCGCCCGCCGGCTGCACGAACAGCGCCTGCGCGACGGGCTGCTTTACCTCAACTTGCCCGAGGTTTCGATCCGCCTCGATGACAAGGGCCGCGTGGTGGACGCCGGACCGGCCGAGTCCAGCTTCCCGCACACCCTCATCGAGCGATTCATGATCGCCGCCAACGAGGCCGTGTCCGCCGCGCTCGACGAAGCCGGCATCGCGCACTTGCGCCGGGTTCACCCGGCGCCGGACGAGTCCGCGGCCGACGCGCTTGACCAACTCGAACCCGTGCTCGGCCACCGCACGCCGCGCTCGCTCGATCGCGACGACATTCTCGCGCTGCTGCGCGAGGTGCGCGGCCGGCCGGAGGAACGCGCCGTGAGCTACATTCTGCTGCGAGCGCTGCCGCAGGCGCGCTACAGCCCAGACCCGATCGGCCACTTTGCGTTGAATAGCGAGCATTACTGCCACTTCACGTCGCCCATCCGCCGCTATCCGGATCTGGTCGTCCATCGGCTGCTCGGTGCGCTGATCGACGGCTCGGCGGGCGGGCGGCGCGGCGGGCGCGCGGGGCTGCCCAGCGGCGTCGAGCTGGCCGATCTGGGCCGCGAATGCAGCGCGACGGAGCGCCGCGCGCTTCAGGCCGAGCGCGCCGCTCGCGCGATGCTTCTTCTTCGGCTGATGCGCAGCCACCTGGGCGAAGCGCTCCATGGGCTGATCACCGGCGTGACGACGTTTGGCGCGTTCGTTCAGGTTCAGCCATACATGGCGGAGGGGCTCGTCCACGTCTCCGACTTCGGCCCGGACACGTGGCTGTTCGACGCGAAACGCTCCTGCTTTACGGGCGCCATCTCGCAGCGCGTGGTCGCGGTGGGCCAGCCGGTGCGCGTGGTGGTCGCGGCGGTCGATGAGTTGCGCGAGGAGATGACGCTCGTGCCGGCGGATGCGGGGATGCTGGGCGTCGTCGCGCCGCGCGCGGCCGGCCGCGCCGCGCGGCCGCAGCGGTCGGCGCGCTCGGCTCGCAAGCCGGCGGGCGGCGGGCGCGCGACGCAGGGCGGCGGAGGAGCGCCGCGCCGCGGCCGCAAGCCGCGTGGCGGTCGGCGATAACGGCTTTGCAGTGGAAAAATCGAATCGCAGAGTTGCGCCGATTCGTGTATACTCACCAAGACTGAAACGGTTTACCACTCCTTGCCCCGCACTGGAGAACAACACCATGTCGCGACATCCGTTCCGCTCGCTCCTGCTCGCCGCCCTCGCGGTCATCCCCCTCGCAGCCCGCGCCGCTGAGCCCCCGCGGCTGCCGGCCGACAAGCTGCCCAAAATCAAGTTGCCCGCCGACGTGCGCGCGTTCGATCAGCCGCCGATCCGCGTCAAGGTCGTCGTGCTGGAATTCAACCCGATCATCCCGCCCGAAGTTCACTCTCCCGGCGTCGCCGACGCCAAGCCGCAGCGGCTCGTAGATCTCGCCAAGTATCCACAGCCGCTGGAACTCGCAGCCGGCTACATGCAGGACATCTGCGACGCGAGCGGCGGCTTCGTGCGCTACGAGATCGTGGAATGGATCGACACGCAGAGCTTCCACGTCAAGACGGACGGCTTCAACTACACGCCGCAGAGTTACTGGGAGTGCCGCACCGGCAAGGCCAAGTGGCACGAGCCCGACGGGGCCGACTACGCAAAGACCTTCGCCGATTACAAGCTCCTGCCGCGCATCGAGTCGGGCGAGATCGACGAGGTCTGGTTTTTCGGCGGCCCCTACTTCGGCTATTGGGAATCGGCGATGGCCGGCAAGGACGCTTTCTACATCAACGGCGGCGTGCTGGCCGACGTGCCGTGCAAGCGGCGCTTCGCGATCATGGGTTTCAACTACGAGCGCGGCGTGGCCGAGATGATCCACGATCTGTGCCACCGCACCGAAAGCACGATGAGCCGCGTCTATGGCGGATGGAAGTGCGAGGAGCTGACGACGCCGTGGGCGCGCTTCGCGGCCAACGCGAAACAGTCGGGCGGCGAGGCGGCCTGCGGCACGTGTCACTATCCCCCGAACGCCGAGAAGGACTACGACTACGCGAACCCGCGCGTGGTGCAGAGCAGCGCCGAAGACTGGCTGAACTATCCGAAGCTGACGGGAACGAAGAAGCCGGTTTCGTGCGAGACATGGGCCGGGCCGTACAAGAGCCGCGACGGCAAGCCCGACTATCATCGCAACTACATGCGCTGGTGGTTTGCGCACCTGCCGAAGGGCGACGGCGCCGGCGAGGATGGCCGGCAGAACAACTGGTGGAAGTACGTCTTCGCGTTCGATCGATATGATGAACGCGGGGGCGCCGTCCGGACCGCGCGGCCGTAAGCACGCGAATGTCGAATAGCGAATAGCGAATAACGAATTGCGGAAAACCGGGAGCCGCCGCGGGCGCCGGCGCGAGGCGGCGCGGGATCCGGAATGACGCGGGATCCGAACCCACCACTTGCGTGGTGGGTTCGGATTTCAGCATTCAGCATTCAGCATTCGGCATTCGGCGCTACGCGAGATTCCGCCGATACCATTCGATCGAGCGCTTCAGCCCCTCGGCGAAAAACACCTTGGGCTCGTACCCGATCACGCGCTTCGCCGCTTCGAGCGCCGCGAGGCTGTGCATGACGTCGCCCGCTCGCATCGGGCGGTATTCCGCCGCCAGGTTCGTGCCCAGCGACTGATTGATCGCCCCCACGATGTCGTTCAGCGTCGTTCGCTGGCCGCAGGCGACGTTCACCACTTCGCCGGCGGTTCGCTCCGCCTCCGCGCCGAGCAGGTTCGCATGCACCACGTTGTCGATGTAGCAGAAATCCCGCGATTGCTGGCCGTCGCCGAAGATGATCGGGCGCTCGCCGCGCAGCATGCGGCTGACAAACGCGGGAATGACCGCCGCGTACGTGCTCTTCGGATCCTGTCGCGGACCGAACACGTTGAAGTAGCGCAGCGAGATCGTCTGAAGCCCGTAGACGCGCGAAAAGACCGTGCAATACTGCTCCGCGCACAGCTTGCTCACCGCGTACGGGCTTTGCGGCATCGGTTTCATGTCTTCGTGCTTCGGCAGCGTCGGAGTGTCGCCATATGCGCTGCTGCTGGCAGAGTACACGAAGCGCCGCGCGCCCGCGTCGCGCGCCGCGATGAGCATGTGCAGCGTCCCGGTCGCGTTGGCCATGTGCGAACGAGCCGGCTCGTCCACGCTGCGCGGCACGCTGCCACGCGCCGCAAGGTGGAACACGACCTCCGTGCCGGCGGCGGCGCGCTGGCACGCTTCGATGTTGCAGATGTCGCCCTCGAGCACCTCGACGTCGCCGAGCACCTCGGCCAGGTTTTCGCGCCGCCCGCTGCTGAAGTCGTCCAGCACGCGGACGCGACGGCCGCGTTCGAGCAGCCGGCGCACGATGTGGCTGCCGATGAACCCCGCCCCGCCGGTGACCAGACACAAGCTGCTCATGGTGAACCTCGCATTACCGCACTTCACCGCCGCGACCGATCCGAGCCGCGACCGTCAGGGAGCGAGACGTCCCGCGCCAGTTGCGGGCGATCGTATCCGAACGCGCCCGGCCATCCGTCGCGTTGTCGCGTTCACGTGCGATCGAACCCGCGACAAACACCGCACGGTTCGCTCGCGGCTCTGACAATTCCGCGAAATTCGCGCGAGACTTCCGTCTACGCCCGCGAAAGTCCAAAGAACCGTACGGCATTCGCCGTCGTTTGTGCGGCCAGCCGCTCATAGCTCTCCCCCCGAATATCGGCCAGCCGGCGGGCCGTGTGAACGACCAGGGCCGGCTCGTTCGGCCGGACCTTGCGCAGCGGCTCCGGCGTCAGGAACGGCGAATCGGTCTCCACCATGATGCGGTCGGCGGGCGTCGCCGCCGCAGCCCGGCGGATGGCGTCCGCGTTTTTGAACGTAACCACGCCGGTATACGAGAGATGAAAGCCGAGCCCGAGCAGCCGGGCGGCCAGCGCCTCATCGCCCGAGAAGCAGTGAAACACGACGCGACCGGCCAGGGCCGGATATTCGGCCAGGATGTCGCCGCAGCGCTCTTCCGACTTTCGCGCGTGGATGATGAGCGGCCGGCCGACGCGGAGCGCAAGATCGATCTGGGCGCGGAAAACGCGCTCCTGCACGTCGGGCGGGGCAAAGTCGTAGTGAAAGTCGAGGCCCGTCTCGCCGACCGCCACGATTCGGCTCGCCAGCCGCGGATCGACCGCGGCGCCGTCGTGCAGCGCGGCCAGATCGGCCAGCATCTCGTCACTCGCCTCGCCGGCCTGATGCGGGTGGATTCCGGCCGCGAGCCAGACGCACGCGTGCTGCGGCATCCAGCCGAGCGCGTCGCGCGCGTCGGCCGGCGTGGTGGCGACGGTGATCATCGCGCTCACGCCGGCGTCCTGCGCCCGTGCGATCGGCCCGGCCGGGTCGCCGCCGAACTCGCGGCTGGTCAGGTGGCAGTGCGTGTCGATCAGCATGACGCGCAGTGTAGACGCCGGCGCGGGTTGGGTGGGGCGGATTTCCGACGCGCCCGATTCGCACAAAGCACACGGCGAGCCGTCGCGGGCCGCGAGCTGCGAGCTGCGACTTGCGTCCGCCAGGAAAAAAGAGCCGGCCCGCGGCGGAGGTTCCGTCGCGGGCCGGCGTTGCATGGCATGGTACGGCGCTATTCGACGGCGCCGCGTCGCCTACGGCGCGAGCTGGTCGCCCTTGCCGTAGATCACGTACACCTCGCCGGCGTTCGTGCGGCCGTTCGGACGGGCGCGGATCGCGCTGATCGCGTAATCCGACAGGCCGTCGCCGTCGATGTCGCCCAGACGCGACAGCCCGCGCGGCACGATCTGCGTCGTCGGGCCGGTCGGGTTGAAGTTGTCCGTGATCTCGCCGCCGCCGAGGAAGTCGCCGATCGCGCGGCCGGTGAACTTCACGCCCGGAACCGCGGCGGTGCCGACTTCGTCGAGGTCGATCGACGTGCCGCCCAGAATCTCGCGCGAGCCGTAGACCAGGTAGACCGTTCCGGCGGTCGCGCCCGTGCCCGGCGCGGAGATCAGGATGTCGCCCAGGCCGTCGCCGTCCACGTCGCCGGCGCCGGAGACGTTGTAACCCGCGCGCTCGCCGGCCGCACCTACGAAGCGGATCGCCGCGTTGGCCGCGACCGCCTGTGCAAACGTCCAGCCGCCGGCGGGGCTGAGACGCGTGTCGCTCAGCGAGCCGAGCAGCACGATGACTTCGCCATCGCCGCCGTTGGACATTTCGCTGCCGACGATCAGCTCCTCGACGCCGTCGCCGTTGAAGTCGCCGGCCGTGTCGAACGAGCGGCCGATCGGCGCGCCCGGGACGCCCTTGAGATAGACGCCGTTGAGGCGGTTGGAGTCGCCCGGATCGAACGCGATGCGCTCGAGCAGGTAGTCGCCCGGCACGGAGGTCGGACGCGAGTAGAGCAGGAACACGGCGCCGATCGTCTGGCCGGTCGGGTTCGCCGGACTGCCGGGGCCGGACGGCGCGGTGAAGTTCTCCTTCACTTCGAGCGAGCCGATGGCCACGTCGCGGATGCCGTCGCCGTTCATGTCGTCCAGCGCCCGCGTGTAGCGGAGCTTGGCGTTCACGTGCGGGCCGACGATTTCCTGCGGGTTGTTCATCAGGTGCCAGCCCGCGGTGTTCTGCGGGAACGGCGTCGTGCGGCACGACGTGGCCGGCGGACCGACCATCTCGCCCGCGTTGAACGCCGGCGGGCACTCGCCGTTGCCGTTGTAATTCGCGTTGAAGTCGGCCGGCTGGTCGTTGCGCAGCGAACCGAGCGTCTCCACGATGTACTGGTGCGGAACGGGCATCGTGTCGTCCGTGCGGCCGGCCAGCTCCTTGTCGATCTCCGGCCAGACGGCCGGGCCGCCCTGACCACCGCCGCCATCATCCGTGTCGAACGGCTCCATCCACAGTTGCGAACGGGTCGGCAGGCCCGGCCCGACGCGAGAATCGACGCGGATCTGGTAGACCACGCCGGCGCTGGCGCGATCCTGATTCCCCGCGTTCAGCAGGTCGGGAACCTGCGCCTTGAGCGCGGTGCGCTCCGGAGCGGAGACGTACAGCCAGATGCCGTCCGAAGTCACCGACGTGCCGAAGCGGTCGTTCACCGAGCCGCCAAGCACGCGGGCGCCGATCGTGTTCTCCGTAATCGAAACGGCCGGACCGTAGAAACCGGTCCAGAACGTGTCGGTAGTCATCGGCGGGATGCTGTCGATGTTCAGATTCGTGTTCCACGACTGGTTGATCGTGCGCGAATCGACCAGCGGCGCCGCGCCGCCCGAGCTTCCGCACGGGAACGGCTGCATGCCGCCGTTCGTCCAGTCGAACAGCGTGTTCGTGTATTCGCACAGCGGCTCACGCGCGGCGCACGTCACCGGGCCGAGGCCGAAGTAATCCGGGAAACCAGCCGTCTGGCCGCCCGGGCGGTTGACGAACAGCGCGGCCGGCGTGTTGGTCGACGGCCAGACCGTCGGGTTCGCCAGCGGCGGGAACTCCTGCGTGCCGGTCCACGGCATGAGGAAGCCGCCGGCGGGCTGGTTCGTGAAGACCACGTCCCACACGACGTTCCAGCGCGGCCAGGTGAGGTCGATCGTGGTCGGCGGGTTGGTCGGCGGATCGACCGGGCAGGTCAGCATGCCCTGCGCCGGATTGCCGGCCCGCACCTGTCGCACGTAGCGCACCAGGCCCGGACGCGCCATCGCGCTGAACATCTGGCCGACTTCGTGCAGGTCGATCGCGCGGCTGTTGCGGCGATTCTGCGCGATCGGGTTCTGCAGCACGGTGTTGTGGCTCGAAACGATCACCACGCCGCCGCGCGTGAACTGCGCCAGGTTGTTGTTCCACGTGCCGGTCGCGGCGTTCCACGCGTTGAACTCGAGGCTGCCCATGCCGGAGATGTCCGGGAACAGCGACGGGCTCTGCACGCGCGAGTCGTTGATGCTTAGCGCGATCGACTCGACGCGCGGGAAACCGAACGCCAGGTCGGGCAACTCGTCGCCGTCCATGTCGGGAATCACGGCGAAGTCGGACATGCCTTCCGTGCCGATGCCCGCCGTGCTCGGACCCGAGCCCGACAGACGCGCCCGGATGGCCGGGAAGATCACGCCTTCGATGGCGCCCTGTCCGACCGCGTTGAACGTCTGAATGCCGTGCAGGCGATTCTCGCTGCCGTAGATCAGGTACGCCTCGCCGAAACCGTACGATCGCGGAGTCGGAGGCGGAGTCTGGTTGACCAGCAGATAGGCGCGGCCGAAACGGGCCGAAACCACGAAGTCGCCGATTTCGTCGCCGTTGATGTCCGGCACCGCCGACATCGACGTGCCCGCCAGGTCGTTGATGTTGAACCCGCGCAACACCGCGCCGTCCGGGCTGTTGTCCAGCGTGTTCACCGCAACCGTGCCGATCAGGCGGTCACGCACGTGCAGCCGCGTCAGCAGGCTCACGTCGATCGGCAGCTCATTCGAAATCGCGTCCGGAGCGTAGAAGCCGACCGCCGGATCGAGCGCGTCGGCCACCTTCACGTAGATGTAGTACAGACCGGCCGGAACGTCGGCCAGTTGCACATCCACATTCGTGTCCTGCGCGCCGGCCGCCAGCGGAAGGTTGTCCGCGACGACCACTTCGGCGGGGTCGCCGTCCAGCGGATTGGTGTCGTCGTCCAGCACGATCGTCAGCGTGGTGGCCGAGGTGTCGGTCGTCTGCACGCGAATGTTGATCGAGCCGATGCGATCGCGCGAGATCGGGTCGGGAACGTAGGCCGGCTCGACCACCGTCAGCGTCGGAATCACGCTGTCCAGCAGCAGCGGGTTCACGATCCAGCGGATCGTCGTGTTGCCCGCCTGGTCGCGGGCCCGAACGCCCATCACGAATCGGCCGTTGCCGTCCGCGTCCGCGAAGGGCAGCAGGCCGATGGCGTCGAACAGGTAGAAGTTCTGCCCGCGAGTGAAGAACGGGCTGCTCAGCTCCAAAATCGGGTCGCCGTCGGGCTGGCCGTCGAGGTCGTCGTCGCGCGCCACGATCACGTTGATGCCGTTCGGATTCGGCAGCAGGCCGTTCTCGCGATCGCCGACGGTGAATCGCATCGGAATCTGCTCATCCCCGCGAACGGCGGGCGCGACGAGCGGCTCCAGGATGTTCACGGTCGGCGGATCGTTCTGAACGATGATCGCGCCGGTGCTGATGGCGAAATCCTCGGCGCCCACGTCGTCGCGAACGCGCACGCCCCACAGGAAGCGGCCGATCAGGTCGTCCGAAGGCAGCGTGATCTGTTCGGTGTCGGCCGGGCCGAAGCAGTCCGGCGGAGAGAGCTGGCAGAACGCCACGGCGACCTGCCACGGGCCGTCGGGAACGCTGTCGGCGTTCGCGTCGGCGGCGAGTTCGACCGTTGTGCGCTCCAGGCGGTTTTCAAAGTCGGTCGAATTCCAGCGCAGGTTGATCAGCTCGCCGGAGCGGATCGACAGGTTGCCCAGCGGCGAGACGATCGTCACGTCGGGCGCGCCGTTGACGCGGATGTTGCCGGGGGCATAGCCCGCGATCTTGGCGCCGACGCCGTCCGTGATCGAAGCGCCGAGGCGATAGACGCCCGCCGGCAGCGCCGTGGTGTCCAACTGGACCGTGTAGTCCTGCTGCGGCGCGGCCAGCTCGATCGTCTGGAACACGAATTCGTTGTTGTTGAAATTGCCGTCTGCGTCGCGGAACACCTCGATGTGGGCCGCGCCTTCGGCATCCTCCGCGCGGAACGAAATGTCGATCACTTCGCCGGGCGTGACGATGCGGTTGGCCGTCGGGGCGATCACGGTCACCGCGGGGGCGCGGTCGACGACGATCTTGCGGGCCAGCGTGTTCGCGCCGCGGAGGTACTCGCGCTTGGTCTGGCCGACCGAGTCGGTCAGCACGACGAGGATGAAGTAGTCGCCGGGGTCGAAGCCTTCCGTGAAGATGGTCCCGCTGCCGCTCAGTCCGCCGCCGGAAAACGCCAGCGTCTCATTGCCGTTGAGCGGGTTCTCGTCGGGATCGGCGAAGACTTCGTACGAAACGGAGGAGGCCAGGCTGTCGATTGTGAATTGAATCGCAACGCCGGTGTTCGGACGAACGCGCTGGTCGGTCGCCGGCTGGAGCAGGGCGAGCGTCGCCTCGCCCACGACGACCAGTCGGCCGGTGGCGTAGCTGACCGCGCGCTGCTTGGAATTGGCCGCCCGGATGCCGAGGAAGTACGAGCCGGGCTCGACGCCGGCGGCGGTGAAGTCCTGCGTGCCGCGCGGCGCCAGGCCGGTCGCGATCACGACTTCATCGCCGGTATCTTCGATGCCGTCGCTGTCGCGGAACAGCGAAACGGCGATCGTGCCGTCCTGCGGATTGCCGCCGACGACTTCGTACGCGATGCTCGTCTCGCCGCCGGGCAGAATGTTGATGTCCGCGTCCGCCGGCGAGGTGATGATGATCGTGATCGGCTGGCTGGAGCCCGTTCCGCCGGTCCCGCCGCCGCCGCCGCTTCCGCCGGTGCCGCCACCGGTCCCGTCGTCCGTTCCGTCGTCAATGACCGGAGGCGGGATGGGGCGCGGCCGGCCGCCGGAATTCTGATTCGTTCCGGGCGTGTTGGTGCCGTTGTTGTCGTCGGTCGAGGAGCCGTTGTTGTTGGGCGTCTGCGGCTGCGGGCAACCGCCGAGCACACCCAGCGTGATGCAGCATGTCGCTGTCACGAAGAGTGCGAGCGAGCGTACGAATGGACGACGTGACCAGAACATCTGCCTACCTCCGCTGGGTAGAAGGAACCGCGCGACGCAACGGACGCGAGGAGAGAGTACCCTTGAAACGCGCTCCCGTCGGTAAAATGTAGCGGTTGGGAAGTGGCGAGTCAACGAAACGAACGCCCTCCAGGCGCTGTTTTGCCACCCCGCCCCACCTGTCGCTAGTCCAATAAGCACAATATATTATGAACAGCCGGCGGCGCCGCGGAACGCCCCCGGAAAGCCCGCCTGATAAACGCGGCGGCATACGATTCCGCAAAGACAGGGAGTCACGACCCATGAGCCAAGTCGAAGCGTTCCGCGCGGTGCGATATCAGACCCCCGGCGGGCGAGATCTCTCGACGAGAATCAGCCCGCCCTACGACGTGCTCGACGACGCCGATAAGCGCGCCATGCTCCAGACCGACCCGCTCAACTTCACCCGCATCGATCTGCCCCACACCCCGCCCAGCGTCGCCGGACCCGAAGCCGTCTACCGCGCCGCCGGCGAAACGTTCCGCAACTGGCTGCGCGACGGAACGCTCGTTCAGGATCGCCAACCCGCCATCTACGTCTATCACCAGCACTACCGCCATGGCGCCGCCGAATTCACCCGCAAGATGTTCTTCGCCCGCCTGCGGCTGGAGCAGTTCGGCGGTTCGGTCCTCCCCCACGAGCAGACCTTCGGCGGCCCGAAGGAGGATCGCCTCTGCCTGATGAAGGCCACCGCCGCCACGCTCAGCCCGATATTCGGCCTCTTCCAGGACGACGGTAACGCCGTCGCCCGCCGGCTCGAAGGCGCCACGGCCGAGCCGCTCATGACCGCAACGCAGAGCGGCGTCGAGAATCGCGTCTGGGCCGTGACCGATCCGGCCGCGATCGCCGACGTGCAGAAATTCCTCGCGCCGCGGCCGACCTACATCGCCGACGGGCACCATCGCTACGGCACCGCGCTGCTCTATCGCGATTGGCTGGTGAGCGAGCGCGGCGCGATACCGGCCGATCACGCGGCCAATTTCGTGCTGTGCGTGTTCTGCGCGATGGGTGATACCGGGCTGCTGATCCTGCCGACGCACCGCGTGCTGCCGGGCGTAAAGGGCGTGTCGGCGGCGCTTCGCAAGGACGCGCGCTTTGAGCCGCTCGCGCTCAAGGCGAGCGCGCCGGACGCCGTCATCGCCGAATTGGCCGCACACGGGGCTCAGGCGTTCGCGGTGTACGAGCCCGACGCTGGATTCGTCGCGTTCCGGCCGCGCGATTCGGACGTTTTGCGGTCGATCGCGCCGCAGCGCAGCGCGGCGTGGCGTCGGCTGGCTCTTTCGTGCCTGCACGCCTGCGTGCTGGATCAGATCGTCGCGCCGGGCTTGTGCGGCGGGCAGGCGCCGACGATTCAGTACGTGAAATCGGCCGAGCAGGCGGTCGTGGCTGCGAAGAATGGCGGCGGCACGGCGCTGCTGGTGCAGCCGACGACGATGCGCGAGCTGCAGGACGTGTGCGGCGCGGGCGACCTGATGCCGCAGAAGAGCACGTTCTTTTATCCGAAGCTGGCGAGCGGGCTGGTAATCCACCGGCTGGACGAAAATTAGCCGCGGATCGGGCATCCAGCGTAGCGCGGGCAATCGCGTCGCGCGGGCATCCTGCCCGCGTCCGGTGTGGCACGGGCATCTTGCCCGCAATCGGCCACGCAATCCGAACCCACCACGCGAGTGGTGGGACGGGACACGGCGACGCCTTTGATTTGTATGCGGCGTTCGGGCCAAGCGGGCTCGGGCATTCTGGTCCCGGCGACCGCTTGCGCCGCCGCGTGCATCGCTCACTCCGGCGAATCGCCCAAAATTCCCGCGCGTCGCCGGTCCCCAACCCACCACTCGCGGGGTGGGCTCCGATGCGTCCCACCACTTGCGTGGTGGGTTCCGTTTCACTGTCTCGCCACTTGCGTGGTTCCCATTCACGGACCCGCGAATTTTTCGGACCACGCCGAATTCGCCGGCGCAGGGTTTGCCCTCCGCGCGATCCAATCGGAAACTCGTTGTGCCGTGCTCCTTTCCCAATGAGCGGCCGGCGCGCGTGCGCCGGCCGTGCTTTCACTCCTCACTCTTCCAAATCGGCTCGCAAAACGGCGTGCGGTGAATCCCGCAGCCCGCGCCGGCGCGGCGATGCGCGTCCGTTCGGGTCGTCCACTACAATCCCCCGCCGATGCCGCACGTACGAACCACCGCCCTGACGAAAGTCTTCCGCGTCGCCGAGCGCGAGGCCGGCCTGGGCTCGGCGCTGCGCAGCCTCCTGCGCCGCCGCTACAAGGAAGTGCGCGCCGTCGATCAGGTCTCGTTCGAGATCGAGGCCGGCGAAGTCGTCGGCTTCCTCGGCCCCAACGGCGCGGGCAAGACCACCACGCTCAAAATGCTTTCCGGACTGCTCCATCCCACCAGCGGCACGGCCGAAGTGCTCGGCCACACGCCCTGGAAGCGCGAGCGCGATTACCTGCGCCAGATCAGCCTCGTCATGGGCCAGCGCAGCCAGCTCAGTTGGGATCTGCCCGCTGTCGATTCGTTCGACGTCCAGATCGCCGTCTACGGCGTCGCGCCGGCCGACGGCCGCGCCACCCGCGACGAGTTGGTCGAGCTGCTCGACCTCGGCGGCGTGCTGAAAAAGCCGGTGCGCACGCTCTCGCTGGGCGAGCGGATGAAGTGCGAGCTGTGTCTGTCGCTGCTGCATCGGCCTGCGGTGCTCTTTTTGGATGAGCCGACGATCGGCGTCGACATCACAATGCAGGCGCGCATCCGTCAGTTCATCGCCGACTACAACCGCAAACACGGCGCGACGGTGATTCTCACGTCGCACTACATGGCCGACGTGACGGCCCTGTGCAAGCGGATCGTCGTGATCGATCATGGCAAGCTGCTCTTCGACGGATCGCTGGCCAGTCTTTCGGCGCGGCTCGCCCCGTTCAAGGTGATCTCGATCGACCTGACCCGCGACGTGGATGGCTACGACTTTGCGTCGCTGGGTCATGTGCTGACGCATGAGCCGCGCAAGATCACGCTGCGCGTGGCCAAGGACGACGCCGCGACCGTGACCGCGCGCCTGCTGGCGGAATTGCCGGTGCAGGACGTGACGATCGAAGACCCGCCGATCGAAGACGTGATCGCGCGCGTCTTTGCGGGGCCGGGCGCGGGCGGCGGGGCGAGTGCAGAGTGCTGAATGGCGAATGCTGAATGCTGAATGACGGTATTTCGGACGCCGGGCGCGAGCGGAGAGCCAATTGCGGGAACACACTTGAGCGCCGGCGATTTGTGGTATCGACGTCGCGCAGGCTTCGGAGCGCCATCAGGTGATAATCGTGCGCAAAGTCGCATGGATACTCATGGTCGGGGCATTGCTTGCATGCGCGTACGTGTTGTTGCCAACAGATTTCAGTCGGCCACGATCCGCCTTTGCGGATTTGTTGACCCTGGACCTATGGAACAGCTACGCTCCGACGGACTTTCTTGACAATTCCGAGCAACTGCAGGCGCGCTTTGGGAATGCGCTCGTGATCGAGAAGGAAAGCGCGGAGTGGTATCGCGTGCGCGTCCCGCTGTCCCGGGGCGTGCGTCACTTTCGCATACATTACCGCACCGACGGCCAAGGACACTTGGAGGTGTATGACGTGTTCGAGGAATGGTTGCCGCATCGCAGCGATGCCGTCGGCGCTGGTCGGCTCGTCCGCGCTCGCGCGCAGCGGAGTGGTTGAAACGCCGGGGCCAAAACGTCGTTGACCTCTCCATCGACGGGTGCGTGACGGTCATGGCGGAGAAGATGCCGTCGCACTTCGGATTCGCGTCGCCCCGGGCGCAGCAAACTCGCAATACGCGGCGATTTCGCACCGAAGGCGCCGCCCGCGCACCGGTTGGAAACTCGTGCCGCCCAAGGCCGATGCCGCCACCCGATGCAGAGAGCTTGTGCCGAAGG
>CAZHIE010000017.1:17650-20784 GCA_964532435.1 uncultured Planctomycetales bacterium
TCGACGGCATCCGCGAGGATTGCATCCGCATCAGCGGCATCTGCATCAACGCCATCGGCAAAGAGCGCGTCGGCGCCGAGCGCATCGGAATCGACGCCAATCCGACGTGCGGCGACCGGCGCGTCGGGCTGTGCGTCATGGCGGTTCGGTTCTTTCGCGTTCGCGTCTACACTATTGCGCCTGCAGCACCAACGAGGAGCCGATCATGTGCGACCGCCGATTGCCGATTCCGCCGATTTGTCCGTCAACGCGCGGCTCGCTGCTTGCGATACTCGCTTTCGCGAGCCTCGCGCTATTGCCGACGGCCGTATCGCGCGCGGCCGGACATCGCGATTGGACGCTGATCCCGCTCGGCTCGCTGAGCGTGGACTATGAGACGGATCACCTGCGGATCGCGCGGCCGTTCGACCGGTTCGGCGTGATACCGGGGCCGATCGTGCTGACGACGATGTGGGATCCGCACCAGCCGCCGGTCAAGCCGTTCGTCATCAAGATTTTCAGCAGCTCGCGGCGCTATCCGGATTGGAAGGTCGAGCGGATCGGGCAGACGTACGTAATCGGGCAGGACGTGCTGGAGCGGGACAGCATCGAAGAGAAGCGCATCCTGCTGCTGACGATCGACAGCAGCCCACCGCCGCCGCAGACGTTTTCGGTGATGCTGAGCGGGATGCCCGACATGTCGCTGGCGGGCGGCGAGGCGCTTGGTCCGCTGGAGGAGGTGGTCGCGCGTCTGCCGGCGGGGGCGGAGCGCGAGTACGTGCAGGCGACGCTCATGACGGGGGGCACGCAGCTTGAGCTGGCGCGGGCGACGTTCGGGCGATTGGGCCGCGGGGCCGACGCGCGCCTGGCGCGTTTTGCGCGCGAGGCGCAGCGGCGCATCGCGCTGGCCGACGCCGAGGCTGTCGTGCGCGAGCGATTTGCCGATCACTACCGGCTGGGGCTTTATGCGCAGCAATGCGGGCAGTTCCGCGTCGCGCGGCTGCACTTCAACAGCGCGGTGGGCGCGCCCGACGCGGGCGCTGCGCCGGCGGCGGATCGGGCCGAGGCGTGGTATCGGCTGGGCGAGATGATGGAGCGCTGCGGCGACGACATCCCGACCGTGGCGGGCATCTTCGAGCGTGCCGGCGCCGAAGCGGGCAATCCGACGAACACGTGGGACGTTCTGATCGTCATTCTCCGCTCGAAGGAGTACACCGAAGAGCGCGAGGGGCGCAAAGTCACCGAGCGCGCCACGATGACACAGGAGCAGATCGACAAGATCAAGACCGAGTGGCGCTGGGTGGATCAGATGGTCTACGGCGCTTCGCGCGGGTCGCTGCGGCTCCGTCCGCAGTTCGTCGAGCTGGAGGACGAGCGCGGCGCGGCGTATGAGCTGAGCGCCGGCTGGCTCTACGGGCCGTCCGACGCGATCGTGCCGACGCGCGGCACGTTCGACTGCGTCATGTCGTTTCACCCGCGCGGGCCGAGCGTGACGGGCGGGGCGGATTGCGGTCCGAACGGGGCGGCGATGACCGACATCGGCACCTGGTGCGGGTGGGAGGTGTACCTGCACGAGTGGAATCACCAATTCGACTGGACGATTCGCGCCAGCGAGCTGGCCGACGGCTATCCGATCACGCACCACTCCGACGGCTGCGGGCATCAGCCGATCCCGTCGATGGGCTATGGGCATCGCGCGAGCATGCATTATTACCTGAGCCCGGCGCTCTATCGGCGGCTGGAAGTGGCCGACCCGATCGATCTTTCGAGCCGGGCGGAGGCCGATCCGCGCCGCAACGGCTATGCGCTGGACTGGTTCGTTTCCGATCCTGTCGAGGTGGACAACGAAGCGGGGACGAAGGAGCTTCC
This sequence comes from uncultured Planctomycetales bacterium, assembly GCA_964532435.1. Lineage (GTDB taxonomy): Bacteria > Planctomycetota > Phycisphaerae > UBA1845 > Fen-1342 > CAZHIE01. Next base: position 19,499 of record CAZHIE010000017.1, read on the forward strand.
GGCGCATCACGTGCTCGACTTCGGCCCGGCGGCGAAGGGGCCGGACAAGCGCCGGCGGCTGAAATCGGCGGCGGCGTTTGTCGATCTGGCCGGCTTCTTCCGCGACGAGCGGGTCAAGCTGCCACCGGCGTGCGTGGCGCAGGCGACGACGTACGTGCTGTGCGACAAGCCGCAGGAAGCGCGCATCTGGCTGGGGCACAACGACGGCCTGGCGCTGTGGGTGAATCGGAAGCTCGTTCATCGCGGCGACTATTACGCGCAGGCGAAGTGGGAAGATCAGAATCTCACGGACATGGTGGCGACGGCGGCGAAGCTGGAGGCGGGCTGGAACCAGATCGACGTCGCGGTCGAGGCGTGGCCGGCGCCGCGCGACCGGGGCTACGGCTTTTCGCTGCGGATCGTCGATCTGGAGAACCGGCCGATCGAGCAGTTGAAATTCGACGCGGCCTCGGCGGGCGACATGGGCCGGCGGCCGTACCTGAGCGAGCCGCTGGTGGGCAAATTTTACCGGTGGGACGAGGTTCGCGACGACTGGACGGAGCGGCTGCCGCGGCTGAGCGTCGAGCAGTTGCGCGAGTACATCGACGCGGGGAAGGACTTTGCGATCTCGGCGCGCGTGGACGCGACGACCGGGTTTGTGGCGCTGGGTGCGCCGGCGGACGCGGGCGCGGCGGGCCGGGGAGGAGTTCCGCTGCGCGGCGTGCCGACGGCGTGGAAGGCCGATTCGGATCGCGACGACGTGTTGAACAACGTGCTCGACTGGAATCGCGAATCCGTCGCCGTGTATCCGTTTGTGCGCGACGGCAAGCCGCGCCATCTGCTGCTGATCCGGCCGGAAGCGATCGAGGCGTATCTCACGTGCCTGGCCGAATCGGCGGACGCGGCGGCGCTGTACAGCTCGACGCCGCCGCGCGACCGGGTGATCGGGTATGTGCGCGCGGGAGACGGGGAATTTGCGCGCGACCTGCTGGTCGTGCAGGCGGCGCTTGCGACGCCGCTGCCGGCGGATGAGGAAGATCTGCTGAGGCCGCTGGGGGGATGAGGTAGAAGGCGGCGCGCGCTCCGAACCCACCACGCAAGTGGTGGGCCGGGATCCGGCGACGCTCGCGATCGTTCGGCGACGCACGCGGATGAGCGGGCGCGGGCGCCGGCTGACTGAGCGCGGGCCGCTCGGTCCGAAGGCGGCACAACATCCGCAGGCGTCGCCACGCCCCCGGCCCACCACTTGCGTGGTGGGTTCGGATTTCGTGGCGCCGTTGCACGCCGCAAGTTGTTCCGGCCGCGCG
>CAZHIE010000017.1:20884-25638 GCA_964532435.1 uncultured Planctomycetales bacterium
TCGCGCGTCATGGGCGGGTCCAGTTCTCGACGCGCAATCCCGGCACGCGGCGGAATTCGCGCTCATTGCTGGTGACGATCGTCGCTCGCAGCGCCATGGCATGCGCCGCGATGAGCGTGTCGAGCGGACCGATCGGCAGCCCCGCCGTTGCGAGCGCTGCGCGAACCGAGCCGTATGCCGCCGCCGCCCGCTGGTCGAACGGGCATATCTCCAGAGGCGCGCAGAACTGCGCCAGCGCGACCATGTTGCGAGGCGGGTCGCTGCTGCGCCAGACGCCGAATTGCAGCTCTGCCAGCGTGATCGCGGAGATCCCGACGGCGCCGATTTTGCGGCGCCGCAATCGCGCGAGCGCGGCCGGTGCGCGACCGCGGATCAATTCGACGCAGAGGTTGGTGTCGAGCAGCGCGCGAATCACGTTCGTCCGCGCCGGTCTACCCGTGCGGGCTGATCGCGTTTCTCCATGAAGTCGTCGGTGAAGCGCGCGATGCTCCGGGCGAGCAGCTCCCACCCTTTGCGGCGCGGATACAGAACGACCATGTCGCCGACCTTCGTCACGAACACTTCGTCCTCGTCGAAGCGGCAGTCCTTGGGCAGTCGGACCGCCTGGCTGCGGCCGTTGGCGAAGAGCCTGGCTGAGTTCATGGCGATCTCCTTTGGTATATGCTATGGTATATTCCAGCCGCGTCAAGCTTGGCGGCTTGCGCGCGGCGCGGACGTTGCGTCCGTGGCGGTTTTTGGCCGCCCGGCGAATGCGCGTGCGCGTGCGATGGAGGGGATTGAGTTTTGGTGATCGCGTAAATCCTCGGGCTCGTGGCGTCGTCTCACTCCGCACGCCGCTCCGGCCGCGCGGGGGCGCGGACCGCTACGCGAGGATCGGCGCGACGACCTTTCCATGCACGTCGGTCAGGCGGAAATCGCGGCCCTGGAACTTGTACGTCAGGCGCTCGTGATCGATGCCCAGGCAGTGAAGAATCGTCGCGTTCAGATCGTGGATGTGGACGGGATTCTCCGTCACGTTGTACCCGAAGTCGTCCGTCGCGCCGTACGCGACGCCCGGGCGGATGCCGCCGCCCGCCAGCCAGACCGAAAAGCAGCGCCCGTGATGATCGCGGCCGTGGTTGGGGTCGTCGGGCGTGCCCTGGCAATAGACGGTGCGGCCGAATTCGCCGCCCCAGATCACGAGCGTGTCTTCGAGCAGCCCGCGCTGGCGCAGATCCTTGACCAGCGCGGCCGAAGACTGGTCGACGTCGAGCGCCTGTTTCGGCAGGGCGGTCGCGAGCGCGAAGTGCTGATCCCAGCCGCGATGAAAGAGCTGGACGAAGCGCACGCCGCGCTCGATCAGCCGGCGTGCCATGATGCAATTCGACGCGAACGAGCCGCGCTTGCGCGACGCTTCGCCATAAAGCTCGAACGTGCTTTCGGGTTCGTCGGACAGGTCGGCGAGCGCCGGCACGGACGTCTGCATGCGATAGGCCATCTCGTATTGGCGGATGCGCGCGTCGATCTCCGGGTCGCCGACGTTGTCGTGCGCCATGTGGTTGAGCAGCGCGCCGGCGTCGAGCATTCGGCGGCGGCTTGGCGCGTCGATGCCGGGCGGATTCGACAGGTACAGCACGGGGTCGCCCGAGCCGCGGAACTTCACGCCTTGGTGACAACTCGGCAGAAAACCCGCGCTCCACAGCCGGTCGAAGAGCGGCTGGTCGTCGGGCCGGCCGGTGCCGATGCTGATCATCACGACGTAGGCGGGCAGGTCAGCGTTTTCGCTGCCGAGGCCATAGCTGAGCCATGAGCCGATGCTGGGCCGGCCGGGCTGCTGGTGTCCACTCTGGATGTACGTGATCGCCGGATCGTGGTTGATTGCCTCCGTGTTCACGCTGCGGACGAGCGCGAATTCGTCGGCGATGGAGGCGGTATGGGGCAGCAGCTCGCTGACGAGCGTTCCGGACTTTCCGTGCGGCGCGAATTTCCAGCGCGACGAGAGCAATTGGAGCCGCGATTGGCCGCTGGTCATGCCGGTGATGCGCTGGCCCATCCGCACGGATTGCGGCAGATCCTGCCCATGCATCTCCGCCATTTTCGGCTTGGGGTCGAACAGGTCGATGTGCGACGGCCCGCCCGACATGAACAAATAGATGACGCGCTTGGCCTTTGGCGCGAAGTGCGGGCCGCCGAGAGCTCCGAGCCGGCCCGTGGCGGGCGACGCGGCGCTTTCGCCCGCCGCCGATTGCGCAAACAGCGCCGGGTTCAGCAGACTGGCGAGCGCGGCCGTGCCGATGCCGGCGGCGGTTCGTCCGAAGAGCTGTCGCCGGGTGAGGAGCAGCTCGCAGTGGCGGCAGGCTTGTCGAAAGGCGTCCATGTATGCGGTCTCCGCGGCGCGACGCTCAGCCGCGCGTGATCGTCTCGTCGAGATTGAGAATGACGCTGGTGATGCATGTCCAGGCGGCGAGTTCGACGGGGTCGAGCGCGGCGTCGGGCACGGAATCGCCGATCGCGATCAGCCTGGCCGCCGTCTCCGGGGCGGCGGCGTATTGCTCGCGCTGGGCGCGCAGCAGTTCGAGCAGGGCGGCCGACTCCGCTTTGGCCGGCGGGCGGGCCAGCGCGATTTCGTACGCGCGGGCGAGCCGCGCCTCGGGCGGCACGTCGTCGGCGGGGCTTTCGCGGAGCAGACGCTCGGCGAAGGCCCGCGCCGCCTCGACGTAGGTCGGGTCGTTCATCACGACGAGCGCTTGCAGGGGCGTGTTGGTGCGCGAGCGCCGCACGACGCAGAACTCCCGGCTGGGCGCGTCGAACAGGTTGAGCGTGGGCGGCGGGATGGAGCGCTTGACGTAGACGTAGAGGCTGCGGCGGTGCAGCGCTTCGCCGCGGTCCTGCTTGAAGACCTGGGCCGTGAAGCTCGCGCCGGTCGGGTCGAGCGAGCACTCTTCCCACAAGCCCGCGGGTTGATAGACGCGCACGCTGGGGCCGCCGATGCGCTCGACCAGCAATCCGCTGATCGCCAGGGCGTTGTCGCGCAGCAGCTCGGCCGGCAGGCGCGGGCGCGGGGCGCGCGAGAGCAGGCGATTCTCCGGATCGCGCTCCAGCGCCGCGGGCGACACGCGGGCCGACTGGCGGTAGGCGCTCGACGTGACCATCAGCCGCAACATGTGCCGCGTGTCCCAGCCGCTGTCCATCAGCTCGACGGCGAGCCAGTCGAGCAACTCGCGGTGCGAGGGCCATTCGCCCTGCGACCCGAAATCCTCGGCCGTTTTCACGATTCCGACGCCGAAAAGCATCTGCCACAGGCGATTGACGGTGACGCGCGCGGTGAGCGGATTGTCGCGCGAGACCAGCCAGCGCGCCAGCGCCAGCCGATCGGCCCGTTCGCCGTCGGGCAGCGGGCCGAGCGCGGCCGGCACGCCGGGCGCGACCTTGTGCGTCGGCTGGTCATAGAGCCCGCGCGTCAGGACGAATGTGTCGCGCGGCGCCGTCATCTCGGCCATGACCATCGTCGTCGGCACGGCCGCGCTGAGCGCGTCGAACGCGCTGCGGGCGGCGCGTTCCTGCTCGCGGATTTCCCGCCACGCGGGCGACTCCGCCTGGCGGAAGTGGTCGCGCAGCAGCTTTTTCTGGGCGTCGCTGCGCTCGGCGGACGGGACCGACGCGAATCGCGCGACGTCGAGCGGCGGATCGAGCGAATCGTCGCGGCGCGGCTCAAAGTAAAACGCCGCCGGGCCGGCCAGGTTCGACACTTTCAGCAACAGGTGATTCTCGCCCTCGCGCAGGCGGAGCGTCACGAAGTCCTGATCCGGCGCTACGCCGCGCGGGACGTCCTTGCTGTGTACGAGTTCGCCGTTCAGCCAGACCTTGAGGCCGTCATCGCTGCCCAGCGAAACGAGCATCTCGCGGGCGGACGGCGCCTGAAGCTCGCGAAACAGGTAAACCGCGGCGTTGGGGGTGTCGCCCAGCTCGTGCGGCGCGCCGTCGGCGAAATCCGGCTTCGGCGTCCAGGTCACGGTCGCCGGGTCGGCGTCGCGCAGCGGGCTGTTCGCGTTGCGTTCCGGTGCGAAGGCCTCGGCAAATGCGCCATTCGCAGCGGCCGCCCGCAGCGGCGACGACACGTTCCACGCGGACATTCGCGTGGGGCGGATCCGCGGTCCCAGCGGCGACGCGCCGGCGAACGCGAGGCGCACGCGGCCGATCGAATGCTGCGTATATGGCGATTGATGCCGCAGCTTGAACTTCATCACCGTTCCACCGGCGAAGCCGAACGGCTGCTCGGCGACGAACACGGCGATGCGGTCGCGGCCGGGAATGGCGGTCGACCCGACGGCCCAGCCGGTTTCGAGCTTTCCGTCGATGGCGCGCGAGACATGGAAGCCCGGCTGCGAATAGTCGGCATGCGCGGCGACGAAGCGGACGGGCTGCGCTGCGGCCGGGTCGGCGACGGGCGCGATCTGGAGCTCGATTTCGCTCAGCACGAAGTTGGAATGCATCGGCCGGCCGGGGCCGCCGTTGGGGATGCGCGGGTCGCCCAGCGCTTCGAGGCGAAGGGCGGCGATGTCGGTGCGGTCCGTGAACGTGACGATTTCGTAATCGTCGCGCTCGGGCAGGGCGCCCTCCGCGAGCAGCGAGCCATCCGGCTGCGGCTGGAGCGTCGCGCCACCGGTGGCGGTCGCGGTGAATGGCCGCAGAATCGACCACGCCTTGGCGTCGTCGGCCGCGAGCGTCGATTCCCAGGCGGCCTGTTTTTCGTCGAGCTCCGGAATCGGCGCCGC
>CAZHIE010000017.1:25738-37269 GCA_964532435.1 uncultured Planctomycetales bacterium
CGAGCGTCGATTCCCAGGCGGCCTGTTTTTCGTCGAGCTCCGGAATCGGCGCCGCGAGGCGCGTTTCGAGCTCGGTCAGCCGCGCCCGCTCCGCGTCGAACTTTTCGCCCTGTTCCGGCGTCGGGGCCGGCATGTTGGGCACCGAGTTGCCCTTCTGCCCGTCGAGCCCCTGCTCGTCGATCGTGTTGAAGAACGCGTAGAGGCGGTAGTACTCCTCCTGCGTAATGGGATCGAATTTGTGATCGTGGCACTGTGCGCAATTGATCGTCAGGCCGAGCCAGACGGTCGACGTCGTGTTGACGCGATCGACGACGTAGGCGTTGTGGTATTCCTCCGGAATCGCGCCGCCCTCGAAGTTGATCATGTGATTGCGGTGGAACCCGCTGGCGACGCGCTGGGCCGGCTGCGCGTCGGGCAGCAGGTCTCCCGCGATCTGCTCGATCGTGAACTGGTCGAACGCCATGTTGCGGTTGTACGCGTCGATCACCCAGTCGCGCCAGCGCCACATCGTGCGCTCGTTGTCGATGTGATAGCCGTTCGTGTCGCCGTAGCGCGCGGCGTCCATCCATTCGACGGCCATGCGCTCGCCGAAGCGCGGCGACGCGAGCAGGCGATCGACCAGCCGGTCGTACGCATCCGGCGCGTCGTCGGCGACGAACGCCGCGACCTCGTCGGGCGTCGGCGGGAGGCCCGTCAGGTCGAGCGTCACGCGGCGGATGAGCGTCCGCCGATCGGCCGGCGGCGACGGCGCCAGTCCGGTCGCCTCCATCCTTGCCAGCAGAAATCGGTCGATCTCGCCGGCCGGCCAATCGCCCTGCGCGACGGGCGGGGGCGCGGTCCGCTCGGGCGGGCGGAACGACCAGTGCCGCGAATATGCCGCGCCGCCGTCGATCCAGCGGCGGAACAGGTCGACCTCGTGCGCGGTCAGGGCCGGCTTCTTCGCCTCGACGGGCGGCATGCGATGATCCGGGTCGGTCGCGCTGACGCGCGCGATGAGCCGGCTCCTGGCTGCCGCCCCAGGCACGATCGCGGGTTTGCCGTCGTCGCGGTCGGCCGTCGCGCCGTCGAAAGTGTCCAGCCGCAAGCCCGACTGCCGAGCAGCCTCATCCGGTCCGTGACAGCGGAAGCAGCGGTCGGACAGTAGCGGCCGAATGTCGCGATTGAAGTCGACCGCTTCGGCCGCCGTCTGCGGCGCGTTCACAGCGACGGGCGGTTCGGGCGCTTGTCCCGCGCGGAGGGCGGCGTTCCAGCTTGCTGCGCCGGCGACGAGCGCGCAGACGGCGACGGGGAGCAGGATATGGCGGGGCATTTCGATGGGGCCTCCGAATCCCATTCAGAATACCGCGCGCCGCCCCCGCCCACCAAGCGAACCGCCAAGCAATCCTGCCGCGCCCGGTTAGGATAGGCCGCATGGTGCGGTCCGGCGACGAAGTGGCGCGCAACGGGGCGCGCGGCCTGCGGCTATCCCTTGTTCTCGCGCAACTTTGCCTGCCGGAGGTGGGTGAGGATGCGGCATCGGCCGCTGCGCCGGCGAATTCGCCGGATGCGGCGGCAGGGTCGGAGGCCGCTGGGGCGTCCGGCGTCGGTGCGGCGCGGCCGCCGCTCCGCCAGCGGCTTCGCACGCGCTCGCATCTGTCGATCGACGAGCTGATGCGGCGCACGTCGAAGTCCGGCTTCGGCTTCCTGATCGGGTTTCTGGCGCTTGCGGCTGTTCCCTTCGTCGGCCTGTCGTCGCCGTTCGGCATCGCCATCGCGGTGGGCGCGGCGCAGATGGCGATCGGCCTGCCGCGGCCGTGGATGCCGGGCTGGATTCGGCGGCGGCGGCTGTCGATCGCGACGCTGGAATGGCTGAGCGTGCGCGTTTCGCGCTGGACGGCGGGACTGGAGCGCGTGATTCGGCCGCGCTTCGCGTTGCTGCTGCAGGGGCCGTTCTGGGTGATCTGCGGGCTGGCGATCATGACACACGGATTGGCGCTGGCTCTGCCGCTGCCGATCCCGGGCAGCAATTGGATTTTCATCGCCCCAATTCTGCTGTACGCGATCGGCGTGCTGGAGGGCGACGGCCTGCTGATCATGCTCTGCCACGCGCTGACGGCCGCCGAGATCGTCGCCTGCGTATGGATGTGGGACGCGGTGGCCGCGGCGCTGCACAAGGCGTTCTCGTACTTCGCAGGTTGATCGGCGCATCGGGAGGCCGCGCGGCGAATGGGCACAACGGCGCTGCTGATCGACGGCGGGATCATCGTCGTCTACTTCGTCGGCATCACGCTCGTGGGCCTCTACATGGGCCGGCGCGAGCGGAGTCTTGAGGATTATGCGCTGGGCGGGCGGCGCATTCCGTGGTGGGCGGTGATGGCGTCGATCATCGCGGCGGAGACGAGCGCGGCGACGTTTCTGGGCGCTCCGGCGGAGGGGTTCCGCAAGCGCAGCCTGGCGTATGTGCAGCTTACGATCGGTCTGATCCTCGGGCGCGTGCTGGTCGGCTTCGTCTTTCTGGAGCCGTTTTACCGCTACCGCGTGTACACGGTTTACGACTATCTCGCGGTGCGATTCGGTTCGGCGACGCGCAATTATGTCTCCGCACTTTTCCTGGTGATGCGCGTGCTGGCGTCGGGCGTGCGGCTGTATGTGCCGTCGCTTGTGATGGTGCTGGCGTGGCGGATGTTCGTCGGCGGGGGGCAGGTGAAATTCGCCGGCGCGGCCACGTGGGTTCCGTATGCCTGGGCGATCGTCGCGCTGACGCTCATCACGTGCGTGTACACGACGTTCGGCGGCATCAAGGCGGTCATCTGGACGGACGTGATTCAGGCGGCCCTGATGTTCGGCAGCGCGCTGGTCGCGATCGTGACGATTCTTGTGCAGATCGGCGATGGGAATCCGCTGGCCGGGTTTCAAGTGCTCGGCCGGCACGTGCAGGAAATGACGCAATCGCGCGGCTATTTCGTCACGGGGTTCGAGAATCTGCCGAGCGGCGCGAGCGCGTGGGACATCGTGCGGCACGTGCTGGAGAGCGACTACACGCTGCTCTCGGCGCTGTTGGCGGCGACGTTTCTCAACATGGGCGCTTTCGGCGCGGATCAGGACATGGTGCAGCGCCTGCTCACCGCGCCGGACCATCGCCGCAGCCGGCGCTCGCTGATCACGGCGGCGCTGATGGACGTGCCGATCGCGGCGGCATTCACGTTCATCGGCGTGCTGCTGATCGCGTTTTATGCGAAGCGCCCGGAATTGATGCCGGCCAAGGACTCCGACGTGTTCGGAGCGTACATCCTCTCGGCGATGCCGGTGGTCGTGCGCGGGCTGGTGCTGGCGGGCGTGTTCGCCACGGCGATGGGCTCGCTGAGCGCCGCGCTCAACGCGCTGGCGACCAGCGCGACGAACGACTGGTACATGACCTATCTCATGCCGGGCCGGTCCGAGCGGCATTACGTCTTCGCGGCCCGCGCGTTTACTGCGCTGTTCGGCGGGTTGATGTGCGGCGTGGCGATCGTGTTTGCGTGGCTGAACGTGCTCGATCCGAAGATGACGATCATTCCGGCCGCGCTGGGAATCGCCGGGTATGTGCTCGGTCCGATGTTGGGCGTGTTTCTGCTGGGCATGTTCACGCGGCGGCGCGGCTCGGATCGGGGAAATCTGCTGGCGATTTCGGTCGGGCTGATCGTGGTCTTTGTGCTGAGCGGGCGATTCGCGGATTCGCTGGCCGCGCTGGGCCGGATCGAATCGCTGGGGTCGATCGCGACGACGCTGCGTGATGCGGCGGAGTGGTGGCGCGCGTCGCTCGTGCGGGTCGCGTTCACGTGGTATGCGATGATCGGCTCGCTGACGACGCTGGCCGTCGGGCTGCTGTTCCGAACGCCGGCGAGCGTTGTGGAGCGGGCGCGATCCGAGACGCGGGCGTAAGCGAGCGAAGCCGATCAGAGCCGCGATCGTCAGCGAGCGAAGCGTGCGGAGTTGGATCGGAAGAAATAGCGAGTGGGCCTGCGCGCTAATTTCACAGGGCTTAGCGCCGGACGTCGCGCTCGCTGACGCTCGCGGCTCTGATCGGACGCGCTGACTCGCGGCTCCGATCGGCGGGCGGCTCGGATCAGCGTCTAATTCCGCGAAATCTTCGATCGGATGAACGCGGCCCGCGCGACGCTGCGCTGCTCGCCGTTCAGCCGCTCGCCGCGCAGCTTCTGCAAGTGCGCCGGCTGCGTCTGCAGGAACAGCTCATTCAGCGTCTGAAGATTGATCGTGTCGAGCCGGCCGATGTGCAGGCCCATGCGCACGTGGCTGAGGTACTGCATCGCCTCGTTGGAGCTGATCTGCCGCGCGTTTTGCAGCATGCCGACCGCCCGCCAGATCTTGTCGTCGAGCGCGTGATGGCGCGTGCGGACCAGCGCCCGGCGGGCGGCGTTTTCGAACTCGACGATCTTGGGAATCACCACGCTGCGGAAGTCGTCGATGATGTCTAGCTCGCTGCGGCCGAGCGTGATCTGGTTGGAAATCTGGAAGAAGTCGCCCAGCGCCTCGGTTCCTTCGCCGTGCAGGCCGCGGACGGCCAGCTTCATCGCGCGGGCCGCCTGTCCGACTTTCTCCAGCTCGTTGGTGAGCCGCAGCGCGGGCAGGTGCAGCATGACCGACACGCGGATGCCCGTGCCGACGTTGGTCGGGCAGGCGGTCAGATAGCCGTATTGCGCGTGAAAGGCGTAGTCGAGCTGCGCGTCGAGCGCGTCGTCGATCGCGTCGATCTGCGACCAGGCCTCGTCGATCTGAAGGCCGCTGCGCATTACCTGAATGCGCAGGTGGTCCTCCTCGTTGATCATGATCGAGACGGCCTCGGTCGGGTGAAACGCGACGCACCGCGCGCCGCTGCCCTCCGCGTGCTGGCGGCTGATCAGGTGGCGCTCGACCAGCAACTGCCGATCCAGCTCGTCGAGCCGGTCGACGTCGACGTGCGCCAGCTCGTCGAGCGGCTTGGCCCGGCGGATTGCGGCGGCCGCCTCGGCGGCGATCTCCGCCCGCATCGCGTCGTCGGCCCGCGTGAGGAAGTGGAACTTTGCGACGTTGCGGGCCAGGCGGATGCGCGTCGAGATGACGATCTCGTGCATCGGCCCGACGCCGCGCAGCCACTCGCCGGCCTGCCGTACCACCATGTCGAGCGGCGAGCTCATTCGCCCTCCAGCTTTCGGATGCGGTCGCGCAGCTCCGCCGCGCGTTCGTAATCTTCGGCCGCGACCGCCTCGTCGAGCAAGCGGCGCAGCCGGCTGGAGTCCTGCCGCGGGGCGCGTGGCGCGCCGAGCGACTTCGGCGACTTTCCGACGTGGTGCGCCGCGCCGCCGTGGGCGCGTTCGATCAGTTTGTGAAGCTGCTCGCGGAATGCGTCGTAGTCGGCGGGGCAGCCAAGCAGCCCCTGGTTTCGGAATTCGACGAAGCTGATACCGCAGGCTTCGCAGACGAGGTGGGCGGCTCCGGGCGCCTGCGTCGGCGTGGATTGGACGAATGTCTGGATCAGGTCGTGCATGTCGATGCCCGATTTTCCGGGCTGGAGCAGTCCCTCCTCGGCGGCGCAGCGGTCGCACAGGTGGCGTTCGACCTTCGCGCCGTTCGGATGGATGTTGGTGAGATGAAACGTCGCTTGCGCCTTTTTGCAGCGCTCGCACAACCCCATTTGGCCGCTCCAATCGCAAACCCTTGCTATCGGCGATGTTAGAAGGGCGCGCCGCGCGAGTCAAGCGGCGCTGTGGTTTGGCCGCCGCGCGAATCACGCCGCGTTCGGCTGTTTCGTCCCCGGCGTAATCAGAAGCGCCATGTGCCGCGCCATTTCGACGCCGTGCTCGAACGAGCGATAAATGCTCAGCCAGTCGCGGTGCTTCCAGCCCGCCCGCGCCAGCAGGCCGAGCGGCTGGTCCTGTATGCCCGCGATGATCGTGTAGATGTGCGACTTGTGCAGACGATCGAGCGCGCCTTCCAGGTTCACCAGCCCGGTCGCGTCCATCACCGGCACGGAGCGCAGATCGAGCACCACGACCGAGATCTCGCCTTCGACCGTCTTCAGCGCGCTCATCGCCTTCTGGGCCGCGCCGAAAAACAGCGGGCCGGCCACTTCGTACAGCAACACTCCCGCCGGCAGCGGCTCGGGCAGCGCGGCATGCGCCTCCTCGATGAGCTTGGTCTGCGTCAGCTCGGCCATGCGGCGCATGAACATCAGCGCCGCGAGCAGCACGCCGGCCGTCACCGAAATCGTCATGTCGAAGATGACCGTGAGCAGCAGGCACGTGAACAGCACGATCACGTCGCCGCGCGGGGCGACGCGCGTCACGTGAAACACGTGACGAAGCTCGCTCATGTTCCACGCGACGATCAGCAGCAGCGCCGCCAGCGAGGTCATGGGCAGATAGCCCAGCGCCGGCGCCAGGACCAGCACCGTCGCAAGGACGAACGCGGAGTGGAACACGGCCGACAGCGGCGAGCGCGCCCCGGAACGGATGTTCGTCGCGGTGCGCGCGATCGCGCCCGTGGCCGCGAAGCCGCCGAAAAAAGGCGCCAGGATGTTTCCCGCCCCCTGGGCCAGCAATTCCGCGTCCGGGTCGTGCTTTGTGCCGGCCATGCCGTCGGCGACGACGGCCGACAGCAGCGACTCGATCGAGCCGAGCATGGCGATCGCCACGGCCGGCAGGAGCAGCGCGCGGAACAGCTCCATGTCGAGAATGAGCGGGTTGCCGTCCGGCCCCGCCAGCAGCCACGGCAGCACCGGCTGCGGCGGCAGCTGCGGCACGCCGCCGAAGCGCGTCGCGATGGTCACCACGCTGAAACCCGGAACGACGTGCGAGAGCAGCGCCGCCAGCGCGGCCGCCGCGGGCAGCGCGACCAGCGGCGCCGGCACGCGCCGCGTCAGGCGCGGCAGCCCGATCAGAATCGCGAGCGTGAGCAGGCCGATCGAAAGATCCTGCCAGCGCAGCGTATGTCCGGCGCGGGCGAGCGCGATGACGCGCTCGATATAGTGGTCGGGCATGTGCTCGACCGTCAGGCCGAGAAAGTCGCGAAGCTGAAGCGTGGCGATCACGATCGCGATGCCGGCCGTGAATCCGGTGGTCACGGGATATGGCACGAACTCCATGAGTTTTCCAAGCCCGGCCGCGCCCATGATCATCATGATCAGCCCGGCGATGACGGTCGCCATGCACAGGCCGGCCAATCCGAATTTTGCGGAGATCGGCGCGAGAATGACGACGAATGCGGCGGTCGGCCCGGAGACCTGCACGCGCGAGCCGCCGAGGATGGCGATGGCCGCGCCGCCGACGATCGCGGTGTAAAGGCCGTATTGCGGGGGAACGCCGGTGGCGATCGCCAGCGCCATCGAGAGCGGCAGCGCGACGACGCCGACGACCAGGCCGGCGAGCAGGTCGGCGCGGACGTCGCGAAACGTGTAACCCTTCTGAAACGTCTCGCGGATGGCCGCGGCGAATTTGGTTCGGGGAACGGACGCCGCGGCGACGCCGGTGATTTGCCTGCGCATTGGACCAGTATACCCGCGCCGCGGCTTGCACGTAGAATGCCGCGGCATGAGCAAAATCGTCGCGAGCGTGATTGATTGTTACGCCTTTCGGCACGCCGCCGCGGGGCATCGGCGGTGGGGAGAAGGCGGGCGGCACGCGGGCGCGCGGTGCCCAGTACACTCGACTCTACGGGGCTGTGCATGTCGCGATTTCCCCGCAATGTGGTGAACAAGCTGGCCGAACGCTACGCGCTCACGAAGCTGGTCGCGGGCTTGGACGAGATGTGCGCGTATCTGGCGAAACATCCCGAAGCCACAGTCCCGGCCGCTGCCGTTGCCGGAACAGCCGCACCGCTTGCCGCCGCCGCGTTGCCGCCCGTGTTGTTCGTTACGGCCCTCGCTCTGTTTCTCGGCTCGACCTGGAAGGAGGCGCGCGAAAAAACGAAGGACAAAGCCGCGCAGGAGCAGGCGCGCCGCGAGTTGACGGAGCTATCCGAACGAATGAAACGGCTTGCCGCCCTACAGGAAGAGTCACTTCTCGCCAGCCAGATCGAGGAGATAATCGACCGGCAGCACCGCCCGCTGGCTGAAATGAACGACGAGGATCGCTGCTACGCGTACATAAAGGATGAGGTAGACGCGATCTCGACACCCGGCGAGTACACCACAGCGCAGGTTCTGGAGGCGCTGGGAATCGTCGGCGACGACAGCAATGAACGTGTGCGCCGGATCGAAATACATCTCCGCGACGAGAGGTTCCGAGACATCCGTAAGGCGTGGAACTTCGAGTTGCGCTACCTGCGCACAATTCCCGTCGCGCTACAGTTCAGTACGATGCACGGCATCGATCGGACGATCAGCGAGCAGCGAATCGAGTCTGAGTTGCGGACGGGCCTGTGCGCCGAAGCGACTTTCATTCCGCTGAACCTCGCGGATGACGTCCCAGGCAAGCCGGCGACACCGCTCCCATTCGACAGTTTTCTGGACAGTTTGACGCCCGGACGAGGCGGCCGCCTGCTCATTCGCGGGCACGCGGGGATGGGCAAGAGCTCGCTGCTGGACTGGATCGCGCGCCATGCCGCCGACGGATGCCTGACGGCTCGGACGAGTCCGGAGCGTGCCGTTGCACTGCGGCGCGCGCCCGCGGAGTCGATGGACGAGCACGATCTTCGCCCGGGTCTGTGGCGGTCGTGCGTGCCCTTCCGGATTCGCATGCGCGATTGCCCCGACTGGACATTGCCCAGCGACGTTGGCGAGTTCACTTCGGTCAGTCTCCCGGGGGGTACTAAGGCGGATAGCGAATGGGTGCAGAACATCCTGAACCAGGGGCGGGCCCTGCTGCTGATTGACGGCCTTGACGAAATTCCGACCGTGCGGCGCGACCACTCGCTCGCGGCACTTAGGACAGTGGTCGAGCTAGAGGGCCGTGTCAAATGGGGCGCCGATGGCGAACCGGCGCGCGGCAACCTGTTCGTGGTCACGAGCCGGCGGTTGCACGAAGAGCCGCCGCTCTTCAGGGCGCTCGGATTTCGCGAAACGCTGATTTCGCCGCTGTCCCGCACTGATCGAGATTTGTTGATGCGACGCTGGTATGACGCCGCCGCCGAAGCTGTTCCGAAGATGGCCGCGGCGCACCAAGCCAAGAGAATTAGGATCGTCGAGGAGCTGGACGCCAACCCAGACGTCGCCGAGTTGTGCGAATCCCCGCTTGTGTGCGCGATGATCTGCGCGCTCTGCCCGACCCCCGATGAGCCGCTCCCGGAAGAGCCGCGGCAGGTGCTGCTTTCGTTCTGCCGCGTCTTGGCGCACAAGCGCGACGCCGCGTACTTCGATTCAGATCGCGGCGCGAGCTGGAGCGCGGAGCTCCGGGCTCTCAATGCCGACGCGCGCTGCGACATCGCATCCATGTTCGCACTGCAGATGCTCGAAGACGACGTCGTCTGGCTGCCGGAGGCGAAGGCGCTGGAGATTCTGCGCGGAGAGCTGCCGCGGCGTCAGCTTGACGCACAGCAGGCCGAGCCTCTTCTGAAGGAGCTGGCCGAGCGTGTCGGCTTGTTGCGCTGGGTGCATCGCGACCTCAAACACGGTGTCGAGTTCTGCCACAACGTGCTAAAGGAGTTTCTGGCCGCAAGCCGGGTGGTTGCGGGCGGCGTGGCGCGCTGCGATTGGCTGCTCGCGCGATTGCAGCGCGAGGACTGCCGAAACGCGCTGGCGCACGCGATCGCGATTCCCGAGGGGGGCCTGGCCGATCATCTGGTGCGCGGCCTGCTCTATCGCGCGGAACGAGAGTCCGGCCCGGGCGGGACGCTGCGCCTGCTGGCGGTGCGATCGGTGACGCCAGCGATCAGCGTGGACGTGGCGCTGGTTGAGCGCGTGCGGCGACTTGTCGATGATCTGGTTCCGCCGCGAACCCCCGATGCGGCAGATGCGCTCGGCAAAGTGGGGCACCGCCTGCGCGGCGACGTGATTGCGAAGTTGAAATTCGACCCGGCGCTCGCCGTGGAGCATCAGGTGCTCTGCGCCCGCGCGTTGGCGCGGATGCGCGGTGTAGCAGCCCGCGAGTTGCTGAAGGAGTATTTCGAACGGGCGGATGGCTGGTCGATAGCGCTCGAGCTGGCGAACGCGGTGCCGTTGCTGTCGATCCCCTGGGCGCTGGCGAGATTCCTTGCAGGTGACATTCCGGAGGACATACGCCGAGGCGTTGCGGATCGGGATCTTCCCGCCCTGCTCGACGCGCGCGATCTCCGAGCCCTTGACTTCAGTTACTCGCGAGTGACGGACGCGGGGCTGAAGGAACTGGCCCGCGCGGTCAGCGGGCTGAAGGCGGTCACCAAGCTGGACCTCGCCGCGACATGGGTGACGGACGCTGGGTTCAAGGAACTCGCCCGCCACGACACGGGCGTCAAGGCCCTTACCACGCTGAACCTCGGCAGCACCGGGCTGACGGACGCGGGGCTGAAGGAATTGTCCCGCGCGGACAGCGGCCTCAAATCCCTCACGACGCTGATCCTCAGCTACACGCAGGTGACGGACGAGGGGCTGCAGGGACTGTCCAGCGCCGACACCGGCCTGAAAGCCCTCACCACGCTGACCCTCACCCGCGTGCGGGTGACGGACGCGGGGCTGAAGGAGCTGTCCCGCGCCGACACCGGCCTGAAGGGTCTCACCGCGCTGGACCTCAGCGGCACGCAGGTGACGGACGCAGGGCTGAAGGACCTGGCCCGCGCCGACACGGGCCTCAAGGCCCTCACCACGCTCTACCTCGGCAGGACGCAGGTGACGGACGCGGGGCTGAAGGACCTGGCCCGCGCCGACGCGGGCCTCAAGGCCCTCACCACGCTGATCCTCAGCTACACGCGGGTGACGGACACGGGGCTGAAGGAACTGTCCCGCGCCGACACCGGCTTGCCGGCCCTCAGCTCGCTGGACCTTGAGAGTACGAAGGTGACGGACGCGGCGTTCAAGGAGCTGGCTAGCGTCGGCACCGGCCTCAAGGCTCTTACCACTTTGATCCTCGACGACACGCAAGTGACGGACGCAGGGCTGAAAGAGCTAGCTCGCGCCGACACCGGCCTGAAGGCTCTCGCCGCGCTGGAGCTACGCCGCACAGAGGTTTCAGACGCAGGGCTGAAGGAACTGGCCCGCGCCGACACCGGCCTCAAGGCCCTCACCACGCTGTACCTCAGCGGCACGCAGGTGACGGACGCAGGGCTGAAGGACCTGGCCCGCGCCGACACGGGCCTCAAGGCCCTCACCACGCTGTACCTCGGCAGGACGCGGGTGACGGACGCGGGGCTGAAGGACCTGGCCCGCGCTGACGCGGGCCTCAAGGCCCTCACCACGCTGTACCTCGGCGGGACGCGGGTGACGGACGCGGGGCTCGCAGCAGTGAAAGAGCGCTTCCCGAATATCAAGATTCTCAGGTAAGCCGCCATCGTCCCCGTAGCAAACTCGCCCTGCTCCCCCCGTCCCGCCGCACCGCCGTGCCCGTCGGCGCGATTGCACGTAGAATGCCGCGGCATGAGCAAAATCGTCGCGAGCGTGATTGATTGTT
>CAZHIE010000018.1:0-25089 GCA_964532435.1 uncultured Planctomycetales bacterium
TGCCGCCGCCGGGAACGGTGACCGTGCCGCGCTTGCGGGGATGCCGGAACTGCAAGTGGCTTCCCGCAGTGTGCTCCACGAACCAGCCCGCTTCCTCGAGGACTCTAACCAGTTGACGATAGGTCATTCTCAGCCAGCTCTGTTCCGCGGCACAAGCAAGTTTCGCCTCAAGCCCGACCACCTCGATCTTCCCGCCGTTCCGACCGTCCGCCAGGTTCGCGACGTCGTCCTGCCACCAAGCGTTACTTTGCGAATTCCGAGCGTAGCATGGTAGTCCCGGAAGCGGCCGGGCAGAAGACCGAGCCGGCCTGTCTTGAGGCGGGTCTTCGTGGGCGCGCTACCGCATATCCCGCACGGAAATAAGGCGGCCCGAAGGTGGGGCATCTGCGCGATGCGCGGATCCGCGACGGGTTTGGGTTCGCGCGCGATCCGGCGCCGCTCCGGCCGCGCGAGGGCGCGGGCCGCTACGAGCTTGCGGGCGCGGGCCGCTACGAGCTTGCGGGCGCGGGCCGCTACGAGCTTGCGGGCTGGGTGTCCGCGCCGCAACGAGCGGACGCGCCGCTACTTGCTTTCGGCGGCCTTGCCTTCCGGTCGCGCGTCCGCCTTGGCCGAGGCGCGGCGCGGGCCGCGCATCGGGCGCGGCTTGCCGGCGTAGACCGCGTACTTGACGCGCGCCCGCCGCTTGCGCTCGGTCTTGTCCGACGACTTGGCGCGCGGCTTGTCGCTCTCGCCCACAAGCTGCAGCACCGCGATCTGCCCCGCATCGCCCAGGCGGCGATCGGCCAGCTTGATGATCCGCGTGTACCCGCCGGCGGCGCCCTTCGCGTCGTTGCGACGCTTCATCCGCGGCCCCACGTCGGAGAACAGCCGGTTGAGCACCGAATCGGCCGTAAACGGCACGCCCGGGCGCGTCGTGCTCTTGCGGTAGCGCCGGCCCGAGCGGCTGCGCAGCACCTTGTCCCGGTGAGAGTCGTCCATCTTGTCGTATTCGGCGCGGTGTTCCTTGGGGATGATGGCGCGATCGGTAAGCAGCGCCTCGGCCCGGCGGCGCGCGTGCAGGCTGCCGTCGATCGCGAGCGTAACGAGCCGCTCGGCGAAGGAGCGCACTTCCTTGGCCCGCACGATCGTCGTGCGGATTTCGCCGTGCTCAAAGAGGCTCTGCACGAGATTGCGGCGCAGCGCCTCGCGATGGGATTTCGTGCGGGCCAGCTTTCTGCCGTGGACGCGATGTCGCATGGAACCAAACCTCCGATACTAGGCCGACGCTTCCGCCGTGCCGGCCATCGCCGTCGCGATCCGCGACGGATCCATCCCCAGCGCCAGGCCCATGTCCTGGAGCTTGCGCTTGACTTCCATCAGCGAGGTCTTGCCGAAACTGCGAAGCTGCAGCAGGTCGTCCTCGTCCATCCGCAGAAGATCGCCGACCGTGTTGATCTTGGCCGCCTCGAGGCAGTTGCTGGCCCGGACCGACAGCTCCAGATTCGCGATCGGGAGGTCGAGCTTGCGCCGCAGCTCCTCGTCCACCATCGGGATCATGCTGCCGGGGCGGTGGTCGGCCGCGGCCAGGTCGTCGCCCAGCTCGAAGTACTGCACAAACGGGTTGAGGTGCTTGCGCAGGATTTTGGCGGCTTCGACCAGGGCGTCCTCCGGACGGACGGTTCCCTTGGTCCAGATTTCCATGATGAGGCGGTCGTAATTGGTCTTCTGCCCGACGCGCGTGTCCTCCGTCCGGTAGCGGACGCGCGTAACGGGGGAGTAGAGCGCGTCGATCGGAATCGCGCCGAGCTCCTGCTCGTCGCCGTATTGCTCGGACGCGGGCACGTAGCCGCGCCCGCGCGCCACGGTCAGTTCGCACGAGAACTTGACGTCGTCGGTGAGCGTCGCGAGCAGATGCTCGGGGTTCTGCACGTGGACGGACGGATCGCCCGTCAGGTCGCCGGCGCGGATCTCGCCGCGCTTGGCCCGCTCGACGCGGACGGTGCGCGGCGTGTCGCTGTCCACGTCCACGACGACGCCCTTGATGTTGAGCACAATGTCGGTCACGTCTTCGAGCACGCCCGGCAGCGAGCAGAACTCGTGGTCGGCGCCGGCGATGCGGGCCTGCGTAACGGCCGAACCCTCCAGGCTGGAGAGCAGGATGCGGCGGAGGCTGTTGCCGACCGTCGTCCCGAAGCCGCGCTCGAACGGCTCGACGATGAAACGCCCGAATGTATCCGTGCTGATCTGGTCGTCGCGAACCACGCGCGTCGGCAACTCCAGACCACGCCATCGAATCCGCATGAAGCTGGCCTCCCGGGCTTCCGCGCGGCCGCGCGGGCGCCCTCCGTGGACATTCGAACCTACCGCGAGCAGAACTCGACGATGAGCTGTTCCTCGACGGGGATCTGCACGTCGTCCCGCGTCGGCATCGATACGACGACGGCCTCCGGTTTTTTCAGGTCCACCTGGAGCCAGTTGTGCGGCGGGGCGGACGTCTCCTCCCCAATTTGCGCACGGAAGTATTGCTGCGATCGTTCCCGTCCGTGAATCGTGATGCGGTCGTTCAGCCGGACCATGTAGCTGGGACGGTCGACCTTCCGCCCGTTGACGAGCACGTGCCCGTGGGCGATCGCCTGGCGCGCGGTGCGGCGCGAAGCCGTGAACCCGGCCTTGCAGACGACGTTGTCGAGGCGCCGCTCCAAAAACTGGAGCAGCGTCACGCCGGTGTTCTCAGTGCCGCGCTCGGCCCGCTCATAGAGGCGGCGAAACTGCTTTTCGAGCAGGCCGTAATAGCGCTTGACCTTCTGCTTTTCGCGCAGGCGGACGCCGTATTCACTGACCTTGCCGCGGCGCCACTGATGCATTCCGGGCGGCTTGTTGCGATACTCCTTTTCGATCGGGCACTTCGCGGTTTCGCAGCGCACGCCCTTGAGCATGAGCTTGAGGCCTTCGCGGCGGCAATAACGGCAGACCGGCGGCAGCATACGAGCCATGGACTACACCCTCCGCCGCTTACGGGGGCGGCAACCGTTGTGAGGCAGCGGCGTCACGTCTTCGATCGATTGGATCCGCAGGCCGGCGGCCTGCAGCGCGGTGATGGCGGATTCCCTTCCGGCGCCCGGCCCCTTGACGCGCACTTCGAGTTCGACGACGCCGTGCTTCTTGGCTTCGTTCGCGCAGAATTGCGCGGCGCGCTGCGCGGCGAAGGGCGTGCTCTTTCGCGCGCCGGTGAATTTCTTTTCGCCGCCCGCCCCGGGCACCGAACCGGCCGACGCCCAGCAGAGCGAGGCGCCGTCCATGTCGGTGATCGTGATGATCGTGTTGTTGAACGTCGCCTTGATGTGGGCGACGCCCTTCGCGACGTTCCGTTTGCCGCGACGCTTTGTCGGTGCTGCCTTGGACAAGTCGAGCTCCCTGCGATGCGCGAGCCGCGCGGCGCCCACGCGCCGCCGCCGCGCCGTCCTTTAGCGGTGCATTTCCTTCACGCCCTTCTTTCCGGCGACGGTCTTGCGCGGACCCTTCCGCGTGCGCGCGTTCGTTCGCGTGCGCTGCCCGCGCACGGGCAGCCCGCGCATGTGACGCAGCCCGCGGTAGCACCGGATCTCGCGCAGACGGGCGATGTTCTGCGCGACCTGCCGACGCAACTGGCCCTCGACGACGTACTCGTTCTCGATGATCCCGGCGATGCGGCTGACCTCGTCCTCGGTCAGCTTGGCGGCCCGTACGTCGGCCTTGATCCCGGCCTTGTCCAGAATCTGGAGCGCCGTGGTCGGGCCGATGCCGAAGATATAGCGCAGCGATACGTCGATGCGCTTGTTGCTCGGGATGTCCACGCCCGCGATACGCGGCATAGGTGGTCCTCTTCCGCAATGCGACCGGCGCGCCGCCGCGACGAATCGTCGTCGCGCTCGGGCCGCCGGCGGCTAGCCCTGACGCTGCTTATGACGCGTATTGACGCAAATGACGCGCACGACGCCGCGCCGTTTCACGATCTTGCAGTTCTCGCATATGCGGCGAACGCTGCTTCGTACTTTCATGATCCGTGCCACCTTTCCGGGCGGGCGCCGCGCCCGCCGCTGATCCTGCCGCTACTTTCCATCCGTCAGAACGGAAACGCCGTCCGCCGTCACCGCGACGGTGTGCTCGTGATGGGCCGCCAGCGACCCATCCTTCGTCACGACCGTCCAGCGGGTCGAATCCCGAAACTGAACTTCGGGGCGGCCCGCCGTCACCATCGGCTCGATCGCCAGCGTCATTCCGGGCACAAGCTCAAAGTCGGACCCGCGCTGCGAACGATCGTAATAGTTCGGAACCTTCGGCTCCTCGTGCATGTCCCGGCCGACTCCGTGTCCGACAAACTCGCGCACCACGCCAAAGCCCGCGCCCTCGACGTGCCGCTGCATCAGCCGGGCGATCCGGCTCCAGCGGTCGAGCGGACGCATCTCGCGCAGCGCCACGTCGAGCGCCTCGCGCGTCACGTCGAGCAGCTTTCGCACGGCGGCCGAAACACGCCCGACCGCAAACGTGCGGGCCGCGTCGCCGCAGTACCCGCGAAGGCGGACGCCGCAATCGACGCTGACGATGTCGCCCTCCTTGAGCGGCCGGTTGTCGGGTATGCCGTGTACGATCTCCTCATTGACCGACGCGCAGATGCTCGCCGGAAACGGAAAACGGGCCTGCGGGTTTCGCACGCCCAGAAACAGCGCGGCCGCGCCGGCCTCGCGAATCCGCTCGGTCGCGATCGCGTTCAGCTCGGCCGTCGTGCAGCCGGGACGCACGCGCGTCTCGATCTCGTCGAGCACGCGGCACACCAGCCGCCCGGCGTCGCGCATCAGCTCAATCTCGCGCGGCGACTTGATGACGATCTTCGAAGTCGCCGTGCTCATCCGCTCCGTCGCAGCGTCGACAAAACGCCATTTACCTCGGCCTCGACCGCGGCGGCGTCGGCCGCCGCATCGATCGGGCGGAGCAAGCCCAGTCGGTCGTAAAAGTTCACCAGCGGCGCGGTCTGCTCAGCATACGTCCGCAGGCGCGCTCGCACGACGTCCTCGCGATCATCGACCCGCTGCACCAGCGCTCCGCCGCAGCGGTCGCAGCGGTCCGCCACCCGGGGCGGCAGAAAACTCGTATTATATGTGGTTTGGCAATTGCTGCAAACCCGGCGGCCGACGATCCGCCCCACGATTTCCGATTCCGGACAGCGGAAGTCGAGCACCGCGTCCAGCCGCATCTGCCGCGCCGCCAGGCCGCCGGCCAGCGCCTCGGCCTGCGGAACCGTCCGCGGAAAGCCGTCGAGCACGAAGCCGGCCGACGGGGCCAGCCGATCCACCGCCGCCAGCATGACGCCGCAGATCACCGCGTCGGGGACCAATCCGCCCGACTGCACGAAACCCTGCGCCGCCTTGCCGATGTCGCTCTGCTGGCGAATCTCGTTGCGAAGCACATTTCCGCTGGAAAGAGCGGCGAGCCCGCGCGAATCGGCCAGCCGCTGGGCCTGTGTGCCCTTCCCCGTACCCGGCGGTCCCAGGAACACGAGGCGCAGCGGGGGCATCAGTACAGGCGCCCTTTCACGCGCGATACGCCTTCTTGTCCCAGGAAGCCCTCGTAATTTCGCATGATCAGGTTGGCTTCCAGCCGCTGAATGAAGTCGAGCGCGACGCTGACGACGATCAGAAGCCCGGTGCCCCCCAGAAACGCCGATACGCGGAAGGGCACTTCCATCTGTTTCGCGACGATCGCGGGAATGACCGCAATCACCGCCAGAAAGCCGGCGCCCACGTACGTAATCCGCTCCATCACGGCTTCCAGATAGTCGGCCGTGCGCTTTCCGGGCCGGAAGCCGGGAATGAAGCTCCCCATGTCGCGCAGGTTGTTGGCCAGCTCCTTGGGCTGGAACTGCACCGACACCCAGAAGTAGGCGAAGAAGTACACCATCGCGATGTACGTCAGCTCATAGGCGAACTCGCCGGGCCGAAGCGATTGATCGAGAAAGCTCCAGAACGTCGCGGGCCAGAGATTCTGCCGGTCCAGCCAGCCGAAGAACATGCTCGGGAAGAGCAGGAACGAGCTGGCGAAGATGATCGGCATCACGCCGCCCTGGTTGATGCGCAGCGGGAGGTAGTGCTTGGCCCCGCCCATCACGCGCCGGCCGCGATTCTGCTTGGCCTGTTGAATCGGGATGCGCCGCTGCGCCTGAGTAATCAGGATCGACGCCGCGACCACCGCGACGAACGCGATCGCCATGAACACGACCTTCTCCGGCGACATGGTCCCGGCCGTGCCGGTGCCGCGCCCGCCGGCCAGCAACCCGCGCCCGACTTCCCACAGAACGTCGGGAAGGCGCGAGATGATGCCGGCCATGATGATGAGCGAGATGCCGTTGCCCATGCCGTATTCGTCGATCTGCTCGCCCACCCACATCAAAATGAGCGTGCCGACCATCAGTCCGGTGACGGCGATCAGTCCGAACGAGAACGTGCCGGCGAAATCGGGATAAACGAGCTTGCTGGCGTTCAGATAGCGCAGCCAGAAAGCGGCCTGAATCAGGCACAGCAGGACCGTGAGGTAGCGCGTGTACTCGTTGATCTTGCGCCGGCCGCTCTCGCCTTCTTTCGAGAGTTTCTCCAGCGTCGGCACGACGGTGACGAGCAGTTGGAGAATGATCGAGGCGCTGATGTAGGGCATGATGCCCAGGCCGAAGAGCGTGCTTTGGCCCAGGTCGCCGCCGGTGAACATGGCGAAGACTTCGGCGAATTGCTCGGCCGCGCCGCCGGTCTGGCCCTTCCAGTGCCGCGAAAGGCTGACCTGGTCGACGCCGGGCAGGGGGACATAGTAGCCCACGCGATAGACGCAGAGCATCAGCAGCGTGAACAGAACCTTGTTGCGAAGGTCGGGCACGCGAAAGACGTTGATAAACGCACGGATCATCGGGTTCCGACCTCGCGGTTACGTGGACGCGTCGGCGGCCGGCTTCTTCGCGGGCTTTTCGACGCGCGAGCTGCGCTTGGCCTTGGCGGCGGCGGCCGAATCGCGCTGCGGGATCGTCGTGACGGCGCCGCCCGCCTTTTCGATCGCGGCGCGGGCCGCCGCGCTGAACCCGTGCGCGGTGATGGACAGTTTCTTCGTCAACGTGCCGGTGCCCAGAACTTTCACCAGCTCCGACCCGTCGCCGCGCACCAGGCCCGCGGCGCGGAGCGCGGCCGGATCGATCTTCGCGCCGTTGTCGAATCCGCGCTCGAGGTCGGCCAGGTTGACCACCTCGTAGCTAGTGCGGAAGTTGAAGTTGTTGAAGCCGCGCTTCGGCAGGCGGCGGAAGAGCGGCATCTGGCCGCCTTCCGCAAGCCGGCGAGACTTGTACCCCGCGCGCGACTGGCAACCCTTGTTGCCGCGCCCGCTGGTGCGTCCCATGCCGCTGCTCTCGCCGCGGCCGACGCGCTTGCGCCGGCGATGCGCGCCGGCTTCGTCGGTGATCTGGTGGAGCATCATGCTTCGGCCCTCGGGCTGGCGGACGCGGCGGCGTCGGCCGGCTTGGCCGCGCCGCGGTTGCGGACGATTTCGATCTTCACGCCGCGCAGGTGCTCGACCTGCGTCTTGGTGCGGAGGCGCTGCAGCCCGTCGAGCGTGGCCTTGACCAGGTTCTTCGGGCTGGTGGAGCCGTAGCACTTCGTCAACACGTCCTTCACGCCCGCCAATTCGAGCACGGCGCGCGGGGCGGAGCCGGCGATGACGCCCGTTCCCGGGCCGGCCGGGATCATCACCACGCGGCTGGAGCCGTAGCGGCCGATTACGCGGTGGGGGATCGTCGTGTTGCGGCGCGGGACGGCGATCATGCGCTTGCGGGCATACTTGACGCCCTTGTCGACGGCCGGCGGCACTTCGTTTGCCTTGCCGTAGCCGAAGCCGACGCGCCCGTTGCGGTCGCCGACGACGACCAGCGCGCCGAACGAGAAGCGGCGCCCGCCCTTCACGACGGTTGCGCAGCGATAGAGCTTGACAAGCACGTCGTCGACGCCGCGCTCGTCGCCGCCGCGTGCGTCCGACCTTCCACCTCTTGCCGGCTGGGATCCCATAGCACCTCGTCCCGCAATGCTAGAACTTCAGGCCGCCTTCGCGAGCCGCGTCGGCCAGGGCCTTGATGCGGCCATGGTAGCGGTTGCCTCGGCGGTCGAAGCAGACCTCTTCGATTCCCAGAGCGCGGGCCTTGGCCGCCAGGGCCTTGCCCGCCTCCGCCGCGGCGGCGGAATTGCCGCCATACGGCTTCGCGCCGCGCAGCTCCTTCGACATCGTCGAGACGGCGCAGAGCGTCCGTCCGGCGGTGTCGTCGATGATCTGGGCGTAAATGTTCTTGAGCGAGCGCGAGACGGCCAGGCGCGGACGCGCGACCGTGCCCACGACCTTCTTCCGCACGCGGCGAATTCGCCGCGCCGCACGCACATACTTGAGAATCTGCGGTCTCATGCCTGCCAATCCTCTCGCGCCGCCGGGGCGGCCGCGAATCTGACGACCCTTCCGCTGCGCTGCGCGCCGCGCGGCATCAACCGCTGCCGCCGCCGGCGAAGACCTTGCCGGCCTTGCGGCGAACCTGCTCGCCGGCGTAGCGAATGCCCTTGCCCTGATACGGTTCGGGCTTGCGAATCTTGCGAACCGCGGCGGCGAAATCGCCGACCGCCTGCTTGTCCAGCCCGCTGACCGTGAACTTGGCCGGCTCGTTGTTCCCGCGCGCGGCGGGCACGTCGACCTTCACGTCGACGCCGGCCGGAATGTCGACGACGAACTGGGCCGCCTTGCCGACGCCGCGGCCCATGAAGCCGACGTTGAGCATCAGCTTGCGGCCTTCGACCTTGCAGGTGTAACCCGTGCCGTAGATTTCGAGGCCCTTCGAGTAGCCGTCCTTGACGCCGACGATCATGTTGGCGATCAGGGCGCGCGAGAGCCCGTGCAGGGCGCGGTTGCGCGCCTCGTCGTCGGGCCGCTGCACCTGCACCTGTCCCCCGGCCACTTCCACGCGGATTCCGGCGGGGACGCTCCAGGCGAGATTGCCCTTCGGGCCGGTCACTTTGACCGTCGAAGCAGCGGTCTCGACCTTCACGCCGCCGGGAATCGGGATGGGCTTCTTGCCGATACGCGACATAGGCTCACCACACCGTACAAAGAAGTTCGCCGCCGATGCCCTGCTGGCGGCACTGGCGGTCGCTCATCACGCCCTTGCTCGTGGAGACGATGGCGACGCCCAGGCCGTCCACCACAAAGGGAATATTCTCTACCCCGCGATACACGCGGCGGCCGGGCTTGCTCACGCGGCGGAGATCCTGCAGCACCTGCTCGCCGCGGTCGCCGAGCTTCAGGTCGATCTGAATCTCCCCCTGGTTGGCGTCGTCGATCGAAAGAAAGTCGACGATGTAGCCTTCGGCCTTCAGCACCTTGGCGATGCCCAGGCAGACCTTGCTGCGCTTGACGCGGACGCGCTTGCGCCCGGCGCGGGCGGCGTTGCGGACGCGCGTAAGCATGTCGGCGATCGTGTCGGATGTCGGCATCGTCAGACGCTCCTCACCAACTGGCCTTGCGCACGCCGGGGATCCGCCCCTGGCTCGCCAGCTTGCGGAAGCACAGCCGGCAGATCTTGAACTTCTGATAGACGGCCCGCGACCGCCCGCACAGCTCGCAGCGCGTATAGCCCCGCACGCGATACTTCGGCTTCTTCTTGCAGCTCAGCCGCAGCCCCAGTCTGGCCATGTCGCACTAACTCCTGAACGGCATGCCCATCAGCGTCAGCAGCCGCCGCGCGTCGGCATCGCTGCCCGCGGTGGTGCAGATCGTGATGTTCATGCCCTGCTGGTACGTAATCTTGTCGGGGTTGATCTCGGGGAACACGCCCGCTTCGGACAGGCCGACGCCGTAGTTGCCGCGGCCGTCGAACGCGCCGGGGTCCAGCCCGCGAAAGTCGCGGATGCGCGGAACCGCCAGCGAGATGAAACGGTCGAGAAACTCGTACATCCGCCGGCCGCGCATCGTCACCTTCAGCCCGCAGTCCCAGCCTTCGCGCAGCTTGAAATTCGAGACGCTCTTGCGCGACTTGCAGACGAGCGGTTTCTGGCCGGTGATGACCGACAGGTGCTGCTCGGCCTCCTGAAAGCGCTTGTTCTCGCGGGCCTTGCCGCCCGACTCGCCGATCGCCTTGCCCAGGCCGCAGGAGACCAGCACCTTGGTCACGCGCGGAACGGCCATCGGGTTGTTCTGCTTCAACTCGGCCTTGAGGGCCGGAAGCACTTCCTTGCGGTATTTTTCGAGCAGGCGCGCCATGAGCTACTTCCCCGTCGCGGTCGCGCCCGACCGCGTCACGTCGCTGAGGACCGTGCCGGCCGTGCTGACCCGCTGCTTGGAGACAATCTTTCCGGACTCGTTCTTCACCGTGGGGAAGCGCACGCGCGTCGGCTTGCCGGTCTTCGGATCGATCGGCATCACGTTCGACAGGTGAATCGGCGCTTCCTTCTGCACGCGGCCGCCCTGCGGGGCGCGCTGGTTCTTGCGGACGTGGCGATAGACGATGTTCACGCCTTCGATCACCACGCGATCCTTGTCCTTGATGATGCGCAGCACCTTGCCGCGAGCGCCCTTGTGCTCGCCGGCCACCACCATCACCACGTCGTCCTTGCGGATTCGGGCTGCCATGTCTACCAGACCTCCTCCGCCAGCGAGATGATCTTCGTGAAATTCTTCTCGCGCAGCTCGCGGGCCACCGGGCCGAAGACGCGCGTGCCCTTCGGATTGCCCTCGGGGTCGAGAATGACCGCCGCGTTGGTGTCGAAGCGGACGTAGCTGCCGTCTTTCCGGCGGGTCGGGTACTTGGTGCGCACGACGACGCACTTCACCTTGTCGCCCTTCTTGAAATCCGACTGCGGCAGGCACTCCTTCACCGAGCACATGATGATGTCGCCGACGTAGCCGACGCGCAGGCGGCGCTTGCCGAATGCGGCGGCTCCGCCCTTCATCACCTGGATGCACATGAGCAGCTTGGCGCCCGTGTTGTCGGCGACGTCGAGCCTCGTGTATTGCTGAATCATCGCGCGCCCCCAGCCTCGCGCGGGGCGCGGTTCAGAATGCGGACCAGCCGCCAGGTCTTCGTTCGGCTGATCGGGCGGCACTCGGCGATTTCGACCGTGTCGCCGGCGGCGGCCTCGTTCCGCTCGTCATGCACCTGGAAGCTCGTGTTGCGCCGCAGATATTTGCCGTATTTCTGGTTCTGCACGACGTATTGCACCGTCACGCGCACCGTCTTGTCGCGCTTGCCGGCCGACGAAACGACGCCGACGCGCTTGGCGCGCGGGTCGCGGGCGGCGTCCGGGGCGGCGGTTGAACCTGCAGACTGAATGCTCATCGCGTTTTGTCCCACTGCTTCAAAAAATCGGCCTAGCGCCGCGCGCCAACCGCGGTCAGGTGCGCCTGCCGCTGCTCGATGTTCTTCTCGCCGCGCTGATTCAGCACCGTCAGCAGGCGGGCGATCGTGCGGCGCGTCTTGCCGAGCTGCGTCGGGTCTTCGAGCTTCTCGGTGACGGCCTGCGAGCGCAGGTCGAACATGTGCTTGCGCAGACGTTCGAGCTCGCTGTGCAGCTCCTCCGTCTTCATCGCCGTGATCGCCTCGATCGACATGCTGCTCATGGTTTCGTCCTACAGCCCGTGGCGGCGCTTGATCATGCGCGTCCGCACCGGCATTTTGTGGGCGATCCGCAGGAACGTCGCCTTCGCGAGATCCTCTGACACGCCGCCGATCTCATACAGAACCGTGCCCGGCCGAACCTCCGCCGTCCAGTACGCCGTCTCGCCCTTGCCCGTGCCCATGCGCACTTCGAGCGGCTTGGCCGACACGGGCTTGTGCGGGAAGATGCGGATGTAGACGCGCCCTTCGCGCTGCAGAAAGTGCGAGCAGGCCACGCGGCCGGCCTCGATGTGGTCGGCCGTAACGCGCCCGATCTCCAGCGACTGGAGCCCGAAATCGCCGAACGACACGGTGTTTCCGCGCGTGGCGTTGCCGCGCACGCGACCCTTCTGGGCCTTGCGGTATTTCACGCGCTTGGGCAATCTGCCAGGCACGACTCACGCTCCTTGCGACGATCCGCCGCAAACGCAGACCCTACCGCCGCGCTCGGCGGCGGAAACGGCCTTCCTGCGGACGCTCGACGATCTGCTCGCCGTACATCCCGCGATAGATCCAAACCTTGATCCCGATCGAGCCCACCGTCGTCACCGCGGTGGAGTGGGCGTAGTCCACGTCCGCCTGAAGCGTCGACAGCGGGATCGAACCGAGCATCTGCTTCTCGACCCGCGCCATCTCGGCCCCGCCCAGCCGGCCCGAGCAGATGATCTTCACCCCGCGCGCCCCGGCGCCCATCGCCGCTTCGCACTTCTGCTTCATCACGCGGCGAAAGCTCGAACGCTTCTTGAGCTGCTCGCCGATGCTTTCGCCCACCAGCCGCGCGTCCAGGTCCGGGTTCTTGATCTCGATGATGTTGATCGCGACGCGCCGGTCGATCAGGTCTTCGATCTTTTCCTTGAGCTTGTCGACCTCGGCGCCCTTCGCCCCGATCACCATGCCGGGGCGGGCCGTGTGGATGATTACCTTGACTTCGTCGCGCGTCCGCTCGATCTCCACCTTGGAAATGCCCGCGTAGGGCGGTTTTTCGTTCAGGTGCTTGTCGATGAACCGGCGGATCTGCTCGTCTTCGACGAGGAACGCGCCGAACGCGCTCTTCGGAGCGTACCAGCGCGACTTCCATCCTTCGGTGATCCCGACGCGGAAACCGATCGGATTGACTTTCTGCCCCACGGCTTAGCCCCTTTCCGCGACGGATACGACAATGTGGCTCGTCCGCTTCTGAATCGGATGCGCCCGCCCGCGATCCTTCGGACGGAAACGCTTGATGATCGGGCCGTCGTCGATGCGCGCCTCGGCCACGAACAGCTCGCCCATCTTCGCCTCGGCCTCATTGGCGCTGGCCATCGCCGAACGCAGCACCTTGTCCACCATCACCGCGGCGCGCTTGGGCGAAAACTGAAGCAGGCCGAGCGCGTGATCGCAGTCGCGGCCCCGGATCAGGTCCGCAAGCAGGCGCGCCTTGCGGGCCGAGATGCGGGCGTATCGATGTTTGGCGGTCCAGGACATCGAGAGCACTCCTTACGGTGCGGCGACCTTGCTGGCCCGGGCCGTGTGCGCCCGGAACGTCCGCGTCGGCGCGAATTCACCGAGCTTGTGGCCGACCATGTCTTCCGTCACGTAGACCTTGATGAAGGTCTTGCCGTTGTGAACGTCGAAATGGAAGCCGACGAACTCCGGCACGATGGTGCAGGCCCGCCGCCAGACCTTGAGCGGGCCGCTGCGGCCGGCCTCGCGCGCCTTCTGGACCTTCTCGTACAGGGCCTCGTCGACGAACGGGCCTTTTTTCAAGCTGCGAGACATACAGAACCCTTGGGCTGACGGCGCCGCGGCGCCGCCCGATTACCACTTCCGCTTGAGTTTCGATTCGCCAAAGCTCTTCGTCACGCGGCGGCGCAAGATCCGGCGGTTCGACACCTTCCGCGGATTTCGCGTCTTGCCGCCCTTTGCCAGCCGGCCCCACGCCGAGCACGGATGACGACCGCCGTTGCTGCGGCCTTCGCCGCCGCCCAGCGGATGCGCCACCGGGTTCATCGCCTTGCCGCGCACGTGCGGCCGCCGGCCCAGATAGCGCGAACGCCCGGCCTTGCCGAGCGTCACGTTCTGATGATCGAGATTTCCGAGCTGGCCGAGCGTGGCCATGCACTCGACGCGCACCTGGCGCGACTCGCCGGACGGAAGCTGGATCGTGGCCCAGCTTCCCTCGCGCGCGATCAGGCGCGCCACGTTGCCGGCGCTGCGCACCATCTTGCCGCCCTGGCCGGGATTGAGCTCCACGTTATGCACTTCCATGCCGACCGGAATGGCCGACAGCGGCATGGCGTTGCCGATCTTCGGCTCGACGCGCGGGCCGCTCTCCACCACGTCGCCTGCGGCGAGCCGCACCGGCGCGAGAATGTAGCGCTTTTCGCCGTCGCCATACTGAACCAGGGCGATGTGGCAACTGCGGTTCGGGTCGTATTGGATTTCGAGGACGTTGGCGGGGCCGGTCTTGTTCCGCTTGAAATCGATCACGCGGTACATGCGCTTGTTGCCGCCGCCGCGCTGCCACGACGTGATCACGCCGTGGTGGTTGCGCCCGCCGGTCTTGCGGCCCGGCTCGAGCAGCGCCTTGACCGGGCGATTCTCGTGCCGGTGCGTGATTTCGGCGTAGTCGTTGACGCTGGAGTTGCGCCGACCGGCCGAAGTCCTCTTGTAGATTTTCACGCCCATCGAAACATCCTTTGCCGCGTGCGCCGGCCGGGCCGGCGGCACGGCCGATCAGAACAAGTCAATGTGGCTGTTCGTGTCGAGAACAACCATGGCCTTCTTCGGGCGCGTCGACTCGCCCATTCGAAATCGGAAGCGCCGTACGCGGGCGGGGCGATTGCTCGTCCGCACGTCGACAACCTTAACCCCGTAAATCTGCTCGACGGCGTTGCGGACCTGCGACTTCGTCGCGTCGGCATGCACTTCGAAGCAGTACGTCCCGCCGTGCTCGCCGGTCGTCTGCCGCATCATGTGCGCGGCCTTTTCGGTTACGAGCGGGCGGATGATCGTGTGGTAAATGTCCATGGCTTACGCACTCCTCGCCGCGACCATCTCGCGGTAGCGCTCGAATGCGTCGCGCGTGAACACCAGCTTGCGGCGCATCAGCACGTCGAAGGCGTTCAGCTCGGCCACGTCGATGACGCGCGTCTTCGGGATGTTTCGGCCGCTCTTCCAAAGCGTGCGGTCGATCCCCGCGGTGGCCAGGACACAGCCGGCGTCGGCGCCCAGCGCCTGAAGCATCTTGGCGAAGCGGGCGGTCTTGGGCGCGTCGTAGCGCAGGCCGTCGATGATCAGCGCGTTCTGGTCCTTCGCCTTCGACAGCACCGCGTTGTCCCGCGCCAGGCGGCGCTGCCGGACCGGCATGGCCTGCCGAAAATCGCGCGGGCGCTTGGCGAACGTGTGCCCGCCGCCCTTCATGATCGGCGTGCGGATGTTGCCGCGGCGGGCGCGGCCGGTGCCCTTCTGGCGGTAGATCTTGCGGCTGGAGCCTTCGACGTCTCCGCGGCTCTTGGTTCGCACCGTGCCCTGCCGGCGGTTGGCGTGGTACATCACGACCGCCTGCTTGAGCAGCGCGACGTTGACCTCGCCGCCCAGCGCCGTCTCGTCGAGAGACTCGCTGCCGACCTGCTGGCCCTGCTCGTTGTATACCGGAATCGAGATCATCTTCGTCGTTCCCTTACGAGCGCGTCTTCGACTTTCGTACGAGCACGTACGTGCCGGCCGCGCCGGGAATCGCGCCGCGGATCAGCAGCACGTTGTTTTCTGCGTCGATGCCGACCAGCCGCTGGTTCCGGATGGTCTGCTGCACCATGCCCATGTGGCCTGCCATTCGCTTGCCCTTCTTGACGGCGCCGGAGGTGCCGCGGTTCTGGGCATGCGCGCCGATCGAGCCGGGGGAGCGGTGTTTGCGCTCGGTGCCGTGGGAGGAGCATTGTCCGCCCATGCCGTGCCGCTTCATGCCGCCCTGAAAGCCTTTGCCCTTCGAGACGCCCATCACGTCGACGTAGCCGACCTTCTCATTGCTGAACAGGTCGACCGTTACGGTGTCGCCCACCTTCTTGTCCGTCGGCGACAGCAGCCGGATCTCGCGCGTAAAGCGCTTGGGGCTGGTGCCCGCCGCGCGAGCGTGGCCGATCTGGGCCAGCGTGCTGCGGTGCGGCTTCACGTCGCCGAAGCCGAGTTGCACGGCGTGGTAGCCGTCCTTCCCGTCGGCCGACTTAACCTGCAGCACGACGCACGGCCCGGCCTGGACGACCGTCACGGGGACGCGCTCGCCCGAGGCCTCGAAGACCTGCGTCATGCCGATCTTTTTGCCCAAGATGGCCGGGATCATCCGCGGCACTCCTCACAACACTGTCCGCCGCATTCGGGCGGCGGCGATTCCGCTGCGACTCGCCGCGCGACGGCGCGGCCGGGTCGTCCCTTGAAAAAAGCGGCCGCTTGCGAAGCGGCTAGGCTTTGATCTTTATGAACACGCCCGCCGGCACCGCGAGCCGACCGAGGGCGTCGACGGTGCGCGGCGTCGACTCGAATATGTCGATCACGCGCTTGTGCGTGCGCATTTCGAACTGCTCGCGCGACTTCTTGTCGATGTGCGGCGAGCGCAGGACCGTGTAGCGCTCGATGCGCGTGGGCAGCGGGATCGGCCCGCACACGCGAGCGCCGGTGCGCTTCGCCTGGTCGACAATCTCGATCGCCGACGCATCGAGCGCCCGATGATCGTACGCTTCCATCCGGATTCTGATTCGATCACCTGGCATAGCGTGCCGCAACCTTTGCGCAAATCCCGCTGCTGTCTCCGGCTACAAATGCCGAAGATCGGCAAGGATACTGATACGCGGCCCGCCGTCAAGTGGCCCGGGCGCGAGATTCCGGGGAATTCTGCTAACAGAATGCGAACATTCGAAACGAAGCGAAGACACGCCACACAAGGAATGCAGTTGGTGGGCCAGCCTCTTGGGGGGGCAGCCTCTGGGAGGCCGGCCTCCGGCCGGTCTTTTTGCGACGCGGACACGGACCATCCGTCTTGTGTCACATCCGCGGCTCAACGTTTCTTCCGCGCTCGGTCGCCTCCGCCTAACGCCCACCATCCCGTGCGTCCAGCCACAGCAGCACACGCGGATACACCCGCTCCGTCGACACCGGCGCGGCCGTGAACTCGCCGTGCCCAATTTCGTCAAACAGCTCGAATTGCCGATCCGCCGAGCCCAGACGGTCGAAAAACACCTCGCGCACCACGCCCGGATTGGCGATCCGGTCGCGGCCGCCCGCCAGCACGAGCGTGGGCACGCGCAGCGCCGCGTAGTGCTCGGAATAGACCACCTCGCATTCGTCGCCGGCGCTGACGAATGCCCCGCGCCGCACGCACTTGGCAAGCTGCCGCAACACTCCCGCCTTCATGTCGTTCACAACGTAGCGCCGCCGCAGAATCACGTCGGCCCGGTGTCCCGTCGCCCCCGTAAACGTGCCGCCCACGCGCAGCGCCGCCCCGACCGCGGCGACCTGCGCGCGCTCGATCGACGCGGCCAGAGCCGGCGGCAGCTTGCTTCGCCACCACGACTCGCGCTCGCCGGGGCGAAGCCAGTTCAGCGGAACGTTGCCGGCGCTGGCGATGATCGCTTCGAGCCACGCCGCGCGCGAAAGAAACTCGAATGGCATGTTCGACGCCGCCGCCGTCGCGTCCGATTCGCCCATCAGCATTTGCCAGCGCAGGCTGCCGGATTCGTCATACAGCGACTTCGGCCAGCGCAGCGCCGCCGGCATCTCGACGAAGACCGCGCCGGAAAGCTGCGCCTGCCGCGCGGCGCCCAGCGCGTCGTCGAGCACGATGCGCCCGGCCGCGCCGTCGCAGCGCGCCCCGAGCGCAAACGCCGCCAGCGACAGCGCGCCCATGCTGCTGGCGACGACGAACGGCTTGCGCCCCGTCTCGCAGCAGACGTGATCGATCACCGTCGGCACGTCGCATGTCGCGAAATCGTCGACGCACCAATCGGTCTGCCCCGGCGCCGGTTCGCTGACATTCGGCAGCGCGCCGTGGCCGCGCAGGTTGACCAGCCAAACGTCGTACCCGGCCTCGCGCAGCAGCGTGGCGAGGCTGCGGTAGTGGTAGCCTTCGCCGACCGCGTCGGGCATGTCCCACACTTCCGCGCTCACCGCCAGGCCGTGAATCAGCACGACCGGGGCGCGTCCGGCCGCCGGGTAGTGCTTGACGGCGATCTGCGCTCCGTCGGCCGCGGGCAGTTTCCGCCAGCTCATCGGTTCCTCTCCCCAGGCGACCCGCGGCGCGGCGCAAGCGAGCGCGGCGGCAAACGCGAGCAGCGCGGCCCCGGGCGGAAAACCCGCCGGGGCAGCGCTGCGAGTGTCGCGGGCGGCGGGCGGGTTAAGCGGCCGCGGTCTGCGCCGACTTGGCCAATGCCACGAGCTTATCGAACGCGGCCGGATCATGGATCGCGACCTCGCTGAGCATCTTGCGGTTGAGGATCACGGCGGCGCGTTTCATGGCGCCCATGAATTGGCTGTACGACATGCCGCGGGCCTCGCACGCGGCGCTGACGCGGACGATCCAGAGCGCGCGGAATTCGCGCTTCTTGGCGCGGCGGTCGCGGAAGGCATACACGCCGGCCTTGGTTACGAACTGCTTGGCGACGCGGAAGAGCTTGCTCCGCGAGCCCCAGAAGCCGCTCGCGTCCTTCAGAATCCGCTTGCGTCGGCGGCGCGTGGCGTGGCCGGGAGTGACGCGTGGCATTGTTGAATCTCCATGTCAGACGGAATTAGTTGACGCGCAGCGCGACGCGGGCCTTCTCGCCCAGGGCACCGACGATTTCATGGGCACGGCGCAGGCGCTGCCGCCGCGTGCCGGACTTGCCCGTCATCAGGTGTCCCGAACCCGGTCGCTTGCAGATCACTTTGCCGCGCGCCGAAACCTTGACGCGCTTCTGCAAGCCCTTGTGCGTTTTCTGCTTCGGCATCTGCCAGCCCGCCTTTCCGCGTTTCGCGAGCCGCGCAGTATAAGGACCGCCGCAACGCCACGCAACCAGAGCATTGGCTTGGGAGGGGGGCCGGGGGGCCGGAGGGGCAGCGGGGCCGGATGGCCGGGGATCCGGACGTTCCGGAGGGGGCTGCGCTCGACGTTCCGAACCCCAAGCGCCAGCGCGCGGGTATTCGTGCGAATGCCGCCCGCGGCGGACGCGCCCTCGCGCTCTATCGCACGGTGCGCGGACTCCCGGCGGACTATCGCAGAAGAGCCTGAACAAACCCGTCAATGTCGGCCGTGTCGAACGCGCCGTCGCGATTCATGTCGCCGACGATCGCGAACTGCACGTTCGGATACGCCGCCGCGTAACCGGCCGGATCGGTCAGCGCCAGCACGAACGCATCAATGTCGCCGTTGTCCACCACGCCGTCGCCGTTCAGGTCGCCGAATGGCTGCACCAGCAGCCGGCCGCTCGGAATCAGGTAGCGGTCGCTGGTCGCCGTCTGCACGCGCACGGCGATTCGATCGAGCCCGCTGATCGCGCCGGCCGTCAGCGTCGCCTCATACACGCCGTCCCCCAGCGGCACGACCGGGCCGATGGCCGCCGATCCCGCGCTGCCCCACGGGTCGTGCTCCACGACCACGCCCGTGATGCCGGTGGCCGGCATCCCTCGGAAATCGAGAACTTCTATGTGAAGCAGCGCCGCCGACGTGCCGTCCGCCGGCAGCAGCGGCGGGTCGATCATGACCCGCGACACCACCTGGTCCGGAACGTCCAGCCGCGCGGCCCGCCACTGATCGAACATCAGTCGCAGACGCAGCACCGGGTCGGGGTCGCCCACGAAACGCCCGATGTAATTCAGGTTCAGAATGTACGACCCCGCCGCGCAGCCGACCGACGCGCTGCATCCGCCGTCGGTGTCGCCGCGCCGCGCGACGATCATGAAGCCCACGTGCGCCGACTTCAGGAACGACGGCGGGGGGGAGCCGCAGCCCGGCGGGTTCGTCTGGCTGCACGAGCAGCGCCCGTCGCCGCCCATCGCGCGGGCCGCCTCCATCGCCGCCATCAGTTTCTCGGGAATGCCGCCCGGCGTGTTCAGGATCGCCTGCTCGGCGCGCTCAATCACCGGCGAGCCCGTGATCACGTTTCCCTGAATCGAGTAATCGAGCGTGCCGATGCTGCCCGTTCGGCCGGAGGCATAAGCCCCGCAGAACCGGCCCGTGAACGTCGCCGATCGGCCGAGCGTGTCGACGATTCCGTATTGGCGCGATTCGTGCGAGCCGTCGGACGCGCGCAACAGTTGCAGGATCTGCGACGGGGGGGTGCCGTTCAGCAACTCCTGGCGGATGCGGGCGCGGTTCACGCCGGTGGAGTCGATCTGCGATTGGGCCGCCGCGGCGCCGCGATTGACCAGCACGACCGGCAGGCCGCGCTCCAGGTCGAAATTGAGCAGGCACGTCGCCGAGCCGATCGCCACTTCCTTGCTCTCGCGATCGACGATGACGATCGACCACGTGGCCTGCGCCGGGACGCACAGGCATAGCAGCGAAACGGCCGTGGCAAGGATGCATCCGGCCCGATGTCTGGAAATCGCGTGCATGTCTCGACCCCATGAATGATGCAAATCGCTCGGCGTGACAAGATTCTACAGCGTTACATGCCGGTACATGAAGAGTAGTTTATGATGAACTTGGGAAATTCGAGGTCGCGCGCCCGCTCCCCAGGCGCGCGGCGACGCCGCGCCGTTGTGCGGCCGCTTCGCAAACCGAGCAAGGAGCCTGTAATGATGGAAAAACTGCGAATCCCCCGTTCGAGCCGGGCCGCGTGCCTCGCCGGCGTGCTGCTGCTGGCGGCGCTCGCGGCGCCCTCCGCGCTGGCGGATAAGAGCGTGCTGCGCATCGTCTTCGACGGGCCGGTGGCCGAAGCGCCGACCGAGGAGTTCGACCTCGGCATGCTCTTCGGCGGGCAGAAGCCGCGCACACTTCGCGAAATCACCACCACCATCGACAAGGCGACCAAGGACGCTTCCGTCGCCGGCATCATGATGATCGTCGAATCGCCCAGCATGAGCGTCGCGCAGCTCGAAGAGATCACGCGCACGCTCGGCGCCTTCCGCAAGGCCGGCAAGAAGGTGCATTGCTACTTCGACTCGGCGTCCAACCTGTCCTACGCGCTCTCCTGCGCGGCCGACGACATCACGCTGGCCGAGAACGGCGAGCTGGCGATTCTCGGCCTCAATGCGCAGCTCTCGTTCTATAAGGGCCTGCTCGACAAGATCGGCGTGCAGGCCGACATGCTGCACTGCGGCGCGTACAAGAGCGCGCTGGAGCCCTACACCCGCACCGAGCCGAGCAAGGAAGCCGCCGACAACGTCAACTGGCTCCTCGACGGCATTTTCGATCGCTGGATCCGCCTGCTGGCCGACGGTCGCAAGCTCTCACCCACGCAGATCCAGGCCGCGGTCGATAGCGCGCCGATCGACGCGAAGCGCGCCCTCGAACTCAAGCTCGTCGACGAGGTCAGCTCGTTTTCCGCGTTTCAACAGCGCATCCGCAAGGAGTACGGCCGCGACGTCAAGATCATCAAGCGCATGGACAAGAAGGACGATCTGGAGATCGATCTGGAGAATCCGTTCGCGTTCTTCAGCATGTTCAGCAAGCTGATGAAGGAAGGCTCGGAAGAGTCAAAGCCGGGCATCGGGCTGATTTACATCGACGGCCCGATCGCGACGGGCACGAACCAGGCCGATCCCCTGATGGGCGGCACGACCGCGGGCAGCACGACGCTGCGGGCCGCCTTCGACCGCGCCGCAAAGGACGAAAACGTGAAGGCCGTCGTCGTGCGCGTGAATTCGCCCGGCGGTTCGGCCCTCGCCAGCGACATCATCTGGGAGGCGGCCACGCGCTGCGGCAAGGAAAAGCCGCTGGTCGTCAGCATGGGCGGCGTCGCGGGCAGCGGCGGGTATTACGTTGCGATTCCGGCCGACACGATTTTCGCGGAAGAAGCGACCATCACGGCTTCGATCGGCGTGGTCGGCGGAAAGATGGTCACGCGCGGCCTCTTCGAGGAAAAGCTCGGCATCACCACGACCGAGTTTCCGCGCGGCAAGCGCGCCTCGCTCTACAGCACCGAGCGCCCCTGGAATGAGGACGAGCGCACCGCGATGGCTGCGTACATGGATGGGATTTATGGCCAGTTCAAGGGCCGCATCAAGCAGTCGCGCGGCGACCGCATCAAGGGCAAGCTCGAAGACATGGCCGAAGGCCGCGTCTACACCGGCAAGCAGGCCCTGGAGCGCGGGCTGATCGACAAGCTGGGCGGGCTGGACGACGCGATCCGCTTCGCCGCCGCCAAGGTCGGCATGGCCGACTACGAGATTCACATTCTTCCCAAGAAGAAGAACTTCTTCGACGTGCTGAAGAAGATCATGGGCGAAGACACGGACGACGACTACGACTTCGTTGCGTCGCTGCCCACGCCGCAGACCGACACGCTGCTGGGCGCCGCCGTCCCGCTGCTCCAGCACATCGCGCCGGACGCCTCGCGGCGGATTCTGGCCGACCTGCGCAACCTGGCGCTGCTGCAGCGCGAGGGCGTGCTGTGCGTGATGCCGCTGAATCTGAGCGTGAAGTAGGAGCGCAGCGGCATCGCCTGTGCCCCGCCGCTTTGGGGCCGGGAAGACCCGCGAGCGCCCGGTGATTGCGAAATCTGCTTTGCGACGGGGAGCATCGACTTGCTGGTCGATGCTCCCCTGTTTTGTTCCTGTCCGCGCGAGCGCGCGCCCGGGGCTGACGAAACGGCTACGGGCACGGCTGCCCGGGCGCCGGCCCCGAAATCAGGCAATGCACAAACGCGTCAATGTCGCCGTTGTCCACCGCCCCGTCGCGATTAATGTCATTGGTGATCAGGTAATCCGACATGCATTCAGGATTCAGTGTCCGGGCGCACGCAAACCAATCCGCGCCCGTTGGATCAATCATCGCCAGGACGAAGCAGTCAATGTCGCCGCCGTCCACCGTTCCGTCGCAATTCGAATCGCCGCGCAGGCCGACCGCATTCACCTCGGCGACGCCCAGTACAGCCATCGACGGAGAATCCGCCAGGTCTTCCCATAGCCCGGTTCCAGCCGACATCGCCACATAGTCTTCGCCCAGCCCGCCATCATCCGGCTGCCCGGGCGCCCAGTTGCGGAACAGCGCGGCGCTGCCGCTCGACCACTCGAAATTCCCCTCCTCGCTCGCGTCGTTCAGCCCGATCCACAGCGGCTGCCCGCCGGCCAGTCCACCGAACGTCTCCCGCACCCACTCGTTCTCCGCGGCATCGTCGATCGTCGCGAGCGTCCCGCCCAGGCAGCGCGCGTACGCTTCCGACTGCGTCCACGACTCCGACCCCAGCAAGTAATAGCGATTCAGCGTCTCCGGCCGGCGGATCGGCCCGGCGAGCAGCGGAATGGTGGGAACGATGAGCGTAAGCTGGAAATCGCCGGTTGTTCCGTTTCGTCCGGCCACGCGAATTGAGTAGCGCTGACCGGCATGCCCCGTCCACGTCACGCCGGCGCATCCATCCGTCGTGCAGGCGACTGGATTCGACTGCCCCGACCCGTAAACGGCGACCGTGGCTGAGAAACCCTCTTCGCCGCAAACAACGACCGTCAGCGGACAGTCGAAGTATGGGCTGATGTACAAGTACCACGCATCGATCGTGTCGTCGGTCGCGCAGCGCGGTTCGCCCACACCTGCGAAGCGCCCGCGCGTCGTGCCGGCGGTTGTCCCCGGATCGATCGGGATTGGGTTCCCGTGCATTTCGCCCGACTCAACCTCGACGACGCTGTTGGCACTCACGAGCGTACCGGCGACGTCGCTCCACAGGCCGGTCGCGTTGTCGATGACGACTGCATCCTCATTCCCCGCATCGTCCGGCTGACCCGGCGCCCAGTTGGTGAATCCCACCGCCGCCCCGGAGGCCCAGCGAAATTCCCCCTCGACCGCAAAGTCGTTGAGCCCGATGGCGGCGGAAGGGCCTTGCAGCAGATTCGAGCGCACCCACTGGTTCTCGGCGGCATCGTCGATCGTCGCCAGATGCCCTTCCAGCGTGTGCGCGTACTCTTCGGCACACTCCCAATCCGCTGGGCTCAGCAGGAAATAGAGACTGTTGTTCCGTGGATTGTAAGCGCTGTCCCGAGTCGTCGGGCTGGTGCCCAGGAACAGCCGGAACGCGCCCGCCCGGCCGTCGTCGGCCGCCACGCGGATCATGTATTCGTGGCCGGGAGTCCCCAACCAGGGCGCCCCGCCGCTGAAGCAGCTTTCCCCGACGCTGCAAGCGACGAATTCCCCATCGCACGCGTCGTAGATGGAGACATACCAACGGAGTGCGCCGCAAACGCGCGCCAGGTTGCACGAGTACGCAGCCGGATAGCGATACCAGAAGTCGACCGTGTCATCGACCGCGCAGGCGAATTCCGGCCCCGGCGACATTCCGACCGTCGTGCCGACGTGCGTGCCCGCGCCGATCAGAATCGCATTGTCGCACTCGTCGCCCGGCGGGCTCTGCGCCGCCGCGGAAGTCACGTGAAAAATCGCAAAGCACGACGCCAGCGTCAGCGCCGCGGCGGCGCGAATGGCATGTCGGAACCGGCGTTGCACGGGAATCTCCTTTTCGCCGCGCCAGGCCGCCGGCCCCCGCACGTGGCGGCACATCGGAGATTCTACGCCCCCAATCCCCATCACTGCTGCCGCGCGCCCGTCGTCCCCACGCACTGCGCGGCTACTTTCCGGCATCAATCGGCCTGCGCGGTGCGGGCGCGCCTGCCAGCAGCCCTTGCGTACTCAAGTCCTCATCGATCTGAGGCCAATGAATTCCAAATCCGCCCCCGCAAGTCTGCCAGTTCGCGCGCTGCGTTGCTGTCGCGTCCAGAAGTCGCGGATACCACGCCAACGGGACCGTAATCGTACGCCCGTCCGCCAGATCGACGCTCATCGCGTCATCGTCGAAGCGCACATCGACCACCCGCTCACCGGGCTTCGGCGGGAAAGTTGTCATGCCAGGCCTCCAGAAACTCCGCTGCACGCTCCAGAACGATCCGCCGGATATCTCGCAATTCCTTTGCACGGAAGCCAAAGTTGTACGCCAACTCGACAGGCGCCAACCAGCACTTCGCCGTGCTGGTCTCGCGGTCCACATGAACATGCGGCGGCTCGCCGCGGTCGTGGCTGTAGAAGTATATCCGTTACGGACCGATTCTCGCGATTGTCGGCATCGCCGATTCCCTTGCTGCGCTATTGCGAACTCAGTGACGCACCGCGGATGCCAATTCATGCGCGGCGGATCAGCGGCGAACGCGTGCGGATGGCGGCACAAGCGACGAGCGAGTGTTCAACCGGCCGCGACCTGCACGCAGCGGCCTGATCACTGCTGCCGCGCCGGCTGGCTCGCCGCCGGCGCGCCGCGCAGCGCATTCTG
>CAZHIE010000018.1:25189-29674 GCA_964532435.1 uncultured Planctomycetales bacterium
ATCACTGCTGCCGCGCCGGCTGGCTCGCCGCCGGCGCGCCGCGCAGCGCATTCTGCCCCTTCCGCGAATAATTGATCGACTCCGCCAGCAGCCGCGCCGCCTCCTGGTCCGCGTGAAAGCCCATCGAGTTCTCCGCCTCGATGAAGTCGCACAAAAACTGCGCCTTGCGCTGAAAATCCCGCGGCGCCGCCAGCGCATCATCGCTCGCGCCGGCCGCGCGCGCGGCCTTGATGTCCGCAATCAGGTCGAGCAGTGCGTCGAGCGCCAGGCTGCGCAGGTGATGCGTCCGCTCCTGAATCGTCTCCGCCCGCGCGCGCAGCTCATTCTCCGGCACGCGATGGCAGGTCTGACATGCGGCCGAAATGTTCAGCAGCGGGCTGCGCACGTGGTGATCGCTGATCTTCAGCGCGCCGACCCGCTGATACGGCATATGGCAATCGGCGCAGGCGACGCCGGCCCGGCTGTGAATGCCTTGGTTCCAAAGCTCGAATTCCGGATGCTGCGCCTTGAGCACCGGCGCGCCCGTCTCCGCATGCACCCAGTCCTTGAAACCCACCTCGTCGTAATACGCCAGAATTTCGTCCGCCCGCAACCCCTTGAACCACGGATACGTCAGTCGCTTCTCGGGCCCCTTGAAGTAATACTCCACGTGGCACTGCCCGCACACGAATGTCCGCATCTCCTGCCGCGTCGCGTCCCGGTTCACGTCGTAGTCCGCGACGCCCTGCGTCGCCTTCCAAACCTTCACGCCCTCCAGGAATCCCGGCCGCGTGACGCGCAGCGCCATCGTCTTCGGATCGTGACAGTCGATGCACGCGACGGGGTGGCTGACCAGCTCGCGCGCCTCCGCATACGGCATCGGGTTGAGCTTCTCGAAGCCCTTGATCAGGTCGCCGTCCCCGGCCTTCTTGTACGGCACATACATCGAAGCGTGGCAGTGCAGGCACGTGCCGGGCTGCTTGGCCGCGTGCTGCCGCTCCGTGAACGTCTGGTCTTCGAGCATGTAGGCGTGCCCGCGCTCCTCGCGAAAGTCGACCGCGAAAGCGTAACCCGCCCACATCGTCTTGAGCCGCGGATCGATCTCGATCCGCGATTCGGACACGATCGCGCGCGGATCGCGACCGGTCGGAATGCGCGGCGCCGCTTCGCTCCCGCCAAATCGCGTCCGCACCATGTCCACTGTCCGCCGATACCCGTCGTATTGCATCGGAAAGTTCTTGCCCCACACGGCCGGGTCTTCCGTGTCGTCCGTCAGCTCGACTACGCGGAAAAACGGGTTCTTCGCCTCCTGCTGATGCTCGAAGATGTTGACCAGCAGCGCGACGATCCCGAACGTCACGCCCGCCGCCGCCACAAAGTAGAGCAGCAGAGCGACGGGGCGGCGATGGGCCGGGCGCGGCGCCGGGCTTGCGGTGGTCTGCGTCATGTGCGTCTCCCAATTCGGCTGTGCCGGCCGGTCGCGGCCGAACTCAATGAATGTGCCCGACGTCGCGGTGGCAGCGGATGCACGAGATCGCCTCTCCGCCCCCCGGCCGTGCGTCGATCATCTGCACCACGTCGTCGTGGCAGTATCGGCACGCGCTCTCGGTGATCGCCCGATTCGACGGCGTGATTTCGATCGGCTCGGGGAAGCGCCCGGTCGTGAACGCGAGCGAATGGTTGAAACCGTTCTTCGCTTTCGTCAGCCACTTGCCGACGAAGGCGTGCGGCGTGTGGCAGTCGTTGCAGACCGCCACCGCGTGATGGCTCGACTTGGTCCAGCCGTCGTATTGCTGCCGCATGACGTGGCAATTCACGCACGCCGCCGCGTCGTTGGTCATGTAAGACGCGCCGCGCGCATAGACGAACGTGAATCCGCCAACCCCCGCGCCGGTTCCCAGCAGTAGCGCCACGGCGAACAGCGCCGCGCGCGTTCCGCGGGCCGCTCGAAACACCTGCCAGCGGCGCCAGTGACTTGCGGACATGCATCGACTCCCAAGCGCATCGTCGCCGCCGATCCATGCAGCCGGCGCGGCAAGGCGACTTGTCGGCGGGGGGCGGATCGTTGTCAATGGGGACTTCGCCGGTCCGCGACTCCGCGCGGTACACTGCGCCAGCGCGGAAAGCTCGTTGCCGTCCCGCGGAACTCAGGAGACGTCGAAGATGAAACTCGGTCATGTACGCCCGGTCACGCTCGGTCTGGCGCTCGTCGCGCTGCTCGGAATGCTCGCGCT
Source organism: uncultured Planctomycetales bacterium (assembly GCA_964532435.1). Taxonomy (GTDB): domain Bacteria; phylum Planctomycetota; class Phycisphaerae; order UBA1845; family Fen-1342; genus CAZHIE01. The sequence goes on from CAZHIE010000018.1 coordinate 27,403, forward strand.
CGATGTCACGCTCGCGCAGAATCCGCCGGGCGGATCGGGACAGGGCGGCGGCGAGCCGCCGCGCGTCCGCCGCGCACGTCCGGAGGGCCAGGACGGCCCCGCCCGCGGCGAAGGCGGACAGCGCGGCAGCGTCGAAGGCGCGATGAAGGGCATGAACCGCGCGATGAAGCAGCTTCACGCGTCGATCGCGGACGCTTCGAAGAAGGATGAGAATCTCCGGCTCGTCAATGACATGCAGCGGAATTGCGTCGTCGCGAAGGGCCTGCCCGTGCCCGACGACGTCTTTAAGAACGCGCCCGACGACGCCGCCAAGGCCAAAACGCGCGAGGCCATCCGCCGCGATCTCATCAGCGTGCTGCGCAAGCTGATCGAAGTGGAGCAGAGCCTCCTCGACGGAAAGACCGACGCGGCAAAATCGACCCTCGACGAAGTCCAAAAGATGCGCGAAGACGCGCACAAGCGCCTCGGCATCAAGGATGACGATGACGAGTAGTCGCCGCGCAGGCGCCGGCCGGAGAGTCGAATGCTAGAAACAGCAGGCTCCCGGCACGCCGCCGCGGGCCGGTTCGGCCCGTTCGGCGGGCAATATGTGCCCGAAGTGCTGATGGCGGCCCTGCATCAGCTCGACGCCGAATACGCCGCGGCGCGCGCCGATGCGCGCTTCGGCGCGGAACTCGACGACCTGCTCGCGAATTACGTCGGCCGGCCAAGCCCGCTGTACCTCGCCCGGCGGCTCACGGCGCAGTGCTGCGGCGCGAAGATCTATCTGAAGCGAGAAGACCTGAACCACACCGGCGCGCACAAGATCAACAACACGCTCGGCCAGGCGCTGCTGTGCCGACGGATGGGCAAGCGCCGCGTGATCGCCGAGACCGGCGCCGGGCAGCACGGCGTCGCCACCGCCACCGCCTGCGCGATGCTGGGGCTCGAATGCGTCGTCTACATGGGCGCCGAAGACGTCCGGCGTCAGGCGCTCAACGTCTACCGCATGCGCCTGATGGGCGCGACGGTCGTGCCGGTCGAGAGCGGCCAGCGCACGCTCAAGGACGCGATCAACGAGGCGCTGCGCGACTGGATGGGCTCCGTCCGCGAAACGCATTACATCATCGGCAGCGTCATGGGCCCGCACCCGTTCCCCACGATCGTCCGCGATTTTCAGTCGATCATCGGGCGCGAGACGCGCCGCCAGATCCTGGAGCGCGAAGGGCGCCTGCCCGACGCGATCGTCGCCTGCGTCGGCGGCGGGAGCAACGCGGCCGGAATCTTCCATCCCTTCGTCGACGATGCGCCGGTGCGGCTGATCGGCGTGGAGGCGGCCGGTCACGGCGTCGACACCGCGGCGCACGCGGCCACGCTGGCCCGCGGCCGCCCCGGCGTGTTGCACGGGATGCACACCGTGGTGTTGCAGGACGACGATGGGCAGACGTCGCCCGTGCATTCGGTCTCGGCGGGGCTTGATTATCCCGGCGTCGGCCCGGAGCACGCCTGGTGGCACGCGAGCGGCCGGGCGGAGTACGTCAGCGCGACGGACGCCGAAGCGCTGCGGGCGTTCGAGCTGCTGTCGCGGACGGAAGGGATCATCCCTGCGCTGGAGAGCGCTCACGCGGTCGCGCACGCGGTCGCGCTCGCGCCGCAACTTCCCCCGACGGCGCTGCTGATCGTCAATCTGAGCGGGCGCGGCGATAAGGACTGCGTAGAAGTCGCGCGCCTCACCGGCCAATCGCTGTAGCGACCGGTCGATCTCGTCCGCCTCCGCTCACGTACCGCCCCCGAAATGGACCGCAGCCGCCCTCGGCTGCATTCGCGGATTGATGGACCGCAGCCGCCCTCGGCTGCATTTGCGGCTTGATGGGCCGCACGATGTTGATCGAGCCGCGAGCGTCAGCGAGCGCGTCCGATCCGAGCCGCGAGCGTCAGCGAGCGAACCCTTCGGCCGGAGTTGCGGGTTATCGCAGCGCGCGGACGTCGAAGCTAAAGCGCCGTAAGCGCGAGCGCTGACATCAAATCGCGTCAACCGGGAAACTCTAGAACATCCAAGCCGCCACCGGCGCCCCGCGCTTCGCTCCCTGACGGTCGCGGCTCCGTTCATCAATGGACCGCAGCCGCCCTCGGCTGCATTTGCGGCTTGATGGGCCGCACGATGTTGATCGAGCCGCGAGCGTCAGCGAGCGCGTCCGATCCGAGCCGCGCGTGTCAGCGAGCGAACCCTTCGGATCACAGCCTGCCGCAAGAGCAATCAGCCTCCCGACCGACGCGGCGGGCGGCGCGGCCG
>CAZHIE010000018.1:29774-33509 GCA_964532435.1 uncultured Planctomycetales bacterium
CGAGCGCCGCTCCGGCCGCGCGGGGGCGCGGGCCGCTACGCGTGGCGCGAGCGTCTCGCCCGCCCATGCACAGGCGGGCGAAACGCCCCACACGCTTTCGGCGCGCCAAACTCGTCGAAACGAGTATCCGTTCTCAAGCTTTCCGCTAATCCGTGTCCTTCGTCTCATCCTTCAGGTGCTTGTACAGCACGTCATACTTGTCCGCCGCGGCGATGCGCACCTTCACCTGCCCATCGCCCTGATCGACGTAGACAAGCACCAGCGACGGCGATTCCAGGTACGTGAACTCGCCCTTCTTCCCCGGCCGGCGCACACGCACCGTCTCGTCGAAGCGCAGGTCGAGCACCGTCGCGCCGGCGCCGAAGTCGAACGACTCCTTCGTCGGCTTGCCCTTGTCGTCCTCCGGACCCTTCACGTCGCGCATGCCGCCGATCGCGTCGCCGACGCGCACGTCGAACGATTGCTTCAGCCATTCGCCGTTGCGCCACTTGAACACGTCGAGGCTCGCGACCGGCTCCTTGCCGCGCTGCGCCTTCACGAAAAAGTGCGCGTTCGGCGCGACGCTCACCGGCTCGCTCGGCTCCGACCACTCGCCGTCCAGTACGATCTGCCGAGCGCCGGCCGGGTCTTTCAGTGACTTGATGCGGCCGAGATAGCGGTTCCAGAGCTTCACGCGCATGCGATAGCGGTACGTCTTGCCGTTTTCGACCGAGTCGTCGTGATGCCAGATCGCCGGCTGGCCGGTCTGCGGGTCGCGGATCTGAAGCGCGTCGTCGCGGCCCGATCCCGAGGGCGCGACGTTCGGGGCGCCCGGCGCTCCGCCGCCGCCCTTGCCGCTGCCCACCACGCCCGGCGGATACGGCCCCGACCCCGGCAGCGGCGCGCGCACCTTCTCGAGTTCGCGCGTCGCGCTCTCGCTGATCTCCTGCGCATCCTTCTTCTGCGAATTGTTCGCGTGCTCGTTATTCTTGACGTTGTCGGCAAGCTGCTGCGCGCGGCCCCAATCTTTGCTCTTCATCGCATCGCGCGCTTCCTTCAGGTCTTCCTTGATCTGCTTCTGCGCTTCGGCCTTGTCCGCACCGGGGTTCGGGGGCGTCGGGCGCGGCGGGCCGCCTCCGCCTCCTCCGCCCTTGCCACCACCGCCGACGGTCAGGCCGCCGCCGCCGCCACCGCCCTTGACGCCGCCTCCGCCGCCCACGCCCACTGGCGGGCCGGGCGGCTGGCGCGTCGGGCCGGGACGCGGCTTCGGCTCGTCTACGTCCTTCGGCTTCGGGCGCGGCTCGTCCTCGACCTCAAACTCGTCCACGTCCTCGTATCCGTGCAGCGGCGGCACTTTCCACTCGTCACCCTTGGTCACGACGTAAAAGCGCGGCTGCATGATCGACGTCTGCTGCGAGCGGAGCTGGTTCAGCGCCTGCTCCAGCACGTCGCGATTGCGCAGGTCGCCCGTCTTGTCGTCGATCATCGGCGACGGAATGTCCACCGCCGCCGTGGCCTTGCTGGGCGGCGCCGTCTTCCACTCCGACCATTCGCCGCTGTCGAGCAGTTCCTGCCGCTCGACGTCCATCCCCACGACCACGGCTTTGGCCAGAAACGGCGGATAGCCGGCCGCGAGCATCGCGTCCTGCTGCCCCTTGACGTCGTAATACGACGCGACCGAAATCCACGGCAGCTCGCGCGGCTTCGTGCCTTCCGTCGCGTTCGGTTCCTTGCTGTCGGTCACGTACGCCATGCTCCGCCCCGTGCGGACGGCGGGCTTGGCCGGCTTCATCGGCGAGACGAGCGCGACGGTCGGTCCGCCGCTGCCGCCGTCGTCCGAAATCTTCGGCAGCGGCTCGTGAAACGCGGTTGCCAGGCGCAGCGTGGGCGCGACGGGCGGTCCGCCGTTCGGTCCGGCGCCGAGCACTCCGCTCGTGAGCTGCTCCTCCAGCTTCTTGGCCATTTGCGGCACTTCGGTCGTGCCGGGCTTGGCGTTGCGCACGGCGCTGTCGAGCAGCTGCGCCTGCGCCAGCACTTTCTGATCGACCTCGCGCGGCGCGACCGTCTCCGACCCGATCGTGATGCGGTTCGGCGACATGAACGCGTAATAGCCGAGCAGTCCGCCGGCGAACGCCACCGACAGGCCGAGCACGATTTTCTCGACGTGCAACTCAAAAACACTGAGCGAGCCCTTTGCCATGGGGTTACTCCTCCGACTCGCGGTTTGAAAAATCCGTGTTGCTCATGAGCGACCAGCGCGCGACACGCGGCATCACTGTCCCTCCGCCTTCGCGATGCCCAGGCGCGTCTTCACGTCTTCGGGCATCATCGGCTCGTAGACCTTGCGGGCGAAGTACGCCTCCCACTGCATCTTCAGCCGCACCGTCGGCCCGCTGCCGTAGAGGTAGCCGTTCTGCAGATCGCTCGCGTCCGTCGCGTCGAATTCGATCGAAATGAGCTGGTGCAGGTTTAGCCGCGTGAGCGTGTCGATGTAATGCGGAATCTCGCGCTGGTCGATCACCAGCGTCACGATGTAGCGCACCACGTCGAACTGACCGGCCGGCTCGGAGACGCGCTGCGTGAACGACGGCTCGCCCCGCCCGCCCGTCTGCTGCGCGAGCTGGCTCTTGGTCGGAAACTCCACGAAATCGTACGTCGGCAGCACGTAGCCGAACACGCGGATCAGCTCGACGCGCTTGATCGGCATGTGCTCCACGTTCGGCTGCGCGTCGCGCAACTGCCCGGCCGCGGCGTCGTTGACGATCTTCACGGCTTTGAGCACGTCGTCCTGGATCCACAGCCCGACCTGCGCGTACCACAGCTCGTCGTCGTTGGGCGGCTGCTGCGCTTCGACGATCGGGCTGACGTGCAGCGATCCGCGCTGATAGTCCTTGCCGACGTAGCAGCGGATGTTGCGCGCCTTGCGAACCATCGCGCGAAACTCCGGGCTCGTGTTGACGTCCATCGACGCCACTGGCCCCTGCGGCATCATTGGCGGCGCCACGCCGCCCTGCGTGCCGCCACCGCCCTTGCCGCCGCCGCCCGTCGCGCCCGGCGGCGCGATCGGCGGAAGTCCCGGCACCAGCGGAGCGCTGGGCTGCGCCGAAGATTCGCCCTCGCGCTCCTTCTTCGCCGCCGCCAGCAGCTCCAGCTCCTCGCGCGCGTCGAGCCGATCCTGATCGTTGGGCAGGTCGTCGGCCCCCAGCTCGTTCGGAAAATCCGCCAACCGCCGAATGTACGCTTCCTGAAACGCGAAGCGCGTCGCCGGCCGCGCCGGCCGCGGAAAGCACTCCTTGATCAGCGGCTCGCGCCGGTTGAACGCCTCCGCCTTCTTCTGCATGTTGCCGAACTCGGTGTCGAACGCCTTGGCGCGATCGAGTTCGGCCTTGATCGTGTCGGCATTCTGCGGCGCGCCGCGCAGCGAGCTGATCTCGCCCAGCGGGGCCGCGTTCGCTTTCATCTTGTCCACGACCGCCGTGGACGTCATTCCCAGCGACGCAACGACGATGGCCAGCACGCCGACCACGCCGCTCGCCAGGGCGATCCAGTGCGTCTTGATGAATTCCATCTGCTGCTCCTCGATCCGGCTGCGCGCGACTCGCACGCGGCCGGGGTTGCGTGGCTCGGTTACGGCTGCGCGGGCTGTCCGGGCTGCGCCGGCTGACCTTCGGCCGGCGGCGGCGCGGGCTTCTCGCCGAGCTTCACCTTGAATGCGAATTCCACCGACCAGTCGAACTGCGCTTCCTCGTCGAGCAC
>CAZHIE010000018.1:33609-36886 GCA_964532435.1 uncultured Planctomycetales bacterium
TGATGTTCTCCGTGTCCAGGTTGTTGTGATACGTGATCTTCACCGACTGAAGCAGGAACTGGTTGCGGTTCGGACGCTCCAGCCGCGGGTCGGACGCGACGAGTTTCTTGAGGTCGGCCGGCGAGTTGACCGCCAGCAAGCGCGGGTCTACCTCCGGCATCGCCTCGTGAATCAGCGCGACGATGCGCGGCAGCAGCCGCTTGTGCTCGCCGAGCTTCTCGAGCGTCTGAATGATCGACTCGTTCGCGGACGTGTCCTTGCGGGCCTCGTTGAACTCGTTGCGGTATTGCGTGGCGCGCTGGATGATCGCGCGCGTCTGGCCGCGCGCCTCGTCCGCCGCCGATCCGCTCATCGCCTGCGCGTCGAGCACGTTGAACATCATCGGCACGACCGCGGCCGCCGCCAGGCTCGCCGCCGACGCCATGAAGTACACCTTCTTCTTCTTCCACACGGCGATGCGGGCAAGCTCCGGGGGAAGGAGCGTGGCCGTGATCTTGCCCAGCCCGAGGCCCTGAAGCGCCAGGCCGTACGCCGGCGCGAAGCTCAGCACGTTCTCGGTGAACTGCGGCGCGTTGATCGTCGGCGACGCGACGACCTTCTCGAATTTTTCGAGCTTCTCGACGCCGCCGCTGATCGTCAGGTTGTTCTCCAGGTACTTCTGAAGACCCGTCAGGCGGAACGCATTGCCCAGCGCGACCACCCGCTTAAGCTCCACCTCGCGATGCGTCTGGCTGTAGAAGCCGATCGAGCGCTGAATCTCCGCCACCAGTTCGGCGAAGATCGGCCGCATCGCCTGGAAGATCTGGCGGGCATATTTGCTGCTCGCGGCGGTGCGCTTCAGGCTCTCCGCCTTGGCGAAAGAGAGCTTGAACGAGCGCACCAGCGTCTCGGTGAAGCTGTTGCCGCCCAGCGGGATGTTTCGCATCCACGCCGAATTTGGCTCGACGATGATCAGGTCCGTGTTCTGCGCCCCGACGTCGATCAGCACGGTCGCCCCGCCCTCGGTCGGCGGTTGCTCGAATGCGCAGAAGTTGAAGTGCGCGGACGGGATCGTCTGCACGATCGTCGGCGCGATCTTCAGGCGGCTGAAAAAGTCGATGTGCTTGCGGATCAGGTCCTTGCGGATCGCGAAGATGCCGACTTCGACATCCGGGCTTTCTTTGTTCGTGAAAATCTGGTAGTCCCAGATCACGTCGTCCATGTCGAACGGAATCTGCTGGCTGGCCTCGTACTTCACCAGGTCGGGCAGCTTCTTAGGGTCGGCCGGCGGGAGCTTCGTGAACCGCGCGAACGTCTGCTGTCCCGGAACGCCGATCACGAAGTGATCGCCTTGCCACTCGTTGCGCGAGGCGAACTTCTCCAGCGCGCCGGCGATCAGCTCGTCCCGATCGGCGTCCGGCTGCGAGAGAATCTTCGGATGTTCGATCACGTCGAACGCGACCGCCTCCACCCGGCCGTCGTCCGCCGGGCGCAGCTTGAGCGCCTTAAGCGCGCATTGGCCGATGTCGATGCCCCACACGCCGTTTCCAGACGCCATGGCATGTCTCCTTGTGCGCGATAGCGCGGGCGACGCGGCGCCGCCGAGCACGGCCGATCGACGAATCGACCGGAGCGCCGGCGACGAGGACGCGAGCACACGCTGCCGCCACGTTGCGGGTGCGACGCCACGACTGCGTGCGGAACGGCCACGCGAGCGCCTGCACCCCGAAACGGGGGTCATCCGCGCATGACAAAGCGCGGAATGTCTCTGTTGTCGATGTCTGCGGGGGGTTGACGGCACGTCAGGCTGGTGGGCGTTGTCGCCACGCTTCTGGGGTGCCGCCTGCTCGGGAAGGACATCTATGTATAAGGCCGAGTGTGGCGCAGCGGTCCGGACTGCGGGGCGATGGCCGGCGATGCTTGCGAGCCGATCGCGGATCGAGTTTTCAGCGGATAATCGCGGTTGGCTGGGGCGGGAGCAGCTCCACAGGCTGTCGAAATCTTGCACGGCCCGTCGCCGCGCAGCGTTACCACTACTACATGTAGCCGAAATTCGGCCAGAGTCAAACGATTTTTGAAGATTCAGCGACGGATGTCCGTCGCCTCAACCGCATTCGATCGATTTCGCACGCCCCAGACGGAATCCTGTCACCTGCAAATTGGACTGAAATGGAGGGCAGCCGCCCTCGGCTGCTTTTCCGAAACGGACCGCGCCCACCGCCGGCTGCTCTCGCCCGAAATGCCCGCGCGGTTGCGCTTGGGGTTCGGAAAATGGAGCGCAGCCGAATGGAGCGCAGCCGAATGGACCGCAGCCGCCCTGGGCTGCTCTCGCCCGCAATCACCCTCCCCCGCGCCGCATCCGCACGTGCATTACCATGCCGACCATGAATCTCGCATTCCTGTCCACCGGCGATTTCGGCGTCCCCGCGCTCATGGCGCTCGCACGCGCCGGCCACGCCATCGTCCGCGTCGTCAGCCAGCCCGATCGGCCCGCCGGGCGCGGGCGACAGATTCACCCCACGCCGATCCACGCCGCCGCCGAGCGCCTCGGCCTTCCGCACGTGCAATCCGCCGACGTCAACGCACACGACCCGCGCGAGATCATCGACGATGCGCGGCTCGCCGTAGTGGTCGATTTCGGCCAGAAGATCGGGCCGGCTCTTCTGGCGGCCGCGCCGCTGGGGTTCATCAACATTCACGGCTCGCTGCTGCCGCGCTACCGCGGCGCCGCGCCGTTTCAGTGGGCGATGATCAACGGCGACGCGACGACCGGCGTCACGGTGTTTCAGCTCAACGAGCGCTGGGACGCCGGCGCGATTCTCGGGCGGCGCGAGACGCCCATTCGCGACGACGAGACCGCCGACGAGCTGCATGATCGGCTTGCGATACTGGGCGCCGAGCTGGTGGTCGAAGTGGTCGCGGCGCTCGAAGCGGGCACCGCTCGCCCGCTTCCGCAGGATGACGCGCGCGCGTCCCGCGCGCCGAAGCTGCGGCGCGCGGACAGCGCAATCGACTGGTCGCAGCCCGCCGAGCGAATCGTGCGGCGGATTCACGGCTTGTGGTCGTGGCCGGGCGCGGCGTGCGTGTTTCATTCGCGCAGCGGCAAGCGGGAGCAGATCCGCATCGCCCGCGCTGCCGTTGCCGCGACGCCGGCCGGCGCGCCCCCGCCGCATGCGCAGCCAGGCGACTTCCTCGACGATCTGTGCGTGCAATGCGGGCAGGGGCGCATTCGACTGCTGGACGTGCAGCCCGCGGGCGGAAAGCAGATGCCATTCGCCGCATTCGCCAACGGCCGCCA
>CAZHIE010000019.1:0-14476 GCA_964532435.1 uncultured Planctomycetales bacterium
GGGATCGGCGCGCGTGGCGCGGGCGAGGCCTTTGGCGAGCGCTATGAGCTGCCCAGCCGCAGCGCGTACGCCGAGACCTGCGCCGCGATCGCCGGCGCGATGTGGAACGAGCGGCTGTTTCTGCAATCGGGCGACGCTCGTTACATCGATGTTCTGGAGCGGATTCTTTACAACGGATTTCTTTCGGGCGTGTCGCTGAGCGGCGACCGGTTCTTCTACGTGAACCCGCTGGAAGCGCCGGCCGGCGCAGAGCGGCAGCCCTGGTTCGCCTGCGCGTGCTGCCCTCCAAACGTCGTGCGGTTTCTTGAGACGGTGCCGGGGCTGGTGTATGCGACGCGCGGAGACGCGGTTTTCGTAAATCTCTTCGTCGCGAGCGCGGCGGAGATTTCGACGACCGGCGGCCCGCTGCGGCTGCGGCAGGAGACGGGCTATCCGTTTGACGGGCGTGTTCGGCTGCACGTCGATCCGGGCGAGGCGGCGCGCGAGTTTGAGATGCGGCTGCGGATTCCGGGCTGGTCGCGGGGCGAGCCTGTGCCGTCGAAGCTGTACGCATACGTCGGCTCGGCCGACGCGGGTCGCGCGCTGCGCGTCAATGGGGAGGAGCAGTTGGCGGCGGCGGACGCGGGGTACGCCGTGATTCGCCGAATGTGGCGGCGCGGGGACGTGATCGAATGGGCGCTGCCGATGGCGCCGCGGCGGGTTGTGGCGCGCGAAGATGTGCGCGACTGCGCCGATCGCGTCGCGCTGGAGCGCGGGCCGCTGGTGTACTGCCTGGAAGCCGCGGACAACCCGGACGCGACGCTCTCGGCGCTGGTGCTGGACGACGATGCGACGCTCGATGCCGCCGACAGCGACGCGCTCGGCGGCATATCGGTGATTCGCGGCACGGCGCGCAGCGCGGCGCGCGGAGACGGCGGGCAAGTGGCGCTGACAGGCGACGTGCGCGAGTTCACGGCGATTCCTTACGCGCTGTGGGCGAATCGCTCGCGCGGCGCGATGCAGGTCTGGCTGGCGCGGCGGCTTGCGGCGGCGCGGCCGGCCCCGGCCGACACGATCGCGCGGCGCGCGTCGAAGAGCAGCTCGTTCGGCGGCGAACTCGAAGCGCTGGCGGACCAAATCGAGCCGCGCTCTTCGGGCGATCAGGAAAGCACGCGGCTGCACTGGTGGCCGCGCAAGGGGGAGAGCGTCTGGGTGCAGTACGACTTTACCGCGCCGACGGCGGTTCGCGGCGTGGACGTGTACTGGTTCGACGACACGGGGGTGGGCGAGTGCCGCGTGCCGAAGTCGTGCCGGCTGCTGGCGAAGGTGGGCGGTTCGTGGCGCGATATCGCAGGGTCGGCGGCGGTCGGCGTCTCGCCGGACCGCTACAACCGCGTGGAGTTCGCGCCTCTGACGGCAGACGGCCTGCGGCTGGAGATCGACTCGCAGCCGGGTTGGGCGGGCGGCATCCATGAGTGGCACGTGGAGTAGGCGAAGTCAGAAGTTGGAATGAAGAATTTAGAAGGTCTTCTTCCCAAAGAAATGCAGCCGGGGCGGCTGCGCTCCATGAAATGCTGCGGTTCGTGGAATGCTGCGGTCCACGTACGGGGGCCGCGAATTTGCTTTCGTTTGCGGCCGGTTCCATCGACAATCCCGCACATGAGCCGGCGAAGAAAGCTGCTGCTGCGCGGCGCGGTCTGGAGCGGTGTCGGACTGCTGGCGCTGCTGCTCGCGTCCTATGCCGTTCTGACGCGACCGGCGCGGCTGCGCGCGCTGGCGCTGGCCGCGCTTCAGGAGCGCGGACTTCGCTCGGTGAGCATCGGGAACGTCTCGTTTTCGCCCTTCGAGGGCGTACAGATCGCCGATCTGCACCTCTCCCCTACCGACGACCTGCCGCTTTATCGCAGCAGCGCCGCGCCGCGGCCGCCGCTGCTGCGCGTTTCGCATGTTCAGATCCGTTGCGGTCTGTGGTCGGCGCTGTGCGGCTCGCCCGCGCCGGACGACGTACACATCGGCGGCGTGGCGGTCACGCTGATCGGCGATGCGTCGCGCTCGCAGCGAAGCTGGGAGATGTCGCGCGGGGCGGCCGCGATGTGGCGGAGCGACTGGGACGCGCTGCTGGGGGCGGCGCAGCTTCCGCCGGTGAGCATCGACTCGGCCGACGTGCAGTTCATGGCGGTCGATGGCGAACAGTTGCAGCTCGTGGAGCGCTGGATGGTGCGCGGATCGGGTCGTTCGACGGGGGACGGCTACTCGCTGTCGCTGCGCAGGCTGGGCGGGCCGACCGGCGAATCCGGCGCGCTGCTCGAGGCGGAGCTGCACGCCGGAGCGCGTCTGGTGAGCCTATCGGCCGACTGGTTGCGGCTTCAGACGATCGGCGAATTTCTTCCGGCATCGCTGGCGCGGACTCTGGCGCACTGGCAGATCGACGGGCAGGCGCGTGTGCCGCGCGTGTCGGTGCGGCTGCCGGTCGGCGGGCCACGCGCCGATGGCGCCGCGCCGTTCGAGCTGGTGAGCGCAGACATCGAACTGAGCGAGCTGCGCGGCAGCGTGCCGATCGAAGACGGCTTTGACGCGCCGCCCGACGGCCGCGAGCGTAGCGGCCCGCGATTTTTGCGAATCTCGCACGGGACTGTTCGGGTCACCTGCGGCGCCGCGGCCGACGCGAGCGCGCGCGGCGGCGTGGCCGTCCGCGCCGCGGGAACGCTGAACGGCGCGCCTTTCTCGGTCGACGGCGCGCTGAGCGCGCGGCTGAGCGACACGGCTGGCTTGCTTCGGTCGGTCAGCGCGGCGATGGGCGACGGCGGCGTTGCCGACGGCGCCGAGGAATCGCGCGAGCCACTGGTCTCCCTGCGCAGCGCGCGCTTCGAGGTTCGCGGCATCCGGCTGCCGGAGCGGGAAGGCGCGGCGGCGTTTCTCGACTCGCCGCGGCTGCCGTCGGCGGTGCGCGCGTTTTTCGTCGATTACTCCCCGCGCGGGCTGGTGAACGTCCGCGTCGATTACGCTTCGCCGCAGACGGACGACGGCGCCGCGGCCGGTGCGCAGCCAATGGGCCGCACGATCGCGGACTTTGAAGCGCTGGGCGGGCAATGCCGGTACTTTCGCTTTCCGTACGATTTCGACGACGTGCGCGGCACGGTTCGGCTCGTCGACGGCCGGCTGCTGCTACGGGGTCTGTCCGGCCGGCATGGCGACGGTCGCGCCGCGCTGGCGGGCGAGATTTTCTGCACGGACGAATGGACGGGTTTCGATCTGGTCATCCGCGCGGCGGGGATCGCGCTCGACGGCGATCTGTACGCCGCGATTCCCGAACGGTATCGAGCGCTCTGGACGCGCGCCGCCCCACTGGGACTGGCCGACATTTCGGCGCGCTTGCAGCGCGAGACGGGCAGCCGCGAGGTTTCGCACGAGCTGGTCAACACGATTGAGGCGCGCATGGTCGCCGGCTCAGTGCAGACGCCGGAGGGGCGGCGTATTCACGGCGTGAGCGCCGACATGTCAATCGACGAGCGCGGCGTGCGGCTGCGCGAGTTGCACGGTTACGACGGGGGACAGGCGGTCACGCTGCGCGGCGAATTCGGCGTAACGGGCGAGCGGCTGCGGATCGAGGCGGCCGACGTGCCCATCGAGCGCCGCCTGCCGCTCGACGCGGGGTCGGGCGAGGGGCTGGAGTTTGCGGGCCGGGCGGACGTGGTCGGCCACGAGGTGCGGGACGGGGACGGCCCGCGCGACGCGCAATACACGATCCGCATCCGCGACGGATCTCTGCGAACGCTGAGCGACGCGCCGCCGTGGACGGGCGTGCGCGGGGTCGTGGCGCTGGTCGGCGATCGCGCGGAGGTTCATGCGCTCAGCGCTCGGCAGGGTCTCGCGGAAATCTCGGCCAGCGGCACGGCGCCGGCGGCCGGCGGCGGGGACCGGCCGCTGCTGCTCGACGTGCGGGCGCGTGCCCCGGCGATGGAGTCGCTGCTGCCGCAATTCGTTCCCGCGGGGCTGCGGAGCGCGGCCGACGCATTGGGGCTGCACGGCCAGGGGGAAATCTCGGTGACGCTGCATCCCGACTCCACCGGCGCACAGGCGGCGGACGTCGCGTTCTGGTCGGAGGGGTTGCGTCCGAGCATCGCGCCGATCGCGCTGCGCGACGGACGAGCGCGCTTTCGAATCGGCGGCGGCGCGGTGACGATCGAGGAGTCGAGCGCGCGGCGCGCGGCGGGCGGCGCGGCGCTCGCGCTGAGCGGAGGAGCGACGTATGCGGCGGGCCGCGAAGGGGGCGAATTCCAGCTATCGGTCGGCGCGACGGCGGTCGATTCCGAACTGCTCGACGCGCTCCCGCGCGGGCTCGGCGGGCTGCTGCGGCGGCTGGAGGCGTCCGGAAACGTGCGCATCCTGCTCGACCACGTCCGTTGGATCGGCGAGGAGTCGCGCCGCTGGGAGATCGCCGGCCGCGTGCCGATCGCAAGCGCGAAACTGACGATCGGCCTGCCGCTGGCGATTTCGGCCGGGGAAGTCAGCGGAATATGCCGGGTGGACGAGCGCGGCGAGGCGTCGATCGACGCGCGCGTGGTGATCGCCGAAGGCGCGCTGGCCGGCCGGGCGGCCGAGCGCTGGGAGGGTCGGCTGACGCGCCGCGCGGGCGAGCGGCTGGTGCGGCTGGAGGACATGCGCGGGCGGCTGGGCGATGGCGAGGCGATCGCGAGCGTCACCATCGACACCGAAACTTCGGACTACGAAGTGTCGCTGACGGTCGAAGACGCGCTCCTTCACGCGTTGCTGCCGAAGCCGAACGATGCGCCGGGCGCGCCGCCGCGGCCCGGCCGAGTAAACGGCAACCTGTATCTGCGCGGGCGCGGCGAGGACAACGCCAGCCGGCAGGGCGGCGGGCGACTGCACATTCGCGGGACGTCGTTCGTGCGTGTGCCGATCCTCAACCTGGTGAAGGAGGCGGGCGACGCGGCGCAGCAGGCGATCGGCGACGATGTCGAAGAGATCGACCTGCGATTCCTCTGGCAGGGTGACACATTGCGATTTCAGCGTGTGGACATCAACAGCCGCGACGTGCGACTGGTCGGCGAAGGGACGTGGAACCTGACGACGGATCAACTGTCGCTGACGCTGGTCGGGGCGCATCCGCGGGCGCTGCCACGGCTGGCGCTGCTGACCGATCTGGTCGAGGTGGCGGGGCAGGAACTGGTGCAGTACCGCGTCGAGGGCAAGTCGGACGCCCCGACGGTGACGGCGGAGCCGCTGCATCGGCTGAACGACGCGATCCGCGCGTTGATTCGCGGCCGGTAGCGAGGCGGGCGTGCATCCGCGGCGCCGCGAAGGGGTACGAAGAGAGGTCCGCCGCGCCCGCGGCTCGACGGACTATGCGAGGGTTCCGAATGCGCGACTCCGGCCAATTCGTTCAGACGCTGCGCGGCGCCGCGCGTGGCCGGCGGCTTGCGGCGGCGCTTGTCGGGGTGCTGCTGCTTGCGAGTTTCGGCTGCGAGGCACGGCGCGACGAGGGGCCGGGCGCGATGCGCGAGCCGCCGGGCGGGAGCGCGCGTTCCGAACCGCGCCCGGCGACGCAGCCCGCGCCCGCGACGCGACCGGCGGAGACGTCGAATGCGCGAGTCAAGCCCGCGCCGGCAGCCGCGCCGGCGACGGCTCCGGCTTCGCAGCCGTCGGCGGCTGAGGACGATGCGCCGGATTACATCCGAATTGTCGAGGCATTTGAGCCGGGCGAGAGGTCGAAGGTGCGGGCGCGGGTGGAGAACGGCCGGCGGCTGATAATCGACACGACGAATGTGAAGCGATTGCGCATTTTTCGCGATCGGCTGACGATCGCGCGGGGGCGGACGATCGCGCTGCTGATTGACGGCCAGGGAATCGAGTGGCGCTCCAGTTCGCGGACGGAGGAGTTCGAGCGCTCGCAAACGGGGGATTGGAGCGCCGCGGGGCCGTAAGTCGGCGCGCCCGCGCTTTGCGGGTCTGCGTGGTAATTACGCCGCTCCGGCCGCGCGGGGGCGCGGGCCGCTACACGCGGGCGCGGAGCGCCGCGCGGGGGCGCGGGCCGCTACGCGCGGCGACGGGCGGCGCTTGCGCCGCTACACTGTTCGCGCATGAGCACCACACACACTCCCGCCGCGTCGTCCGGGGCTTCGTCTGCAAGCGCGGACGCTTCGGCCGCTGCGCCGCCCGCGACCGGCGCGACGCTGCGCCGCGACTGCCCGCTGTGCGGGGGCGCGCGGCGCGAGACGATTCTGCGTCATGATCCGTGGCAGATGGCGCGCTGCGAGACGTGCGATCTGCTGTATCTGCCGGAGATTCCGAGCGAGGCGGCGGTCGAGACCGACTTCGAGTGGGAAGAGTCTTTCAAACGAGAGCGACGCGAGCGCTGGATGCGCAATCCGTTTGTGCGCGCGTGGACGGCGCTGACCGTCCTGATCCGCCCGAGCCGCGAGGGCCGGGCCCTGCGGCGAATCCGGCGCTTTGCTCCGCGCGGCAGATTCCTCGACGTGGGCTGCGGCGACGGGCGGCTCGCCGCGCTGGCGCAGCGCAAGGGCTATGACGCGGTCGGCGTCGAGCTTTCGCCGCGCATGGCCGCGCGAGCCCGGCGACGCATGGCGGCCGAGCGCGTTCTGTGCGGGCGGCTGGCGGATTTCGACCTTTCGGCCGAGAGCTTCGACGTGGCCGTGCTCATCAGCTACCTGGAGCACGAGCCGCAGCCCCTGGAAGTGTTGCGGCGCATCGCGGCGCTGCTGCGTTCCGGCGGCGCGTGCGTGGTGAAGGTGCCGAATTACGACTCGCGGCTGCGTTCGCTGCGCGGCGAATCGTGGGCCGGTTTCCGCTGGCCGGAACACGTGCAGTATTTCACGCCCGCGACGCTGCGGGCGATGCTGGAGAAAGCGGGTCTGCGCGTCGAGCACGTGGACGCGAACCCGCTGAGCGACAATCAGTGGATGTTCGCGCGGCGGGCGTAGGCGCGGGGCCGAAAGCGGGGTCATGTTCGTGCGTCGAAAGCTGTGCGAAGGCGAGCCGCTGGAGCGCTCGGTCGTGGCGGCCATTCATGGCGGCGACGCCGAGGCGCTGAAGCGGATGCCGCGCGAAGATCCGACCCTGGCGACGGCGACGATCGGCGATCCGAACGATTGCCGCCCCGGCGCGATGTCGCGCACGCTGCTGCACGTCGCGACCGACTACCCGGGCCATTTTCCAAACGTCGCCGCGACCATCGCCGCGCTGGTCGAAGCCGGCGCCAACGTCAACGCCCGGTTCACGGGCCCGCACAGCGAGACGCCGCTGCACTGGGCGGCCAGCAGCGATGACGTCGCCGCGCTCGACGCGCTGCTCGACGCGGGCGCCGACATCGAAGCGGACGGTGCGGTGATCGGCGGCGGCGCGCCGCTGGCCGACGCGGTCGCGTTCGGACAGTGGCGAGCGGCGCGGCGGCTGTTAGAGCGCGGCGCGCAGGTGACGTTGTGGCAGGCGGCGGCGCTGGGGATGCTGGCGCGGGTGGCGGCGCACTTCGCCGACGCCCGGTCGCGTCCGTCGGCATCGCGCGCATCCGCCGACGGCGCGGATCCGAGCGAAGCGACGCATGCCTTCTGGTGCGCGTGCCACGGGGGGCAGCGGATTACGGCGGAGTATCTGCTCGGCGCCGGCGCGGATTCCAACTGGGTCGGATACGACCGCCTGACGCCGCTGGATGCCGCTCGCCGAAGCGGCGCGACCGAATTGGCGGAGTGGCTGCGGCAGATGGGCGCCCGATCGGCCAGCGAATTGCCGGCGGCGCGGCGCCGCGCGGATTGAGCTGCGCCCGATCACGGCCCCGATCGACGTCACGCTTCGCGGACGGCTGCGATGTCGGCGCGTTTCGCCGGCTATACTTGGCACTGGAGGTGTCCGGTGTCGCAGGCCGATACGGGAATGCTGCCGCAGCAGCAGGCTCGGACGCGCCACGCGCCGATGTGGCACGTGATCCTGCTGGACGACGACGACCACACGTACGACTACGTCGTCGAGATGCTGGTGCGGCTGTTTCGCATGGATCCGCAGTGCGCGTATCGCAAGGCGTGCGAGGTGGACGAGACCGGTCGCGTCATTGTGGAAACGACGACGCTCGAACGGGCCGAGTTGAAGCGCGACCAGATTCACGCATACGGGGCGGATCCGCGAATCGAGCGCTGTCGCGGGTCGATGACGGCGGTTCTGGAACCGGCCGACGGTTGAGGGTAGGCTACTCCGTTCGGCGGCGCGCTCGATTTCGCGCGCTGCGCAACGCATCGGAGAACCGCCGCCATGAACAAGAAGACGAAGGTCGCCGCGCACAAACACCGCAAGAACCGCCAGCGCATCAAGCGCCGCGCCAAGGAACGCCGGCTGGCGGGCCGCAAGGCCGGCTGAGCACCGCGACGCGGCACATTTCTCGAAGCGGCCGCGGCAAATCGCCCGATCGAATGGAGTGCGAGCGGCGCGCCGGCGAAGGCCGCGGACGCTCGGTTGTCTCGCTTTTACATAGAGCGTAATGGCTGCATTGCGTGGAATCCTGCTTCTGGCGATTGCGGCGCTGGCGGCGGCGGCGTGGGCCGGCGAGCCGCGCGACGCGGCGCCGACGGCGGAACTGCTGGTCGATCTGGCGCGCGACTACGGCCTGACGCGCGGAGTCGAGGCGACTCCGGCGGATGTCCGCCACGTTCGCACGCTGCTGCGCGCGGCACTGCGCGTGAACCCGCGCGCGACGGATGCATACGTCTGGCTGTATGAGCTGGCCCGACTGAGCGGCGACGAGGCGGAAGCGGCGCGGACGCTGCGCGAGATCGTCGCGGCGGACCCGGCGCAGGAAGGCGCGTTCGCACGCTGGCTCGAAGCCGAGCTGCAATCGCGCCAGACAATGGAGGACCGCGCGGCGTGGCTGCGCGAGCAGCTCGCGCGCCCCGATCTGCCCCCCGCGCTGGGGGCGCTGGTCCACGCGCACCTGGGCGTGCTGGCGCTTCAGTCGCTGGACGCGCGGCAGGCGCGTGCGGAACTCGACGAGGCGCTGCGGCTCGACCCCTTCAGCCCCGAGGGCGCCGCGCTGGCGCTGGCGCTGCTCCCAAAGGACGCGCCGCCGGCCGAACGGCTGCGCGCCGCGCTGCAAGTGCTTCGCAGCAGCCCGTTGCGCCTCGATGCCGCCGTGGCGGCGGGGGCCGTGGCACAGCACTTCGGATTCGCCGAGCAGGCCGAGCGATTTTTCCGCCACGCCGAGGACGTCTATCGCGCGGAGCAGAGCGGCGCGCCGCTGCCGCCCGAATGGGCACTGGCGCTGGCGCGCAGCCGGATCGCCGGCCGGCAATACGGCGACGCGATCGCGCTGGTGCAGGAAGTCATCGCGAGCGATCCGACCTGCGCGGCCGAGGCGGGCATGTTGCTGCACTGGCTGCTCGTCACAGCCGGCCGCAACGAGGAGGCGCAGCGGGCGCGAGAGCTGCTGGCGCGGCGGTTCGCGCCGATACGCGAGCCGGCGGAATGGCCGGTGAACGAAGTGGCGCAGGCGGCGTGGTTCTATTGCTCGATCGACTCGCAGCCGCAGCGCGGGCTGATGCTGGCAGAGAGCGCGGCGGCGCGGGCGGGGGGCGATCCGTTCGTGGCGCGCGTGCTCGGCTGGGCGCAGGCGGTCAACAACCGCACGGACGACGCGCGCAAGACGCTAGCCCCGGTCGCGCGGCAGGACGCGCTGGCCGCCTATCAGCTTGCGCGCATCCTTCGCGATTCGGGCGACGAATCGCAGATGCGCAAGGTGCTGGACGAACTCGAAGCGCCGCCGCCGCCCGGCCCGGCGGCCGAGCTAATCGCGCAGCTTCGCCCGGCGACGGCGTCTCAACCGGCCGCGCGGCGCTGGCCGCAGATCGCCGACGCGCTGGCCGAATTCGACCGCGACACGCTGACGTTTTACCAGGACTCGTCGGCGTTTCTGGAGGCGACGCTCGATTTCGCGGATCGGAGCCCGTCGCCGGGCGAACCGTGGCTGGCGCTGCTGACGCTGACGAACAAGGCGAAATTTCCGATCACGCTCGGTCCCGACGGGATGCTGAACCCCGTGGTCGTGCTGTCGGTGTCGGTCGAAGGCGATCAGCCGCGCGAGTTTCCCGCGGCGATGACGATCGCGGCCGACCGGTATCGCGTGGTTCCGCCCGGCGCGTCGGTGCGCATTCGCCGGACGATCGACGTCGGACCGGTGCGGCGCGTTTCGCGCCAGGCCCCGCAGCAACTCCTGCGCGTAACGGTTTCGGGGATTCTGGACGGGCAGCGCGAGGCCGACGGCACGTGGAAGCCGGCGCCGGGCGGGCAACGGCTGCGCAATGCATACCTGAACCGCGTGCCGGCCGGCGTGGAGCCGGAAGCGCTGCACGCGCTGTTCGCGGCTTTGTCGGGCGAGTCGGACCTGGCGCGATTCCGAGCGATCGAACAGATGGCGGAGCTGCTCGGCGAGCAGCAGCGGGCCGCACTGAAGCGCCTGACGTATCGGCCGGAGGCGGTCCCGGCGGAGCGGATGCATCAGGCGCTGGAGGCGGCGCTGCGGTCCGGGTCTTGGGAGGTGCGGGTTCGCGCGCTGGACGCGCTTCAGGTGGCGGGGCTGGACAAGCCATTGGTGGACGCGGCGTCGGGCTGTCTGAAACATGAGCACTGGCTGGTGCGGCTGATGGCGGTTCGGCTGCTGGCGCGGCAGGGGTCGGCGTTTGGGGAAACGGCGACGCGGCTGGCGAAGGGCGACGACGACGAGCTGGTGCGAACGCTGGCGGGCTGCTATCTGGAGGAGTGGAAGCTGCCGAACCCGGCTTCGCAGCCGGCGGACGCGGGTGGGGGCTAGGCGCGGCGCTTGCGGCTCGGTTTGGCGGGGCGGCGGGCGGGGCGGTCGGCCAATCGGCCATTGAGCTTTCGGGAAAAGGCCTCGGCGACGTTGCGGGGGACGAGGCGTTCGATTCGCGCGCGATTTCCGCCGCCCAGCTCGTAGACCTGCTTGATGTACGTGCTGGAGATGAGGACGTATTGATCGCTGGCGAGCATGAAGACGGTCTCGATGCCGCCGATGAGCAGGTTCACGTTGGCCTGCTGAAGCTCGTCGCTGAGGTCGGCCACGTCGCGGATGCCGCGGACGAGGACGCGGCCGTTGCAATGGCGGACGAAGTCGATGGTCAGGCCGTCGTAGGATTCGGCGCGGGTGTTGGGCAGGTCGACGATGTGGGGGAGGATCAGGTCGCGGCGTTCGTCCTGCGTGAAAAGCGGATCCTTGTCGGGGTTCGTGCCGACGCCGATCACCAGCTCGTTGAAGAGCGTGGAGGCGCGGCGGATGATGTCGATGTGCCCGAGCGTGACGGGGTCGAACGAGCCGGGATAGACGGCGACGATCGGCGATTTGCGATAAGGCACGCGGGGCTCCTGGGCCGCGCCCGTCCGCGAGGGAATCGGCGCGGCCGACGAATCGGTCGGTCGCTACTCTCGCCGCTGGGCGAAGCGCTGTGCGCAGGACGGCGCGTCGACGATGCCGAGGAATTTCTCCCAATCGGCGTGGATCGTGCAGTCGACGCCCTCCTGGCGGGCGCGGCGCTGCAAATACGTCTGGATCGTAAGAAGCATGTCGTCGTCGTCGATGTCGTCGAGGGCCGCCGCGCCGCGTTCGTGCAACTGGCGGAAGAGCGCGACGTAGATTTTCTTCAGTTGCGCGAGCGACACACGAAGCTCGGCGCTGTGGCCGTCGCGATCCACGAGCATCATGGCGACTTTCCTTTCGGGGCTTACGCGCCGCCCGCGTGCGGCGCGACGGCGATTCCGCAGGCGTCGCGGACGCGCTCCATCACGCGGCCGGCGGTCGCGCGGGCGCGCCGTGCTCCTTCCTGGAGGATAGTCTCGACGTCGCGCGGTCGCGCGGCCAGCGCCTTGCGTTTTTCGCGCAGGACGCCGAAATTCGCCTCGTACAGCTCGACGAGCCGTTTCTTGACTTCGCCATAGCCCACGCCGCCGGCGAGGTAGCGCTTGCGCCAGTTTTCCAGTTCGTCCGGCTCGGCCATGAGCTTCAGATGGGCGAAGAGATTGCAGGTGTCGGGGTCTTTCGGCGCTTCGACGGGCGTGCTGTCGGTCTTGAACTCGCTCTTGTACTTCTTTTCGATCGGTTTGGCCTCGCCGAATATCTCGATCGTGTTGTTGTAGCTCTTGCTCATCTTGCGGCCGTCGGTGCCGGGGACGACGGCGGCCTCGTTGAGCCGGGCGGCGGGCAGCTTGAAGACGGCCTTGCCGTAGGTGTTGTTGAAGTAGCCGGCCATGTCGCGCGTGAATTCGAGATGCTGTGTCTGGTCGCGGCCGACGGGGACGATGTCGCTGTCGTAGATGAGGATGTCGGCGGCCATGAGGACGGGGTAGTAGAAAAGCCCGACGGAAGCGGGCAGGCCGTTTTCGACCTTGTCGCGGTAAGAGGTTCCGCGTTCGAGCAGTCCCATGCCGGTGACGGTGCTGAGAATCCAGGCGAGCTCGGTGACCTCGGGCACGTCACTCTGGCGGAACAGCGCGGCCTTGGCCGGATCGAGCCCGAGCGCGAGATAATCGAGCGCGACGTCGGTGGTGAGTTGCCGCAGTCGTGCGGCGTCCTGAATGCTGGTGAGCGCGTGGAAATTGGCGATGAAGAAGAAGCACTCGTTGCCGTGCTGGAGCTCGAGGTGCTGGCGAATGGCGCCGTAGTAGTTGCCGAGGTGCAACGCGCCCGAGGGCTGGATTCCGGACAGCACACGCATCGCCCATCTCCCGACGAATTCGACGCCGGCGCGCACGCGCTGGCGCACCGGCCGCGGCCGGCGGGGAGATTACTCGCGGCGGGCGGATTCGTCACGGATGCGCTTCAAACCCATCAGTTGCAACAAAGCCTGGCGGTCCTTGGGTCTGCCGAGATGTTGCTTAATTGCGATTAGGTCGTCGAGGCTGATGACGCGGAGTTTCAGGCCACCGACCTCCTCCGTTGTCGCCGAGCGAGAAAGCTCCTCGTACCCGCCGAGCGGTTCGACATATGCGAGCAGGTCCAGGTCGCCCAGATCGGTCTCGAATGTGAAATTCCCGCCCAACGCGAGCGATTGGGCGTCGATTCGGAACGGGAGATCCGGCGGCGCTCCGCGGAGGCGGGGCTTGATTTCGCGCAGGGCGGTCGCCAATCGATCGAGATTGTCGGCCGCACGTTGATAGCACAGGTCCACGTCTGCGGTCGGCCGCGCTCCGCCCAGAAGCACTTCGGCCTGTCCGCCGATTACGATGAACCGCACGCCGTGTTTTTCCAGGACTTCAGCGAGAGCCCGGAGGCGGCTTGCACCGCTTTTTTCGGCCATGTTCGATCAACTCGCGCAACCCGTCCACGATGCGGTCGTTCTTGAGCAGGCGCTCTTCGGGCGACAATCGCAGATTCTCGCGAATCAGCGACAGATCGACGCCGTTTTCGTCCTGCTCGCCGAACCAGTTCGGTCCACAGTATTTCAACCAATCCGGCGGTTGTTGTTTCTCAGCCATTCGCACCATTATACGCACGGCGGGACGACCGGCGCGGCGACCCGGAACTGCCGTAATGGAGATACTCGATGATCTGGCCACCTGCGATTGCACTGTCGTTGTTCGCGTCCATGCAGGCTTCGCCGCCCGAGAGCGCTGCGCCGCCGAAATTCGCGCGGCCGGTGCATACGTACTCCATCGTGGCGCGCGACCCCGGCACGGGGGAGATCGGCGTGGCCGTGCAGTCGCACTGGTTCAGCGTCGGGCCGATCGTGCCGTGGGCGGAAGCGGGAGTCGGGGCGGTCGCGACGCAGTCGATGGCCGACCCGGCGTATGGCCCGCTGGGGCTGGCGGCGATGCGGGCGGGACGAAGCGCGCCCGATGCGCTGCGCGGGTTGCTGGCCGGCGACGACGGGCGCGAACTGCGGCAGGTGGCGATGATCGATGCGCAAGGGCGCGTGGCGGGTCACACGGGGTCGCGCTGCATTGCCGCGGCCGGCAACGTAACGGACGAGGCCGGTCAATTCAGCGTGCAGGCGAACCTGATGGAGAAGGACACGGTCTGGCCGGCGATGGCGGAGGCGTATCGCGAGGCGCAGGGGGATCTGGCGGAGCGGCTGCTGTCGGCACTCGAAGCGGCCGAGCGTGAGGGCGGGGACATTCGCGGTCGGCAGTCGGCGGCGATTGTGGTGGTGCGCGCGCAGTCGTCGGGCAAACCGTGGGAAGACCGGATATTCGACCTGCGCGTGGAGGATCATCCGCAGCCGGTGCAGGAATTGCGGCGGCTGGTGAAGATTCAGCGCGCTTACGTTCACATGAACGCGGGCGACGTCGCGATGGAGAAGAAGGACATCGAAGCGGCGGATCGCGAATATTCGGCGGCGGCGGAGATGGCCCCAGAGATCGTCGAGCTGCGGTTCTGGCAGGCGGTGGCGCTCTCGAATAACGGGCGGCTGGACGACGCGATTGCGATTTTCGAGGCGGTGTTCGCACAGGAGCCGAAGTGGCGCGAGGT
>CAZHIE010000019.1:14576-22277 GCA_964532435.1 uncultured Planctomycetales bacterium
AAGACCCGCGTGAGGACACGCGGGCTCGGAAAGACGCCCCTCGCTAGAGGTGTTCGAGGATGTAATCGACGCGCAGCTCCAGCCAGTGCCGGCCATGTACGCCGTGGCGCATGTCGGGATAGATCATCAGGTCGAACTTCTTCTCGGCCTGTTGCAGGCGCTCGATGAGCTGGAGTGAGTTGAGGAAATGTACGTTGTCGTCCATCGTGCCATGCACGATCATCAGTCGTCCGTGCAGCTTCCCCGCCGCTTCGAGCACGGATGAGAGCTTGTATCCGGCCGGATTGTTCGCGGGGGTGCGCATGTAACGTTCGGTGTAGATTGTGTCGTAGAAGGCCCAATCGGTCGGCGGCGCGCCGGCGATGCCGAGCGAGAACGCCTGGCTGTGCGTCATGGCGTAGGCGGTCATGTAGCCGCCGTAGCTGAAGCCGCTGAGCGAGACGCGCGACGTGTCGGCGTAGTCCTGCTGCGCGAGCCAGGCGATGCCGTCTTCCAGATCCTGCGTTTCCTGCACACCGAGCCGCTGATAGCTCTGCCAGGCGCTCAGCGCGCTCTCGCCGCTGGCGCTGCGCGGGTCGCAGACCCAGCAGATATAGCCTCTCTGCGCGAGCATCTGGTCGAGCATGTGCTCGCTGCCGCCCCAGCGGTTGTGGACGCTCGGGGCGTGCGGGCCGCCGTAGGTCTCCGAAATGATTGGATACTTGCGGCCGGGCTCGAGCACGGGCGGCCGCAGGATCAGCGCGTTGAGCATCCAGCCGTCGCGTGCGGGGATGCGCAGCAACTCGGGCGTGCTGAGCACGTAGTCGTCGAGCGCCGCGACGTGGTTGTCGTCGATCACGCGCTCCAGCGTTCCGTCGGACGCGCGCAGATGGAGCTTCGTCGGCGTCGTGATGTTGCTGAAGCGATCGAGAAAATGGCGGAACGTCGGGTCGAAGCTGGCATTGTGCGAAGCGCCCGGCTCGGTGAGCCGCTGCGGCTCGCCGCCGGCCAGCCGGACGCGATAGGCGTGCTGCTCGACCGGGCTGTCGCGCAGGCCGGAGAAGTAGACCCATTCGCCGGCCGGGTCGGCGCCGTGCAGCTCGCGCACCTCCCAGTCGCCGCTGGTGACGGGGCGCAGCAGCGTTCCGTCGGCGGCGTAGTGGTAAATGTGGCGAAAACCGCTGCGCTCGCTGAGCCACAGGAATGTGCCGTCGCGCAGTTCGCGCGGCTCGCCGATCGCCTCGACCCACGCGGGCGACGTCTCGCGGAACAGGACGCGCACCGCGCCGCTGGCCGGATCGATCTCGCACAGATCGAGCCAGCGCTGCTCGCGTTCCTGCACCTGCGCGAAGAGCCGGCCGGAATCCGACCAGCTCACGTTGGAGATAAGGAAATCGTCGCCATAGGAGTCGAGCCGCGCCCAGACGATCGGGCCGCCGGCCGGCCGCACGACGCCGAGACGAACGAGCGGATTGGGATCTCCGGGCTTGGGGTAGCGTTGTTTCTCGACGCGTGGATAGCGCGGCTCCGAAGCGGTGATGCTGACGAGCGGGACGCGGGTGTTGTCGGTCTGGAAGAATGCGAGGAATGCGTCGTCGTCGCGCCACCAGTAGCCGCGCCAACTGCGGTTGTAGAGTTCCTCGTAATAGACCCAGTCGAGCGCGCCGTTCATGCGCGTCTCGGCGCCGTCCTTCGTCAATTGCCGGACGGCGCCGTCGCGCGCGTCGATCGTGTACAGGTCGTTGTTGCGAACGAAGGCGACGAAGCCGCCGCGCGGACTAAAGCTCTGAAGCCGGCGCTCGCCGTCTCCGGGCAGCTTGCGGGCCGCTCCGCCGACGCGGTAGTGATAGAGGCCGCCGCGGACGGAAATCAGAACAGACGAACGGTCTTCGGAGAATTCGGGCGCGCGCGGCGCTTCGCTGTCCTTGAAATCGCCGGTGGCGCGCAGCGCCGCGAGCATGGCGTCGCGGTTGTAGGCCGGCTCGGATTTGTCGGTCAGCGCCTCGACGCGCTGCAATCCGCCATCGCGCGATTGCAGGTAGTGCTCGCCATCGGGCAGCCAGCGCAGACCGCCGGGCACGTTGCCGCTGAAATCCACGCGCCGCCCAGGGCCGAAGATGTCATTGAGCCGCAGCAGTTTCCGGCCCGCCGGCGTGGACGCCGGAGCGCTCTCCTGCGCCGCGACCGGTTGGGCCGCGAGCGAGACGAGCAGCAGCAACGCCGCACCGGGAGCGGACCGCGCCTTTCGACGCAACGCCGTCATCACGTAACGCATTCGTATCCTCGCTGCGGAACGCGGGCTCACGATCATCCGGCCGCGCGCATTGTGCCGCCGATCGGCGCGCACGGGTATCGGCGATTTGCCGCGCGGACGCGCGGCGACTAGGCCGGATTCCCGGAATCCCGATCCAATATCGCCACGAAACCGCCGTCGCGCCACTCGGCCGGCGAGGCCCCCCACTCCGGCAGCGTCAGGCGGGCGCTGACGACGCGCCAGCCGGCGTGGCGCTGGGCGAAGGTCGCGAGGGCCTGCTCGTTCTCTTCCGGCTCGATGCTGCACGTGCTGTAGACGAGCCGGCCGGCCGGCGCCACACGCGCGGCGGCCGCATCGAGCAGTCGCGCTTGAAGCTGCGCGAGTTCGCCGAGGTCGCGGCCCTTCTTGTCGAAGCGGGCCTCGGGCCGGCGCGCGATCACGCCGCTGTTGGAGCACGGCGCATCGACGAGCACGGCGTCGAACAAGCCGATCTCGGGCGAAACGGGCTGGGTCGCATCCCAGGCGATCGTGCGGATGCACGAAAGGCCGAGCCGCGCCGCGTTCTGGTTGACGAGCGCCAGGCGTGCGTCGGAAACGTCGCACGCCAGAATCTCGCCCCGGTCGCGCATCGCCAGCGCCAGCGCCAGCGCCTTGCCGCCCGGCGCGGCGCAGAGATCAAGCACGCGCTGTCCCGGCCGTGCCTCGACCGCCAGCGCGGCTTCGTGGGCCGTGGAATCCTGAACAAATGCGCCGCCCGTCTTCAGCAGCGGAAACTCCGCTATCGAAGCGCCGGCGGGCAGCGCGGCCCAGTCGTCCTGACAACTACCCGCGTCGACGCCGAATTCGGCAAGCGCCGCGCGAAACTGTTCGGCCGAGACGCGCAGCGTGTTGCGATGGAGGCGCATGGCCGGCCGGGCCTGGGCTGCCCAGGCGATGCGTTCGGCGCGATCGACGCCGAATCTCTGTGCGAGCGTTCGGAAGCGGGCCTCGGTTTCGCCCGTGATCGCGGCGAGGTGCTGGCAGAGTCGCGCATTGCCGGGCGCCTCGCCAGGGATTACCGCCGCGGGCGCGAATGGGACGCTCAGTGCGACGGCAGCGTCCCAATCGACGCGGACGTGCGTGGGATTGAGGCGTTCCCAGGCTGTGCGGCGCGCGACGAGCGCGCGTGCGACCGCTCGGAGCAGCGCGTTGACCAGCCCGGCGGCGCGGCGGCCGGCGAGCGCGCGGGCCGCGCGGACGGTCTCATCGACGGCGGCGGCGACGGGGACGCGGTCCATCCAGAGAATCTGGTACACGCCGGCGTAGAGCGCGGCGCGAAGTTCGACCGTGACGCGGCGGCGCTCGTAGCGTCCGACGGCGGCGAGGATGCGATCGATGATGTGGACGTGGCGGACGGCGCCGAGCGCGATCTCCGTAGCGAGCGCGAGGTCGCGCGATGCGAGTGCGTCGGATTCGGAGAGCGCGCGAAGCGTCCGCGCGGCGAAGCGCTCGCCGGAGAGGGCGGCGCGAATGGCTTCGATGGCGGCGCCGCGCGAGGACGGCGTGCGCGGGGCGCTGTTGCTTGGCGCGGGAGGGTTGGCGGCGCCAGCCGTGTCGGTGCTCATCGAACATCACCTTCAGGGAGACCGGCCGGGCGCCGGAATACCGCCTTTGCTGGTTCCCAATACCTCATTCGCCATTCCCATTCCCGATGCCTTCGCAGTGGGAGGCGGGTGCTGCCATCAAAGAGACCGCCCGGAGGCCGGCCCCCCATCGTCGCCGGTCCCCATTGTCGCTGCCCCCCATCGCACATCCTTCATCCCCAGCCTTATCCCGGGCGCCGGCTGGAAGCCGCGCGACGGCGACAGCATAATCCGCCGCATGGCGAGCGCGAACCGCGGCAAGCTCATCGTGATCAGCGGCCCTTCGGGCGCGGGCAAGACGTCGATCTGCGACGAACTGCTCAAGCGGCTGCGGCCGTCGCGCTGGTCGGTCTCCGTCACGACGCGCGCCCGCCGGGCTCACGAGGTCGACGGCGTTCACTACCGCTTCATTTCGCGCGAGGAATTCGCCCGCCTGCGCGACACCGGGGAGCTTCTGGAGCACGCGGAATATCTGGGGCAATGCTATGGCACGCCGCGGCGGCCGATCGAGCAGGCGGTCGCGGCGGGCGAGTACATCGTCCTGGAGATCGACGTGCAGGGCGCGGCGCAGGTGGCCGAAAAGATGCCGGATTCGCTGCGGTTTTTCATTCTTCCGCCCACCATGGAAACGCTGAAGGCCCGGCTGGAGGGGAGAAACACGGAATCGGAAGCGCTCCAGCAGAAACGGCTGGCCGAGGCGGACGGCGAGATCGCGTTTGCGCGTTCCTCGGGGGTCTATCCGCATATCATCACGAATGATATACTGGAGGATTCCGTGCGGCGGATACTCGATATCGTTTCGAGACAGGCCGGCGACACGGCGGGCTGAATGGCGGGGCTGACGGGCGACGCCGGCACACACGCGAGGCGACAGCGAGAATGATCGAAGCGCTGAAAAACGACGAACTGATCGACAAGGTGGGCGGCCGCTTCAAGCTCACGGCGCTGATTCAGAAGCGCTGGCTTGAGCTGATGCGCGGGGCGCGGCCCTTTGTGGACGGCGCCGGGCGCACCGAAATCGAAATCGTGCTCGAAGAGATTCTGCAGGACAAGCTCGGCATCGACTACGAGGCGTCCGGCATTGCCCCGCCGACAACCCCCAAACGCTGACGCGCGCCGATCGCCTGGCGCAAACGCCGGCGGCGCGGCCGATCTGGCCGGCTACGAGGCGGTGGTCTGCGTCTGCGGCGGCATCGCCGCGTACAAGGCGGCGGCGCTGGTGTCGGCGCTGGTGCAGGGCGGCTGCGGCGTAACGGTCGCCATGACGCGGAACGCGCGGCGATTCATCGGGCCGCTGACGTTTCGAGCGCTGACCGCGCGTCCGGTGTTCACTTCCGCATGGGCCTCGGCCGAGTCGGCCGACATCCAACATCTCAAGCTCAGCGAGACGGCCGATCTGATCATCGTCGCGCCGGCGACGGCGAACGTCATCGGCAAGCTGGCCGCGGGCGTGGCCGACGACCTCGTCAGCGCGCTGCTGCTTGGCGCGGCGTGCCCGGTGCTGCTGGCGCCGGCGATGAACACGCGCATGTGGGAGCACGCCGCGGTGCAGCGCAATGTCGCGTTTCTGCGCGAGGCCGGCGTGTTGATGGCCGGTCCGGACGCGGGCTGGCTGGCGTGCCGGCAGGTCGGCGCGGGACGCATGTCCGAGCCCGACTCGCTATTTGCGCTCGTGTCCGAGCAATTGCGCAAGAGCCCGCCGCGCTCGCGGAGCCGGGCGTAATGTCCCGCCGCGCCGCCGGCGACGGCAAGCGCCGAATCCTCATCACCGCCGGCCCGACGCGCGAATACATCGACCCCGTGCGGTTTCTCTCGAACGACTCCAGCGGAAAAATGGGTTTCGCCCTGGCGGCGGCCGCGTTGGCGCGCGGACACCGCGTGACGCTGATTCACGGCCCGGTCGCGCTCGTGCCGCCCGTCGGCGTGCGGGCGATCTCCGTCGTCTCGGCCACGGAAATGCTCGCGGCGTGTCGTCTCGCCTGGCCGCGGCACGACGTGCTCATCATGGCGGCGGCGGTGGCGGACTATGCGCCGGCGGAGCGCTCCGGCGTGAAGCTGAAGAAAGCGGGGCGGGCGCTGACGCTGCGGCTGCGGCCGACGGCGGACATTCTGGCGGAGCTTTCGCGCCGGCGACGACCGGGCCAGGTCGTCGTCGGCTTTGCGCTCGAAGATCGCGCTGGGCGTGCCCGCGCGGCCGAGAAACTGGAGCGCAAGCGGCTCGACGCGATCGTCCTGAATTGGCCGAGCGCGATCGGCGCGAGCGACAATCGGGCCGCGCTGCTTGTGCGCGGGCGTGCGTGGAAGGCGCTCGGGCGGCGGAGCAAGGATGAGCTTGCGAAGATTCTGATGGACGAGATCGCGCAGTTGGCGACGTAGCGGACCGCGCCCTCTGTTTCGAGCCCGCCTGTTCCCAGGCGGGTCTTCTCAGTCTCCGAAGAAACCCGCGCGAGGACGCGCGTGCTTCGGACCACGAACCGCGGAGTCGGAAAGACCCGCGTCGCGAAGTGTCGTATCATGCCCCGATGCGCCTCGCGGCCGGCATCCTGGGCGTCGACGGTGTTCCGCGGATGTCGCGGCCGGCGTATCTGACCGAGTTGCGGCACATCAGCCTCTGGTCGTTTTTTGCGGCGCTGATCGACGGTCAATTCTCGGGCATCGTCGTATCCAAGACGTTTCACGGATCGGAGCTGCTGGTCTCGACCGTGTTCGCCACGCCGATGCTCGCACACGTGCTGAGCCTGGTGTTCGGCGTGGTGATTCGCGGGCGGCCGAAGGTGCGGCTGTACCTGCTTTTTGCGGCGTGTTCGGTGATGAGCGCGGCGTCGGTGGCGCTGACGCCGGCGTCGTGGGGGGAGGCGGGCGGCTGGATTTTCGCTGGGCAGGTGGCGGTTTCGCGCATCTTCCTTTCGGGCATTGTGACGCTGCGCAGCTCGCTGTGGCGGGCGAACTATCCGGGGCCGCAGCGGGCCCAGATTGCCGGCCGAATTCAACGCATCCAGATTGCCGGGCTGCTGCTGGCGAGCGCGACGAGCGGGACGATCTTCGACAACAATCCGGCCCTGTACCGCGTGGTGTATCCGGTGGTGTCGGCGGTCGGTGCGTTGTCGCTGCTGCCGATGCGGCGACTGCGCGTGCGAAACGAGCGGCGTGAGCGGCGCGAGCATCGGCGGCGACTGGGCGCCGGCGGCGGGTTGGGGAGTTTGGCACAGGGCATTCGCGAATCGCTGGCGATCCTGCGGACGGACCGCGCCTATGCGCGCTATTGCACGGCGCAATACTTCCTCGGATCGGCGAATTTCATGATCGATCCGGTCGTGCTGGTGGTGATTACGAAGCGGCTGCACTTCGGCTATTTCGAGTCGAGCCTGGCGATGGACCTGATCCGCACGGCGGTCGCGCTGGTGACGATCCGATACTGGTCGCGGCTGTTCGACCGGGTGGGCGTGCTGCAATTTCGCGTAATCAACAGCGTGGTCTGGCTGATCAGCTTCTCGCTGATCGGGCTGAGCATGTGGGCGTTTCTGAGCGGCGGCGCGGCGTGGGGCGCGACGGCGGGGCTGACGCTACTGTATGCCGCGCGCGTGGCAGGCGGGGCGGGGATGGGCGGCGGCGCGATCGCGTGGAACCTCGGGCACCTGCACTTCGCCAGCGAGCGCGACAGCGACCTGTACATGGGCACGCACGTGGCGCTGACGGGCTTCCGCGGCATCATCATGCCGTTTGTCGGCACGTTTGCGTTTGCGATGATCGGCGCGTGGTCGTTCGCGATCGCGGTCGGGCTTTGCGCGGTGGCGGTGGCGCTGTTTGTGCGGCTGAGACGAGAGAGTGACCGGGGGGAAGAGCGAA
>CAZHIE010000019.1:22377-36510 GCA_964532435.1 uncultured Planctomycetales bacterium
TCGCGCGTGCGCAGCTCGTCGTCGAGTTGCCGCGTATACAGCTGTTCGAGAATGCGGGCGTAAATCGGGCCGTGCGGCACGCGGCGCCGCTCGAGGTCGGCGCCGCCGACCAGCGGCCGCGGCGCGATCGAATCCGGCGGGATCGACGCGAGCCGCGTTGCCAGCGCGGCCGTGTGCGCAGGGCCGTCGGGCGCGTCGCCGTGGCGGGCGGCCGCGAGCATGCGCAGCGACGCGAACGCCGGATGCGCCATGCAGCGTTTCAACTCGGCGAGGCTCGGCCGGGCGGGATCGTCCAGCGCGGCCTGCCGTTCGACGATCCACGCGGCGGCTTCGCGCTGCTCGTTGGAAAGCGTGAGGCGCCGCGCCGCTTCGTGAAGCTCCGCCGGCGCGCGATCGTGCAGCAGCAGCGAGAAGACAAGCTCGAACTCGACTCGTTCAGGCAGCCGATCGAGCAGGGCCTCGACGCGCTCCGCCTGCGCGGCGGTCCATGCGCTGCCCGCCCAGAGGTGCGGCAGCAGGCCGGCCTGGCGCATGAGCCGCCAGCCGTGCGTGCGGCCGGCGCGGCAGAGCATTTTTTCCAGCTCTTCGCGGACGCGTTCGGCGGCGACGCGCTCCAGCCGGTCGGCCATGAGGCGCATCGCGGCGAGCGTTTGCGGCTCGACTTCGAAACCGAGGCGCGCGGCGAAACGCGCGGCGCGCAGGATGCGCAGGTGATCTTCTTCAAAGCGCTCCGCGGGGTCGCCGATGGCGCGGACGAGCCGGGCGGTCAGGTCGCGCTGGCCGTCGACGTAGTCGATGATCTCGCGGCCGGCGGGGTCGAGGAACATCCCGTTGATCGTGAAATCGCGGCGCTGCGCATCGCGGCGCGCGTCGCAGAAGTGGACGTGCACCGGCCGCCGGCCGTCTTCGTACGGTCCATCGGCGCGAAACGTGGCGACCTCCACCCACGTGTCTCGCCGCTTGACCAGCACCACTCCGAACGCCGCGCCGACGAGCCGCGTTGGGCGAAAGAGATTCTGAACGCGCGGCGGCGGGGCATCGGTGGCCACGTCGTAATCTTCCGGTGGCTGGCCGCGCAGCAGGTCGCGTACGCAACCGCCGGCGAGCAGCGCGTGATGGCCGGCGGCGCGGAGCGTCTGGACGACTTCGAGAGCCGGGGCGGCGGCGGGCGGCAATTCGCCCGGAAAGGGCGTGATTTCCGGCATGGCGGGCATCATACCTTGCGCAGGCGCGGGCGAGGCGGCGCAATCTGGTGGCCCAGTCTCGCGGCTTCCGGCGCGGCGCGGTGTTTGGCGCGCCGCGCGGGACGGCTATGCTGACGCGCGTGCCGCGAGTCGATCCACTTACGGGAGTCCGCCGATGTCCAGCCACCTGCTCATCGCGTCCGACGGCTCGGCCGTCACGCTGACGTTGAACCGCCCGGAAAGCCGAAACGCGCTGTCGCGCGCGCTGATCGCGGAGCTTACGGCGGCGCTGCGGCAGGCCGACGCGGACACGTCCGTTCGCAGCGTGATCCTGGCCGCGGCGGGGCCGGCGTTTTGCGCCGGTCTCGACCTGCGGGAAGTTGCGCAGACGACGGCCGACCAGGCCGAGCACGACGCATCCGCGCTGCTGGCGCTCTTTGAAACGGTCGACAACCTGTCGAAGCCGGTGATTGCGGCGGTGCAGGGGCCGGCCGTCGCCGGCGGGGCCGGGCTGGTGAGCGTGTGCGACATTGTTGTTTGTGGCGAAAGCGGGCGGATCGGCTATCCGGAGATCAAGCGCGGGCTGGTGGCGGCGATCGTGATGACGTATCTGCGGCGGCTGGTCGGCGAGCGGCACGCGAAGTGGTTGCTATTGACGGGCGAGTCGCTGACCGCGGCGCAGGCGGTGGCGCTGGGGCTGGCGAACGAGGCGACGAGCGACGGCGAGCTGATGGCGCGTGTGCGGCATTACGCGACGATGTTTGCGGCGTATCCGCCGCAGGCGCTGGCGAATACGAAATCGCTGATGAACCGAATTCGAAACCTGCAACACGCGGACGCGGTTCAGGAGGCGCGAAATCTGAACGCGTCGATGCGGCTGACGGCGGAATCTCGGACGGGCATCGGGGAGTTTCTGAAGAAGTAGCGAATAGCGAATAGCGAAGAACGAATTACGGAGTTGCGCGCCGGGGGCTTCCCGAAATTCGCTATTCGCAATTCGCTATTCGACGTTTGCGACAACTGCAAGCCTGGCCGTGTGCTGCTCGACGCGGATTTCCTCCGCCGCGACGTCCGGAGCGAGCGGGCCGTAGATCACTTTCGAGCAGAGGCACTCGGCCGCGATGGTCGGCTCGTAGCGCCGCAGCACGTCGAGCAGCTCGGCCGGCGCGTCGACGTAGACGGCGATGCGGGCTTCGTAGGCGAGCTGCTGGTCCTTGCGGGCGGCCTGCACATGATGCACGAATTCGCGGATCAGCCCCTCGTCGAGCAGATCCGGCGTCAGCTCGGTCTTGAGCACGACGACGCCGGCGCGGCCCTGCGCCGCGGCCCAGCCCGGCCGCGCTTCGAGCCGGATTTCGACCTCTTCGTTGGTGAGGCGCAGCTCCTGGCCGGCGATGGGCAGCGGCAGCGCGCCCTCGGCCAGCAGCGTGCGGCGCGCGGCGCCCGCGTCGGCGATTGCGGCGAGCGCTTCCTTGATCTTCGGCACGAGCTCGCGGTACTTGGCGCCGATCGCCTTGAAATTGGGCACCACCTTGTACGTGACGTAGTGATCGGCGTCGGTCGTGAATTCGACCTGTTTGACGTTCAGCTCTTCGGCGACGAGCGCGGCGTGCTGGCCTATCGCGTCGGCGTGCTCGGTCCGCGCGAGGACGATCTCGACGAGCGCCAGCGGCTGCCGCACCTTGAGTTTCGCGGTCGTGCGGGCGGCGCGGCCGAGGGCGACCAACTCGCGGACGGTGTCCATCGTGTCGGCCAGCGAATCGTCGCTGAACGTGACGTCGTCCGTTGTGGGGAAATCGCACAGGTGGACGGAGATCGGATCATCCGGCACGCGCAGGCGCTGGTGGATCGTCTCGGCGAAGAACGGAACGAACGGCGCGATGAGGCGGCTGAACACGCGCAGGCAGCCGTAGAGCGTGTGGTATGCGTCCCATTTGTCCTGATCGGAGGCGCTGCCCACGGGCCGCCAGAAGCGATCGCGGCTGCGGCGGACGTACCAGTTGCTGAGCGCGTCGACGAATTCGTTGAGGCGCTGGGCGGCGGGGTAATTCTCGAAGCGATCCATCGACGCGCCGACCGCGGCGACGGTGCGGCGCAGCTCTGTGACGATCCAGCGGTCGAGTTCGCCGCGCTGCTCGGTCGGACGCCAGGCCATCGGGTTGCCGGGCTCGTCGCGGCGGCGCGGGTCGAAGCCGTCGATGCTGGCGTAGATGGTGAAGAAGCTGAGCACGTTGTAGAGCTTGACGAGGAATTCGCGCTGGCTGTCGCGGATGGCGGATTCGGCGAAGCGCGTGGTGGTCCAGGGCGCCTGGGCGCTGAGGAAATACCAGCGCATGGCGTCGGCGCCGAGCGTGTCGAAGATGTAGGTCGGCTCCTTGTAGTTGCGGAGCTTCTTGGACATCTTGTTGCCGTCTTCGCCCATCATGTGGCCGAGGACGATGCAGGTGCGGAAGGGGAGGGGGTAAGGCGCTTCCAGCGTCCAGAGCGCGTTGTGAATGGCGTCGGATTTTGGGCGAAACAGAAGCGTATTGATCGCCAGGAGCGCGTAAAACCACCCGCGCGTCTGGTCGATTGCTTCTGAAATGAAATCGGCCGGAAAACGTTTCGCAAATCTATCAATGCTGCCTTCAGCATGGGGAAATCCCCACTGCGCGAAGGGCATGCTGCCGGCGTCCCACCAGCAATCGATGACCTCCGGCACGCGCCGCATGCGGGCGCCGGGCGAGAATGGGCTGTCGTAGGTCCATTCGTCGATGTAGGGTTTGTGGACGCGCAGGTGTTCGGGAAACTCTTCGCCCTTGTGCTCGGCGACCTTGGATTCCCAATACCCGCCATCGGTCGCGCCGGGTTTCGACTGCAATTCGGCGAACGACCCGATCGCTTCCATTCTTCCGGACTTCTCGCACACCCAGATCGGCAGCGGCGTGCCCCAGTAGCGCTCGCGCGAGAGCGCCCAATCGACGTTGTTGCGCAGAAAATCGCCGAAGCGGCCTTCCTTGATGTGCTCGGGGAGCCAGTTGATCGCGGCGTTGTTCTTGAGAAACTCGTCCTTGCACGCCGACGTGCGGACGAACCAGCTCTTGCGGGCGTACTGGATCAGCGGATCATCCGGCGCCTGCGGGCAGAAGGGATAATCGTGGCGGTACTGCTCCTGATGGTAGAGCAGCGGAGTGCCCCAGGGCGTCTTGCGCTCGTCGCGCAGCTCGCGGATGATGTCCTTGTCGCATTCCTTGACCCAACGGCCGCGGTAGCGCTCGGGGGCGTCGGCGTTGAATGTGCCGTCGGGGGCGACGGCGCAGAGCACCGGCAAGACGGCTCGATCTTCGAAGCGCTCACGCTCCTTCTGAAGTAGAGCGAAATCGACTTCGCCGAAGGCTGGCGCTTCGTGGACCAGTCCCGTCCCGCTGTCAATCGTCACGAAGTCGGCCGCCGTTACGCGCCAGCCGATCGGTTCCGTGCCGCCCTCTTGTTTGTATGCCTGCAACTCGCCGATCGGCGCATCCGTGCCGTCCCAGAGGTGTGCAGCCGTGGGCAGTGAGGGGAAGTCTGTAATGCCTCGTGTGTAGTACACGTCCGGGAACGGCGGCAGATACCTCAGCCCGATGAGATCGGAGCCTTTACACCGCCCGAGGACTTCGAGTTCTCGCTTGATCTTTCTCCCGATCTCGTCGACGAGCGCCACGGCGACGAAAACAGATTCATCCCCCGCCGCGTCGTACGCAAGCACGTATTCCAGATCCGGGTTTACCGCCGAAAAGTGGTTGCTGACCAGGGTCCATGGCGTGGTAGTCCACACGAGCAGGGAGCGCGGCGCGGCGAGTTTCCGAACAAACGCTTCACCGCGATCGCGCAGAAATGCGGCGAACTCGCGCGGTGATTCGAAATCACCGACCCAATGGAGCGTAGGATCGACCAACATCTCTCCGAGCGACAGGACGTCAGTAATAGCGGTGTCATCGGTAACGTCGAGAGTGCTGTCACGGCGTGCGACCCGCTGCACAGCGTCCCAAATTCCATTGCGATCTACCTCTCCATCGGGAATCACCGGAAACTTCACAAACACGCTCGGGTCATCGACCGTGCGATACCCCTCCCCCACCTCCCCGCTGCTCAGCGCCGTGCCGCCCTGCGCCCACCACCACACGACCTTATGCCCCTGATACAGCACGCCGCGCTCGAAAAGCGTCTTGAGGCTCCACCAAACGCTCTCCACGTACGACTGGTGATACGTGACGTAGGCGTCCTTAAGGTCCACCCAGTAGGCCAGCCGGCGCGTCATCTCCTCCCATTCGCGCGTGTAGCGGAACACCGACTGGATGCACTTGAGGTTGAACTTCTCGACGCCGTACGCCTCGATGTCCTGCTTGGTCTTCAGACCCAGCTCGCGGCAGACCTCGCGCTCCACCGGCAGGCCGTGCGTGTCCCAGCCGCCCTTGCGCTCGACCAGCCGGCCACACATGCTCTGGTAGCGCGGAAAGATGTCCTTCATCACGCGGGTCAGGCAGTGGCCGGGATGCGGCATGCCGTTGGCGGTCGG
Source organism: uncultured Planctomycetales bacterium (assembly GCA_964532435.1). Lineage (GTDB taxonomy): Bacteria > Planctomycetota > Phycisphaerae > UBA1845 > Fen-1342 > CAZHIE01. Next base: position 28,099 of record CAZHIE010000019.1, read on the forward strand.
CGGACCTTCGTAGAACACGAAGCGCGGCGCATCCGCCCGGCGGCGGATGGACTCGTGGAACACGTCATGCTCGGCCCAGAACGCGAGAGTGCGCTTCTCGGCCTCGGGAAAGCTGAAACTCGGCGGCAACGGCTCGAACATCGGGCACTCCGGCGAATCGCGAATTGCGAAGAGCGAAGAGCGAGTTGCGGACGCGCGGCGTAGCGAGGAAACCACCTACGAACGGGCTGCAATTCGTTGTTCGCGATTCGGCATTCGCGACGGAAGTGTAAGGGATGAATCGCGAATAGCGAGTAGCGAGTCGGAGGCGTGCGGCACGCGGCCTTCGAAACTCGCTGTTCGCTATTCGAAATTCGCTCCTTGCCGCCGTCGGACGCGGAGGTCCGACGCTACACGCCCGCCGCGATCAGGCCGCGGGCGCCCTCGAAGAAAAGGTTGCCCGGGCCGACGACCGATTCGGCCCGGCGCAGGAACTCGGCCGACGGATCGACCGAGCCGCCGTCGCGGGCGCGAATCGTCGCGGTCACACCGTCGCCCAGCCCCACTTGCAGCATCAGCGGACAGGCGCCCTTGCTGGCGCGGCAAAGCTCGTGCAGCGCCGGCAGGCCGGCCAGCTCGCCGCCGGTCGATTGCAGCCGCACGATCAGCCCGCGGGCCAACTCATGCCGCGCGCGATCGATCGGGATCACGCGCAGCACGCGGACGCACGGCTCCTCGCGCCGGCGGTCGCAGCCGCCCTCGATAAAGACCACCGCGTCGGGCTTGAGCAGCGGCTGCATCGCCTCCAACTGATCCGGGAAGACGATCAGCTCGACCGAGCCGACAAAATCCTCCAGCACGGCGATGAGCATCTTCTTCCCCGCGCTGCGGCCGGTCTTGATCGGCACCTGCCGCACGCGCGAGATCAATCCGCCAAGGATGATGCGCTGGCCGTCGGCGAGCTGCGACAGGCCGGCGGTGCTGGTGGTTCCGAGTCGTTCGATCACGTCGGCGAACTGCGTGAGCGGGTGCTTGGTGATGTAGAAACCGAGCGTGGCCTTCTCGTATTGGAGCATTTCGGCGTCGCTCCATTCCTCGGTGCCGATCGGCGGGGGCGGCGGCGGCGCGGCGGCCTCGAATCCGCCGAACATGCTCATCTGCCCGGCGCGGCGGTCGCGCTGCGCCTCCTGGCCCAGCTCGATGGCCTTTTCCACGCAATTCATCAGCGCGCGGCGGACGGCGCCGGTGCTGTCGAACGCGCCGGCTTTGACGAGCGCTTCGACGACCGACTTGTTCACCGCCGTCAGGTCGACGCGCTCGCAGAACTCAAACAGATCGCGAAAGCGGCCGGCCTGGCGCGCGGAGCGAATCGCCTCGACGGCCTTGTGCCCGAGGCCGGAGATCGCCCCCAAGCCGAAGCGGATCACCGGCCCGCGGGTCTTGCCGTTGCCGCGGCCAGTCTTCGATTCTCCGCGCGGGGCCGATGCGGCGACCCCGGCTTCGGCATAGACGACCGTGAACGCTTCGTCGCTCTCGTTGACGTCGGGCGGCGTGACGGCGACGCCGACGCCGCCGTCGGGCAGGCGCAGCCGGCGGCATTCGTCGATGTACTCGGCGATCTTGTCGGTGTTGCCGCTTTCATACGTAAGCAGCGCGGCCATGAACTCGACGGGGTAATACGTCTTGAGGTACGCGGTCTGAAACGCGACGACGGCGTAGCCGGTGCTGTGCGCCTTGTTGAAGGCGTAGCCGCCGAATTTCAGCACGTCCTCGAAGATCTGCTCGGCGACTTCCTTGCGCACGCCGTTGCGCACCGCCCCTTCGATGAACGGGCCGCGCTCCTTGTCGATGTCGCTCGTCTTTTTCTTGCTGATCGCCTTGGCGAGGCGGAACGCGCGGCGGAGCGGGACGTCGCCCAGGCGATTGACCAGCCGCGAGACCTGCTCCTGATACACCATGATGCCGTAAGTTTCCTGCAAGACCTCGGTCATGGCCGGGTGCGGCGTGGTCCAGCCCTTGCGGCCGTGCTTGCGGGCGACGTATTCGTCGATGTACTCCATCGGTCCGGGGCGAAAGAGGGCGTTGGCGGCGATGAGGTCTTCGATGCGATTGGGTTTCATTTTCATGAGCACGTCGCGCATGCCGCCGGACTCGAACTGGAAGATGCCGCGTGTTTCGCCGCGCGCCAGGATCTCGTAGACGCGTTGATCGGTCAGGTCGAGCCGCTCGAGGTCGATGCGCTGGCCGTGATGCCGCTCGACCAGCCGGCGGCAGAGGTCGATCTGCGAGAGCGTGCGCAGGCCGAGCAGGTCCATCTTGAGCAGGCCGACCTTTTCGACGGTCGGGCCTTCGAACTGCGTCGTGATGTCGGGAGAGTCGGCCGGCTTGTGCAGGGGCACGAGCGTGTCCAGCGGCTGATCGGCGATGACGACGCCGGCCGCGTGGACGGAGGCGTGGCGGGCCATGCCTTCGAGCCGGCGGCCGATGTCGAGCACTTTTCGGATGGTGGCGTCGCCGTCGTAGAGCTTGCGGAGCTCGGCCTCGCGCTCCAACGCCTTTTCGATCGTCATCTTCAGCTCTTCGGGCACGAGCTTGGCGACGCGATCGGCCTCGGCCAGCGGCACGTCGAGCGCGCGGCAGATGTCGCGGATGGCGGCGCGGGCCTTGAGCCGGCCGAACGTGATGATCTGGGCGACGTGGCCGTATTTCTGGCGGACGTAGTCGATGACCTGCGCGCGGCGGTCCTGGCACATGTCGACGTCGATGTCGGGCATTTCGTCGCGCTCGGGATCCATGAAGCGCTCGAAATAGAGCCCGTAGCGGAGCGGATCGACGTTGCTGATGCCGAGGCAGTAACCGACGACGGTGCTGCACCCGGAACCGCGGGCGAGCGCGGGGATGCCGTTTTCGCGGGCGTAGCGGACGAAGTCCCAGACGATTAGGAAATAGCCGGAAAAGCCCTTGCTGCGGATGACGGACAGTTCGTAGTCGATTCGCTCGCGCAATTCGTCGGAGATTTCGCCGTAGCGCGATGCCGCCCCCGCGTAGACCAGCTCGCGCAGATAGTCGTCCGCGGTCTTCTGGTCCGGCGGCGTGAAGACCGGGGCATAGCGCTTCGTGAAATCGAACTCGACATTGCACATCTCGACGACGCGCAGCGTGTTCGACAGCGCCTCGGGGTAATCCGGCAGCGCCGCGGCCATCTCCGCCGGCGATTTGAGATAGAACTGATCGGTGGGGAACTTGAAGCGCTCCTGCTCCTTCACGAGCGCGCGAGTCGCGATGCAGCAGAGCACGTCGTGGGCCTCGACGTCGCCGTGCGTGAGGTAATGCACGTCGTTGGTCGCGATCGTCGCAAGGCCGAGTTTCTTCGCCAGCTCGTTCAGCTCCGGGTTGATCTGCTTCTGCTCCTCCATGCCGTGGTCCTGGAGCTCGATGAAGAAGCGATCCGGCCCGAAAATTTCGAGATAGGTTTCGGCCAGGCGCTTGGCGGTGGCGAAGTCGGCCCGCGTCAGCGCCTGCGGAATCTCGCCGCCCAGGCACGTGCTGGTGCAGAGCAGCCCTTCGGAAAACTCGCGCAACGCGGCCTTGTCGATGCGCGGCTTGTAGTAGAAGCCCTCCAGAAAGCCGATGCTGGCCAGCTTGATCAGGTTGCGATAGCCGGTCTGATTCATCGCCAGCAAAAGCTGGTGATAAGCACCCTCGCGCAGCCCCTTCGACTCCTTGTCGCGGCGATCGCCGGGCGCCAGGTACATCTCGCAGCCGATGATCGGCTTGACGCCGGCGGCACGGGCGGCGGCGTAGAACTCGATCGCGCCGAAGAGATTGCCGTGGTCGGTGATCGCGACGGCCGGCATGTTCATCTGCTTGCAGGTCGCGATCAGGTCGGGGATGCGGCACGCGCCGTCGAGCAGCGAGTATTCCGTGTGAACGTGCAGGTGGACGAACGGCGGCGCTGCGGGCACGGGCGAATCCTCGCGATCGATGCGGAGTGGGGGAAGTCGTCGGTCACGTCTGTGCCGATGCTACGCCGGTCCTGCGAGACGGGCAAATCGACGCGATGTCCCGATGTCGAATTTGTCGAAACGCCGCAAGCGCTCGCGCACGGGCCGGGCCGTGCGCAACGATCGGCGCGGGGTAGTCGCGCCCCAGGCACACCCCCGCGGCGGACAACACGTCCGCCGGAGCGTCCCACGGATGATGCAGTACCCGGTCGGGTAGCTTGGCCAGCTCCGGAACCCAGCGCCGCACGTACTCGCCAGCGGGATCGAACGATTCGCCTTGCCGAACCGGATTGAAGATGCGGAAGTACGGCGCCGCGTCGATGCCGCAGCCGGCGCTCCACTGCCAGTTGAGCGAATTGCTCGCGAGGTCGGCGTCGACCAGCGTGTCCCAGAACCAGCGCGCCCCCGCCTGCCAGGGCAACAGAAGGTGCTTCACGAGAAACGACGCGGCAACCATCCTCGCGCGATTGTGCATCCAGCCCGTGAACCACAACTCCCGCATGGCCGCATCGACCAGCGGATAGCCCGTCCGCCCCTTCCGCCAGGCGATCAGCGCCGCGTCGTCCTCGCGCCACGGAAAGGCGGCGAACTCGCACCGCAGCGGCTCGTCAGCCATGTGCGGAAAGTGGTGGAGCTGGTGTGCGGAAAACTCGCGCCAGGCCAGCTCGCGCAGGAACGCGTTCGCGCCAGCCGCGCCGACGGCGGTTTGCCGGGCGGCGCGACGCGTTGCGTCCCAGACTGTACGCGCGCTGATCTCGCCGAAGTGCAAGTGCGGCGACAGCCGGGACGTGCCAGCGGCCGACAACCGATTTCGGTCGGCGTCATAGTGGCGCACGCCGCCGCGCAGAAACGAGCGCAACGCCGCCTGTGCCGCCGCCTCACCCGGTCGCCACATCCGGCGCAAGCCGGCCGCCCAATCGACGTGCGGCAGCAATTTCAGGTCGTCCAGGCGCTCGGATTCAAGCTGACGGGGGAGACGGCTGATCGATCGCGGCGCCGGGCGGGGGGCGGCCGGATCGCCCGACCCCAGCAGGCGCCGGAGGAACGGAGTGAAGATGCGCAGCGGCCGGCCCGCGGCGCCGAGCATCTCGATCGGCATGCGCAACAGCATGCCGGCGTACGGCTCGACGTCGACGCCGTCGGCTCGCAGGGCGGAGGCGATTTCGTGATCTTGCGCCGCGCCGAACGGCTCATATCGCTCGTTCCAGCAGACTCGCGTCGCGCCGGTCTCTCGAATGATGCTTCGCAACTGCACGTGCGGCTTGCCGATGCGGAGGATCAGCCGACTGCGGCGCTGGCGCAGTCCCGCGTCGAGCGCGGCGAGCGAATGATGCAGCCACCAGCGCGAAGCGGCCCCGGGCCGCCAGGGGTTTCCGTCGTCCGGATCGTGGATGTACACCGGGACCGCCGCGCCGTCCCGTGCGGCCCCGAGCAGAGCAGGATTGTCGCGCAGACGCAGGTCGTTTCGCAGCCAGAGAATGGTTGTCAGCCGCGCCATGCACAACTCCGCGAGACATCGGGAGTCGACGGCGGCGTCCCGCCCGGACGCGCGAGACGAAGGGCGCAACCCGCCCGCCGCAAACCGTCCGGTCCGCCGCCGCCGGTCCGGCTATAATCACCCAAACCGGGACAAGAGCGACGGATGGACCAGCTACTCTCAACCACGCAGGTAGCCCGCGCCATCGGCGCGTCGGAGGCCTCGCTCAAGCGCTGGTGCGACAAGGGGCTGTTGCCCTGCGTCAAGACCGCCGGCGGGCATCGCCGCGTGCCGCTCTACGCCGTCATCCAATTCCTCCGCCAGCGCGGACACGAGCTGTGCCGGCCGGACGTGCTGGGGCTCCCGGCCGCATGCAGCGCGCGAAATGGCGAGCCGACGCGCGCCGTGCAGCGCCTGCTCGATGGGCTGATCGCCGGGGATGAAGAGCTCTGCCAGCGGCTGGCGCTCGAAGTATACCTGGCCGGCCGGAGCGCCTGCGACATCTGCGACGACGTGATCGCCCCGGCGATGCAGGCGCTCGGCGAGCGCTGGCAGCACGGCGAAGCGGAGGTGTATCAAGAGCGGCGCGCCTGCGAGATTGTGCGGGGGATGCTGTTTCAACTGGGCCTGGCGCTGCCGCCGCCGCCGGTTGACGGAGCGCTGGCGATCGGCGGCACGCTGACGGGCGATCCGTATGCGTTGCCCAGCGCGATGATCGCGCTGGCGCTGCGCGAAGCGGGCTGGAACGCGGAGTCGTACGGCGCGGAACTGCCCGGCGAGTCGATCGCCGCGGCCGTGCGCTGCCGCCGGCCGCGGGTGGTGTGGATCAGCGTCTCGTGGATCACGCACGCAGAGATCTTCGCCGCGGAGCTGGAGCACGTGCGCGCCGCGGCGGCGAGCGTGGGCGCGGCGCTGCTGCTGGGCGGACGGGCGATCACGCCCGATCTGCGCGACGGACTGCGCTTTGCGACGCATGGCGAAAGCCTGCGGGAGGGCGTGGCGTTCGCCGCGACATTGGCGCGGCCTGGCGCTGCTCCGCCGGCGGCATCAGGCTGAAACCGGCAGCACCTTGTCGCTGGGCATCGTCATCGAGAACGGATCGAGCGCGGCGGCCAGCTCTTTTTCCGGCAACACGCGTTTCTCCGTCGCCACCTGCCGCACGGTCTTGCCGGTTTCGTAGGCCTCCTTGGCGATCGCGGCGGCCTTGTCGTAGCCGATGAGCGGCGCGAGGCTCGTACACATGGCGAGCGACTGATCGATCAGCTCTGCGCAGCGCTTTTCGTTCACGCGCAGGCCCGCGATGCACTTCTCGTGGAACACGCCCGCTACGTTGCCGAGCAGGCGGATCGATTCGAGCAGGTTGTACGTGATGACCGGCATGCCGACGTGCAGGTCGAAGTTGCCGAGCGTGGCACCGGCGAACGTGGTGGCCTCGTCCGCGCCATACACGTGGCAGCAGGTCTGCAGCACGGCTTCGCAAATCACCGGGTTGACCTTGCCGGGCATGATCGAGCTGCCGGGCTGCGTCTCGGGCAGCAGCAACTCGCCGATGCCGCAGCGCGGGCCGCTGCCGAGCCAGCGGATGTCGTTGGCGATCTTGAACAGGGCGATGGCGACGCTGCGGATCGTGCCGGACGCCTCCAGCAGGGCGTCCTTGGTCGCCTGCGCCTCGAAGTGGTTCTTGGTCTCGAAAAATCCCTCGCGCGTCTCGTGGTCGAGAATCTTGCAGACGCGGGCCGCGAATTCGGGGTGCGTGTTGATGCCCGTGCCGACGGCCGTCCCGCCGATCGGCAGCTCGCGCAGCGCCATGACCTTGTGCAGCAGGCGGCGGTCGCAGTGCGAAATCTGGGCCGCAAAGCCGCTGAATTCCTGGCCCAGGCGGATCGGCGTGGCGTCCATCAGGTGCGTGCGGCCGATCTTGACGATTTTGTCAAACTCGGCCGCCTTGGCCTCGAGCCCCGCGTGCAGCTTGTGCAGCGACGGCATCAGGTCGCCGTGGATGGCCTCGACGACGGAGATGTGCATGGCCGACGGGATCACGTCGTTGGACGACTGGCCCATGTTGACGTGGTCGTTGGGATGAACCGGCGATTTGCTGCCGATCTTTCCGCCGGCGAGTTCGATCGCGCGGTTGGCGATGACCTCGTTGGCGTTCATGTTGGTGCTGGTGCCCGAGCCGGTCTGGAAGATGTCGATGACGAACTGGTCGTCGTGCTTGCCGTCGATGACCTCGCGGGCAGCTTGCTTGATCCAGTTGGCGATCTTGTGGTCGAGCTTGCCGAGCGATTCGTTGGCCATCGCGCCGGCGTACTTGAGCAGCCCGAGCGCCCGGATGAAACGCCGGCCGAACCGATATCCCGACACGGGGAAATTGAGCACCGCCCGCTGCGTCTGGGCGCCGTAATACGCGCCGGCGGGCACCTGCATCTCGCCCATCGAGTCGCGCTCCGTTCGCATCTCCGGCATTCGTCTACCCTCTCTGCTGGTGGTCGTGCCTCGTGGCGCCGAATGTAGCGGAGTTCGGGAAATCCGGCCAGCGGCGCGGGCTCGAAACGGGCGGAAAGGGTCCGTGACTGTGTGGGCGGGAGAAACGTCGCCGCACGTCGGATTCACGTCGATGCGGATGAAGCGAATTCGCACCGAAGGTGCAGCCCAGCTTCAGCCTAGGGCAGCCGCCCTGGGTTCGCGGGCGCCGACAACACAAAGCCCTGTAAGGGCGCTCCAACGACGCGCGCTTGGAGCGCCCCTTCAGGGCTTGATGCCCGGCGCTTCGGGTTCCCCGGGCGTTGCCCGGGGCTGAAGCTGGTTTGCCCCGTTGGGGCGGAAGAAAATCGGCGCACAGGATCAGTCTCTAGTTCGGAAACGCCCACATGACCCGGTTTCAAGTTCGGCAATAGCCACATGATCCGTCGCAAGATCGGCAATGCCCACATGATCCGTCTCAAGTGACGC
>CAZHIE010000020.1:0-29748 GCA_964532435.1 uncultured Planctomycetales bacterium
GGCGTGCCGCGCGCAATTCCCGCCCGCCACGCCGCCCGCCGCTGGCGCCGCCGCCGGTCCGGCCGCCAGCGCGCCGGCGCTGCCGCCGCCCGCAGGCACGCGGCCGTTCCAGCCCGGCATCCACGTCGATTGGGAAAAGCACGTCGTATACGTCGATGCCCTCGTCGCGCAGCGCGACGTGCCGCTCGAATTCCTCGCCTGCTTCGCCGGCCGCGAGCACGAAAGCGTCCTGCGCCTGCGTCCATCCGCCGCGCACGTGTACGTTGCGCTCGGCCTGGTCGGCCTGACGCCCGGCAGCCCTCCCCAATGGCGCGACGACGGCAGCGTCGCTGCGCCCACCGGCGATCTTGTGGACATCGCGGTCGAGTATGAGCACGGCGGCGCCATCCGCCGCGAGTCGGCCTGGAATTGGCTGCGCGAGATCGAATACGATCGCACGCCGCTGCCGCGGCCTTTCGTCTTCTGCGGTTCGCGCCGCCGGGCGAATGGCTCGCTCGCGGCGGACGCCTCGGGCTCGGGCGTCGCGCTGGTCGATTTCGACGACAGCCTGCTCTGCACGTCGCGGCGGCATTCGGAGCTCTCGGCCGAGCTTTGGGTCAGCGCGAATCCCGCCCGCGTGCCGCCGCAGGGCACGGCGGTGCGCATGGTGTTCTCGCCGGCCGTCGCCGAGACCGACCCGCAGATCCGCATCGACTTTCGCGGCGATGCGACGTGGAACGGCCGCTACGTGTCACCGTCCGACCTGTGCGACTTGCTGAGCCTGTGGGTGAAACGTCGTGGTTCGGCCAGCGCGGCGCCTTCGTCCGGCGCGGGGAGCGCTTCGATACCAAGCGTGCGCATTGTGCTGGCCGATGCGCTCGCCACGGACGCGCGCCGCTGGCGGCGCCAGCTTGAGCAGGCCGGCATACCGGCCGATGCGTTCGCGTTTGTTCGCGAGCGATCCGCCAGAGCAGCGCCGCCAGGTTCGAGTAGCGCCCCCGCGACCCGGGACGCGCTCGGTGCGCCCTGACAGTCCGTTGATTGACGGACCGCAGCCGCCCGCGGCTGCATTCTGCCTCGGAGCAAGCGCGAGTGTCCGGGTGCGGAGGCGGCTTCCGCAACGGACGAGCGGGGATTGCGGCCGAGCAGTGCTCCATTCGGATCCTCACCGAATGGCAACGGTCTACCGGTGCGGTGGCGCGCCGATTTTTCACGCGTGCTAGGTATGATCGCCGGAGTGCGCTTCATTCTCCCGGAAGGTCTCTCGCGATTCGGAGGGTAGCCGCATGTGCGATTTTCGCTCTGCGTCAGTGGTTCTGCTGGCGGCCGTGGCGTCGCTGTCGTCCGTTGCACAGGCGGAGCTGCTCGTGACGATGCACAACCCGTCGCGCAATGCGGGCAACGTCGCCCTGAACGCGCCGATTTCGATTCACTTCAACCAGGCGGTGGATCGCGCGACGTTCACGAGCGGCAACTTCTCCGCCTTTCGGCGCTGGGGCGGTCCGGTGACGGGGTCGCTGAGTTTCTCGGCGGGCGACACGATTGTGACGCTCACGCCGGACACGCACTATTTTGGCGGCGACCCGGTCACCGTCGTGCTGTCGAAGAATCTTCGGGCCGCGAACGGCGAGGCGATGCGCGTTCAAGGGTACTCGTATCGGTTCACTCCGCGGGCCTACCGCGCGACGCGAAGCTTCGTTCAGATCGATCGTTTTTCCGATCGCAGCGCCAGCGGGGCGCAGACTCGTATCTACGGCGGCACGGCATCGGACGCGAACCGCGACGGTTGGCTGGATTTGTGCCTGATCAACGAGGTCAGCGCTGACATGCGCGTCTGCTTGAACCGGGCGGACGGCAGCGGCCTGTTCGATCACTTCCTCGAGCCGACGTTTCCGCTGAACTTCGAGACCAGCCCGAACGAGCCGGCCGACTTCAACGGCGATGGTCTGGTGGACATCTGCGCCGCGAGCTCGGCTACGAGCGTAGTCTCGATTCTGCTCGGGAACGGCGACGGGACGTTCGACCCGCAAATCACGGTTCCGGTCGGCAACACGCCGCACGGGATCGCGGTGCTCGACGCGGACGGCGACGGCGACATGGACATCGCGACGAGCAACACCGGCGGCAACAACGTTTCACTGTTGCTCAACCCCGGCAACGGGCAATTCACTTCCTCCACGAGCTTCGACAGCGGCGGCAACGGCGAATATGCGCTCGGCGCAGCCGACATGAATGAAGACGGCATCATGGACCTCGTCGTCGGAAACCGCGTCGCGCAGACGATCGTCGTAATGCTCGGCCAGGGCAATGGGACGTTCAACGCGACGCTCCCGCGCAGCGCCGGCGGAGATGTCTGGATGCTCGTCATCGGCGACGTCAACGGAGACGGCCACGAAGACGTCGCAACCGCCAACAACACGAGCGCAACGGGGTCGATCCTGATCGGTGGGGGCGATTCCACGCTGCAGCCGGCCGTGACCTACCCGGCCGCTGGAGGCGTGGTCGCCACCGACCTGGGCGACATGGACGGCGATGGCGACGTGGATTGGATGCTGTCGAGTTTTGGCGGCGGGCAGTACCGCATGTATCGCAACAACGGCAACGGCACATTCACGTTCGACCAGTCGTGGAACGCCGACTCCAACGCGGCGTGCTGCGTGTTTCTCGACTTCGACAACGATCGCGATCTCGACTTGGCGCTGCTCGACGAAATTGCCGACACCGTGCGGCTGATGAAGAACAACGGGACGACCCGCCCTGGCGACGCGAATTGCGATGGGTCCGTCGACAACGCCGATATCGACGCCTTCGTGCTGGCGCTGAACAGCGACGCCGGCTATGCCGCGATGTATCCGAATTGCTTCATCGATCGCTGCGACGTGAACGGAGACGGCGCGACCGACAACGGCGACATCGACGCCTTCGTCGAGGCGCTGCTGAGCTGAGGCCCGCGAACGGAGTGGTCAGCGCAGGTGTTCGGCGAGGAACTGCGCCAGTCTTTGACGAAGCGCGTCGAATGAGGGGCGCAGGTCCAGGGGCGCACGCGGCTCGTTAATCGGCAGATCGCGGCCGAACAGCCGCAGCGTGATCAGCGCCTGCTGCTGTTCGCCGTGCGTGCCAAAGACGCGCAGTTGCTCGTCGCGCACCTCCAGCCGCGCCCCGATCTGCACGTATTCGATCCGCTCGGGCAGCACCGGCGGAATCGCGATCTTCAGCGCGCGGCTCAGCAACTCCGTCAAGAGCCGCCCCTCAATCCAGTTCGGCTCGCCCTCGGCGCCGGCCACGCGGATCAGCAAATCCGCCGACGTCAGCCGGTTCTGCTCGATCGTCAGGTCGCGAATCACCAGGCTCGCCGTTCCCCGCATGCGCCCCATGCCCAGTCCGGCGGTCAACTTCTCCAGATCGACATTTTCGCAGCGGCCGAGCGCGACGAGCCGGTCGATGCCCGACGCGCTCAGGTCGGCTTCGTTCACGCGCAGCGTCAGATCGCCGCCAACGTTCCCCAGCCCCAGCGGCGCGAGTATGTCGGCCAGCACCAGCCCGCTCAGCACGCCGCGAAATCGCAGGCGCTGCGGCCGGCGGTCGTGCAGCGTCAGCTCCTGCAACTGCACCTCGGCGCATGTGCCGCGCCACGGCTGTTCCAGCATGGGCGTGCATTCGGCCAGTTGCACGTCGAACACGTGGCCTTCGAGCGTGAGGCAATTGCCGTCGTCGCGCTCGGCGTAAACGAGCCGGCCGTGAAACATGCCCGAGCCGAGCGTCGCGCCGACGAGGCGGTCGAGGCCGGCCGTGTAGAGCGGCAGGTCGGGCACGGTCAGCTCGACCTGGTCGAGCCGGATGCCGCGCTCGCGCGGGGTAAAGACGGCGGTCAGCACGAACGCCTGCTGCGCGGTGTAGCCGTTGAATTCCCGGCAGACGATCGTCGCGCGGCCCTCGTGGCGCGAGTCGAAGAGGACGACGCCGCCGGCGCCGCTGAGCGCGGCCCGGAATGGCTCGCGCTCGAACGTCAGGTCCATGCCGCCGAACGTGACGCGGCGCGGCCCCTGCGGGTCGAACCCCGGCCGCAAGCCCGATTCGAGCACGAATCGATAATCCTCGCGCAGCCAGGTGCGGGTCGAGATTTCGCACGCGCCGCCGAAAAGGTCGAGCTCCCAGGCGTCCGGCTCGGCGCGGGTCGGGCGGTTCATCACGGTGGCCTGGCGACAGGTGAGGGCCTCGTCGCGGCGCGACGGCAGCCAGACGCGGATGTCGCGGAACTCGCGCGCGACGCGCGAGCGCGGCACGACGCTGCCGATTTCGCTGGGCAGGTCGATGGCCGCGCTGAGCCGCCGCGCGCATTCGTCGCGATACCAGCCGCTGCGCAAATACAGCGCGTAGCCGAGCGTGACGCCCAGCGATCCGAACGTGGTCGCGCCGAGCGCGGCCAGCGCCATCCAGTGGGTCGCTCTCATGGCGCCGGGATTCTATAGCGGGGGTTTGCCGAACGTGCGCGGCGCGCGGGTCGCGGCTGTCGATTCGTGTCGCCGCGGGGCGCCGCGCCGGGCGCGCGAGCGATTACCGGCGATTGTTCATGCCCCCCGAGCTTCCTGCCGATTTTATGGGCGACGCCGCGGCCGCGCCTCCGGGCAGGTTCGGCCCATCGCCCTGGGAGGCAACGATGAAACGCTTCGTATTTGCGCTCGTCCTCGTAGCGGCCGTTTGCGCCGGCTGTGACAGCCCGGCCCCGCGCCTGAACTCGCCGACGCACGGATTGTCGGAGAAAACCAGCGACATGCAGGGGACGTTCACCTACATGGTGGACAACGCCCTGCTGGCCGACATGAGCGTCTCCGACGTTCATTTCATCCCGCACCGCGCGATTCTGAACACGCTCGGCGAAGAGCGGCTGCGCCGGCTCGCGTCGCTGATCGACGCATACGGCGGCTCGCTGCGCTACAGCACCGACCTGACCGAGAAGGAACTCGTCAAGAAGCGCACCGAGACGATCATCGCCTTCCTCTCGGATTGCGGCGTGGAGACGGCTCGGCAGGTGGACGCGCAGGCGCTGCCCGCCAGCGAGGGCATGGACGCCGCCGAGGTCATCCTCATCCGCCAGAACGAAGGCCGCTACTCGCCGAAGAAGACGAAAACCAGCGGCGTCGAGATGCTGGGCGGCGGGGATCAGAAGAAGTAACCAAGGAGTCCGACGTGAAACCCATGATTCTGTGCCGCGCCGCGCTGCTCGTCCTGCCCGCGACGCTCATCCTCCTCGGTTGCCAGACGCCCGAACAGAAGACCGCGCCCGGCGCGATGCCCACGGCGCAAGCCGGCGACGTCTCGCCACGGCTCACCGCGTCCACGTACGTCGCCCACGGCCATCTGCTCGAACGACAGGGCGAATTCGAGAAGGCCGCCGAACAGTACCGCAAGGCGCTGGCGCTGACGCCCGAATCGGTCACCGCGCACAACCGCCTCGGCATCACGCTGAACAAGATCGGCCAGCACCACGAGGCGTCGGATGAGTTTCGCAAGGGACTCGTCGGCAGCCCCGGCTCGGCCTACCTGCACAACAACCTCGGCTTCAGTCTCTATCTCGAAGGCGAATTCGAGCTGGCCGAGAAGACGCTGCAACACGCGATCGAGCTGGCGCCGGGGTTCCCCCGCGCGCACATGAACCGCGCTCTGGCGCTGGTCCGCCTCGGCCGCGACAAGGAAGCCTTCGACGAATTCGCAATCGTGGGCGACGAGGCCGACGCGCACTTCAACATGGCCGCCGTACAGGTGCAGACCGGCCGGCTGGCCGATGCCGCCTTGTCGCTGGACAGCGCGCTGCGCGCCCGGCCGTCGTTCGAGGCCGCCCGCCAGCAGCTTCGCGAGGTCTCGCGCATGCTGGCCGAGCAGGAGGCCGAAACCGCCGCGCAGGCGGAGATAGACGCCGCGGCGGCGGAAACGGCCGGCGCCCCGTCGATCGCCGTGGCCACGCCCGATGCGTCGAGCGTTCCCGAGATGACCGTCGAAGCGCCGTCGGGTTCGGACGAACCCGAGCCGACCGTCCCCGCCGACACGACGCCGACTCCGCACCAGCCGGTCGAGCCGGCCCCGGATCGGCTCGAGTCCGACCTCGCGCCGCCCGAGGATATCGACGGCGCGTTCCGGATGCCGATGGACGGCGAATTCATGCCGGTCGCGCACGCGGTGCTGCACAGCGAGCGCGTCTTCGCGCCGTTTCCGCGACTCGCGGCCGCCTCGGCGACGCGCTGCGCGTGGAGCAGCACGAATCTGCAATGCCTGATCGAAGCGCTCGCCGATGAATGCCGTTTCAGCGAGTGGGCCTGGTGCGAGCTGGAGTTCGTCCTCGCGCAGCACGCCGACGCGCTCGAAACGGCCGAATAGGCGAAGCGGAGCTTCACGGCGACGCTTGCAGCGCCTCGCATTGCGCGGGGAATTCCGCACAGAGGCCGCGGACGATCGACTCGACCGCCGCCGGCGAAACGCCCTCTCGCCGCGCCTGCGCGAGCGTGCGCCGCGCCGCGGCAACGTCGCCATCGGCCACGTCCAGCCACGCCAGCCAGCTCCAAGCCCGCACATGGCCGCGCGACAGCTCGACGGCGCGTTTTAGCCAGCCCCGCGCCCGCTGTCGCGCATCGGGCGAAGCCCGCACAGCGCGCTCGGCGAGCTGCGCGTACGCATCCGCCAGTTGCGCGTCGACGCGGTCGCCGGCCGCCCCGCCGGCGACCAGCGCCTGGCGCGCGCCCGGTTCATTTCCGGCGGCCAACTCGGCCAGGATGAGCAGCTCGCGATACGGCCGGACCATCTGCTCGTACTTCTGCTCCTGCACGATGGGCAGCGCGGCGATCGCGGCGCGCAGCAGCGCCGCGCTGCGGATCGGCTGGCCCGGCTCGCCGCTCATCAGGTAATACGCCTGCTCCGCCAGCGCGACCGAGTGCAATTCCGGAAACCGGCTGCGCAGCGGCCCGTAGAGATCGGCCGCCCGTCCGGCCAGCTCGGCGGCGCGGTCAAATTCGCCGCGCAGCGCGCGGGCCGCCGCGGCCAGTCGATAGACCTCCGGCGCGCGCGAAACGACCAGCCAGTCGACGTCGCTCTGCGGATCGGTCGGGCCCGCCGCGGCGACAAACTCATCGAGCGTTTCGTCGAAGCCGGGCGCCGCCGCGAGCCGGCGCAGCGCGTCCTGCCAGCGACCCAGCGCGACGGTGGAGCGCAGCGCGTCGCGCAGCAGGCCGACGTGATGCGCCAGCGTGCCGCGATAGTTCGTCAATGCCAGAAGCGTGTCCAGATCGTGCGGCGTCCATTGCCGCTGAACATGCCAGGCCTGCTCGGCCCGCTCCGCCCAGCGCTGCGCCGCCGCAGCGTCGTCCGCCGAATACACCGACGCCAGCATCTCCGCCGCCCGCGCGCCCAGGCCGGCCGCGTACATCGATTTCGGCGCGCGGCGATTCAGCGCTTCGGCCGCGTCATACGCCTTCCCGGCGCGGAGAATCGCGGTCGCGCAGGCCGTTTCGACCGGTTCCGCAGCGGGCGCGCTCGCCGGCGCCGGCTGCGTCGCCGCGCTCGCGCGCCGCGCGGTCAGGCACGCGGCCGCCGCCGCGCGCGCCTGCTCCGTCCGGCTGCGCAACAATTGCTGCGCGCAGCTCAGCCGCCGCACCGGGTCGAGCAGGTCGCGCTCGGCGCTGGCGAGCAGCGCCACCGCCGATTCGTGCTCGCCGGCCGCCGCGGCGCGCAGCCCGCGCGCTTCGTGCAAAACGGCGCGCCAATTGTCGATCGCGACCCAGGCGCCGGCGGCCGAAAGCACGAGCGCGACGATTGCCGCGCCGCGCCAGAGCGGCGCCGCCAATCCGCGCAGCGCGAGATTCGCGGGGGATTGTCGCTCGCCGGGAGACGTCGGCAGGCCGGCCTGCCGCAGCGCGCCGGCTAGTGCCAGCCGATCGCGCTCGGTCACGCGCGCCGCCGCCCACACGGCGCCCACAAGCGTGCAGGCCATCGCCGGAACGCCGGGCAGCCGCATCCCCACGCCGAACAGTGAATCCGTCAGCAGCGCCACCAGCGCGGCGCTCAACCCCACCATCGCCCAGCGCTCCCGCGGCGCGGCGTCGCGCCCGCCCAGGCGCGTCGCGGCCGCCAGCGTGCCGAGCAGCCCGGCGACGATCGTCACGCCGCCGACCAGGCCGATCTCGGCGAGGATTTCGAACAGCTCGTTGTGCGCGTGCTCCACGATCTCGCCCATGAACGCGCCGGGATCGAGCGCGCGATCCTGAAGGGCGAATTGCCCCGCCAGCCGCGGATAGGCGCCGGCCCCGTGCCCCAGCACCGGACGCTGCGACCAAAGCTCCGCCGCGTAGCGCCACGCATACAGCCGGAATCGCACGGTCGCGCCGCGCGCCATCGTTACATCGACGCGCCCCGCGTAATTAAACGCCAGGAAGAGCAGCGCGCCGCCGACGGCCGCGCCGCCCACGCCCCACGCCCAGCGCCGCCCGCGCGGGCTGCGGCTCAGCGCGAGCGTCACAGCCGTCGCGGCGCCCGCGACCAGGCCGAGCTGCGCGGCCCGCGCGTCCGCCAGCCAGAAACACCACCCGAGCGGTACCAGCGCCGCCGCAGGCAGCGCCGCGGCCCGGAGGAATGCCTGCAACGCGCCGCGCCGCGCGGCCTCGTCGCCCCGCGTCAGCCACGCTTCCCCCGCGTCGGCCAGCCGTGCCAGGCAGATGAACACAGCCGGCAGCATCATCGCCGCCAGCGGTCCCGGATTGCCGATCGGAAAGCCCGGCCGATGGTTCGGATTGCGCTCGGTGAAGTACCACACGCACAGCGCCCCGCCCAGCGCCGACAGCGCCACGATTCCGTCGAGCAGCCGCCGCACGTCGCGGCGCTCGAGTGTCCAGCCCAGCGCGACCGCCAGCCCAAGCCAGAATGCGTAAGCCAGCGCCTGCCCCCGCGCGCTGGGCGGATCGCCCGACCACAGCGTGCTGGCGCACTCCAGCGCGACCCAGGCGAGAAGCAGAATCTGCGCCGCCAGCCACGGCGCTTGCCACGAGACCTGCGTGCGCTCGCGGCGCGTCGTCATCCACCAGCGCGCCGCCAAAAGCGCCATGCCGGCCACCGCCGCCAGGTGCAGCGCGAAATCCTTGATCTCCACGCCGCGCGGGCTGGCCCACAATCCCCCCAGCGACATCGCCTCCGTCACGCTCTTGAGCAGCGAGAGCGGACGCCACGGAATCGCGCCGGGATAGCTGGCCTCCGGCGATGGGCTGATAAGCAGAAATGTCGCGGCGATCAGCGCCAGGCCGATCCCCAGCGCCGCGCGCGAGCAGGCCGCTCGAACCCCGTCGGGCGGCGCCGGGCGAAGATTTTCCAGCGTCATCAGGTCGCTTCTCACCTTGACAGTGCGCAACACTCGCTAGAATGCGTACTCTGGCGACCAGCGCCGGGTTCGTCACGGATGGCGGGCCGGCGCGGCCGGGCGGCAAGTATAGCTGCTGCCCGGATCAGGCCGCGGATCGCTCGTGCCGCCAGGGCCGCAAGCCCGGCGGCGTTGGACACGGATGGCACCCTTCGGCGGCGATCAATGATTTCCCTGGCAGAGTCCTCGACCCTGGCGCGCGCGGCGACCGACGTGGCACGCGACGAGTTTCATGGCAGACGCATTCACCTGATCGGCATCGGCGGCTCGGGCATGAGCGGCCTCGCCGCGATGCTGCTGCGCCGCGGCGCGGTCGTGACCGGCACGGACGCGAAATCGTCCGTCGAACTCGTCCGCCTGAGCGAATGCGGCGCGCGCATCTGGACGCTTCAGTCCGCGGACACATTTCCGCCCGATGCCGAACTTGTGGTTGTCTCCGCCGCGATCCCCGCCGACCATCCCGAGCGCGTCGCCGCGCAGCGGCTCGGCATCCCCATCGTCAAATACGCCGAGATGCTCGGCCGCGTGATGGCCGTCTACGACGGCATCGCCGTCAGCGGCACGCACGGCAAGAGCACGACGACGGCGTGGCTCACATACGTGCTCAAACTCGCCGGGCTTTCGCCGAGTTTCGTGGTCGGGGCGGCGGTGGAGCAGCTCGGCGGCGGCAGCGGCGTGGGCGACGGGCCGCATTTCATCGCCGAGGCGTGCGAATACGACCGTTCGTTCCTGAATCTGCGGCCGCGCCGGACGGCTGTACTGAACATCGAAGAGGATCATCTCGACTATTACGCCGACCTTGCGGCGATCCGCGCGGCATTCGCCGAATTTGCGGCGCTTCTGCCGGCGGACGGCCTGCTGGTGGTCAATCGCAGCGACGCGCGCTGCCGCAGCCTGGCGGCCGAATCGCCGGCCCGCGTGGTCACGTTCGGCAACGACGCGGACGCGACGTGGCGCGCGTCGGCCCTGTCGTTGGAGCAGGGGGCGTACTCGTTCGACGTGCTGCACGAGGGGTTGTCGCGCGGGCGGGTGAAGCTGGGGCTTTCCGGGCTGCACAACGTCGCGAACGCGCTGGCCGTGATGGCTTTGGCGCACGACTGCGGCGCGGCGTGGGACGCGATTCGGCAGGGGCTGAACGACTTCACGGGCGCGCGGCGGCGGCTGGAGCTCAAGGGCGTGGTGAGCGGCGTGTGCATCGTCGACGATTACGCGCATCACCCGACCGAGATCCAGGCGACGCTCCTCGCCGCGCGCGAGCGCTTTCAGCCCAAGCGCGTCTGGTGCGTGTTTCAGCCGCATCAGCACTCGCGCACGCGCTTCCTGCTCGACGACTTCGCGCGCAGCTTCGACCGCGCCGACCACGTGATCCTGCCCGACATCTACTTCGTCCGCGACAGCCAGCGCGATCGCGAGGCCGTGTCCGCCGCCGACCTGGCGGATCGCATCGTGCAGCGCGGCGGCGACGCTCGTTACGTGCCGGATTTTCACACGATCGTCGGAATGCTGGCCGGCTCGGTCCGCGCCGGCGACGTGGTGCTTACGATGGGAGCGGGAAACATTGACCGGGTTGCTGACGAGCTGCTTCGCCGGCTTCGAGGAAATCTGCCGGCCTGACGCGCCGCTGGCCGACCTGACCTGGTACCGCCTGGGCGGACCGGCCCGCTGGCTGATTTCGCCGCGCGACGAGGCGGAACTCGCCGCGGTGATCCAGCGCTGCCGCGCGCAGGGTGTGCCGTGGCGCGTGCTCGGGCGCGGCGCGAATCTGCTCGTGCGCGACGAAGGCGTCGACGCGGCCGTCATCCGGCTCAGCGCCCCGCACTGGAGCGCGGTAGACGTTTCCGCGCCGCTCGTGCGCGCCGGCGGCGGGGCCGATTTTACGCGGCTGGTTCGCAGCACGCTGGACCAGGGACTGCTCGGCCTCGAAGCGCTCGCGGGCATTCCCGGCATGCTCGGCGGAATCGTGCGAATGAACGCCGGCGGGCGGCATGGCAGCATCGCCGACTTCGTCGAGAGCGTTCGCGTGCTCGACCCGGCCGGGCAGGTAGCCGATCGGCCGCGCGCCGCGCTCGGGTTCGCCTACCGCCACACCGAACTCGACGGATGCATCGTGCTCGGCGCGACGCTTCGGCTCTCTCCCGGAGATCCCGACGCGGGTCTGGCGCGCTACCGCGCGATCTGGAACGAAAAATATGCGACGCAGCCGGCTGTTTCCGAACGCTCCGCCGGCTGCATCTTCAAGAATCCGCCCGGCGAAGCGGCCGGCCGGCTGCTCGACCGCGCCGGGTTGAAGGGCGCCCGCGCCGGCGGCGCCGAAATCAGCAGCAAACACGCGAATTTCATCGTGGCCGGCCCCGGCGCGACGGCCCGCGACGTGTGCGAATTGATCGAGCGCGCCCGCGCCCGCGTTCGCGAGACGACCGGCATCGAGCTGGCGCCGGAGATCGAGATCTGGTGAGTCGGACGCGCGGCGCCGCGCGTCGTTCGCGCTTGCGGACCGATGCGTCCGACCGGAAGACCGCCATGACGACTGCCGAAAATCGTCCTGCCCCGCCGCGCCTCGCCCGCCGCGTGCTGCGCATCACCGTGCTGGCCGGCGGCCCGAGCGCCGAGCGCGAAGTGTCGCTCGAGTCCGGGCGCGCCATCGCCGACGCGCTTCGCCGCCGCGGCCACGACGTGCTGCTGGCCGACGTCGCGCCGAGCAATCTCGCCGCGCTCGATCAGCCCGCCGACGTGGTCGTTCCCGCGCTGCACGGCACGTTCGGCGAAGACGGCACGGTTCAGCATCTGCTCGAATCCCGCGGCTTGCCCTACGTCGGCAGCGACTCGCGCGTGTCGGCTATCGCCATCGACAAGATTCGCACGAAGGAGCTGGTCCGCGACGCGGGCGTTCGCACGCCGCCCTGGGAGGAGTGGACCGCCGCGACGCTCGCGGCGCGCGACCTGCCGGCGATGGGATTGCCCGTCGTGGTCAAGCCCGTCGACCAGGGCAGCAGCGTCCTGACCGCCGTCGTGCAGGAGCCGCAGCCGTTCGCGCCGGCGGTGCGCGCCGTGCTGGCTGCGTTCGGCCGGGCGCTGGTCGAGCGGTTCATCGCGGGCGACGAGCTGACGGTCGGGATTGTGGGCGAGACGGTCCTGCCGCCGATCTGCATCCGTCCCAAGCGCGGTTTCTACGATTACGACGCCAAATACCGGGCCGACGACACCGAATACCTCTTCGACGCCGGGCATGCGCCGGCGCTGCGCGACGAGGCTGCCCGCCTCAGCCGCCGCGTGCATGACCTGCTCGGTTGTCGGCATTTGTCGCGCCTGGATTGGATGGTCGATGAGTCGGGCACGCTCTGGTTTCTGGAAGTGAATACGCTGCCCGGTTTCACCAGCCATTCGCTCGTGCCGAAAGCCGCGGCGCGGGCCGGAATGGACTTCGACGAACTGGTCGAGCGGCTCGTGCTGCTCGCGCTCGAAACGGACGACGACCGCAGGAACCTCGCATGAAACGACGCCGCCGCGCTCGATCGTCGTCCGCGCCGCGCAGCCTCTCGCTCGGCCCCGTTGGCCGCGCGGCGCTGCTTCACGGCGCCACGTTCGCGGTGTGGATCGGCGCGCTGGGCTCGGCGGCGTATGGGCTGTATCGGTTGGAGCCGGCGGCGCTGGCGGCGCACGCGCGACCGGCCTGCCGCATCGCGTGGACCGAATTGCCGTTCTGGCTGACCGACGCGCGCGGCGACGGCCCCGAGGTCATTCGCGAACTGGAGCACGCGGCCGACCTTCTTCCCACCGACGACATTCACGACCCCGCGCTGGTCGCGCGCGTGGCGGAGGGACTGCGCCGCTGCCCGTGGGTCGCACAGGTCCGCCGCGTCACAAAGCAGGCCGACGGCGTCGTTCACGTCGACGTCGCCGTCCGCGAGCCGCTGACCATCGTCGTTCACGGCGAGCGCGGCTACCTCGTCGACACGGCCGGCGTCCGCCTCCCGCGCGAGGTGGCCGTCGGAAGCATGGACCCGTACGCCTGGCTGCCCGTTCGCGGGGCTCAGGCGGCGCCGCCGGAGATCGGCCAGCCGTGGCAAGGCGAAGATGTTGCCGCCGGGCTGAAATTGGCGCGCTTCCTGCGTGACGCGGAGTCCAGCGCGCTGCTTCCCTTCCGGCCGCAGCTTCGCGCGATCGCGGTTTCGTCGGCCAGGGGCGACGCCGGGCGGACGTTCTGCCGATTACGAATCGAGACAAATTTTGGACGCAGCCCCATCGTCTGGGGCCTGCCTCCGAATGAAGAATATACAATTGAGCAGAGTGCGGCCTGGAAACTTAGCCACCTGACGACGGACGTGTTTCAGCCGTCCGGGCAGTTGCCCGATCGCGGTCCGATCTACCTGACGTTCATGGATCGCGTTTTGATCGGGCCTGTGGAGCCGTAATTGTCGCACCGGCCTACGATTCTCGAAAGGACCGACCCCCGTGCCGCCTGCCGGCTGGGAGATATCCATGAATGACCTGCCCCGAATGCTCTTCGACGCCGTGTCGCAGCACCTGCCCGGCTACGCCGCTTGGGCCCCGAGCGCCGCGCTCGCGGCCGGCGCTCTGGCCGCCGTCGTCCTTGTGCTGCGCGGCGCGCGCACCGCGCCGCTCTTCACCGCCATCGTCCTGACCGCCGGCGGCGCCGCCGCTGGTTTCCTGGGCGGGCAATACTTCAACATCCCCGCCGCGCCGACCGCCGGCCTGGGCGCGGCGATCGGTCTGGCGGTCGGCCTGGCCTATTTCCGATTCTGGCTGGCCGTGCTGGTCGCGGTCTGCTTCGCGTGCGTGTCGTCGGGCGTGTACGCCGATCGCGTGCTGCTCGAACCGTTGGCGTCCTACACGTCGCACAACTTGGACGTCGCCGATCCGGAGCAACTCGGCGTGCGCCTGCCTGCTGCGGCCGACGCGCTGGCGGCGGCCTCGACGGAAGCGACGCCGACCGGGCGGCTGGTGCAGGAACTCGGCCACATTTGGGCGTTCCTCGGGCAATCCGTGCCGAATTTTCAGATCAGCCTCTCGGCGGTCGCGGTGCTCATGGCCGTGGCGGGGTTCCTCTTCGGAATACTGCTGCCGCGCGCTTCGCGAGCGGTGTGGGCGGCGACGAGCGGAACGTTTCTGCTGATGCTGTGCGGCGTGGGCCTGGCGCAGAGCCACGCGCCCGCGCTGATGGAGTGGCTGCTCTCGATCGGCCGCTGGGGCTGGGCGATCGTCGGCGGCGTGTGGGCGATTTCGCTGATCATCAATCTGCGCGACATGCAGAAAGCCGCGAAAAAGGCCGCCGCCCCCGCGCCGGCCGAGTGACCCGCGCGCATGCGCGTGGCACGGGCATTCTGCCCGTGCGCCCGAGCATTGCAGTGGCATCCTGCCCGTGTGAGTGTGGCACGGGCATCCTGCCCGTGATCGGCGGGGCTGGATACCCGCCCGAACCTGACAACAAGGTGCCGGCCATGTGCAGGATGCACGCCGTGACTCGGCGCTCGATCGTCGCCCTCTGCTTTCTCGTCGCCGCGGCAGCGCCGCTCCGCGCGCAGTCGCCCGCGCCCGTCGAAGAGCTTCCGATCCTCCGGGCCGAAACGCTGAGCGACACGCTCGACCTCGTCGTGCAGATCCCTCGATCATCGCAATCCGACGCGAGTCGCGCGCGTCTCTTCGTCGCCGCCGGCGCTAAGCCGCTCGCCGTTCGCGACGCTCCGCCGCCGAGCCAGCCGCGCGCCGAATTGCGCATCGCCATTCCCGCCGGGCAGACGGCGCCCACTGCGCTGCGCGCCTGGCGCATCTGCGAAGGCCTCGACCCCGCCTGGGTCGAGCGCTGGCCCGACGGCGCGCTGCTCGAGACGACGATTGACTCGCTCGGCCCCGGCGGGCGAACGGCGTGGCTGAGCGGCGGCGTGGCGGCCGCGCTGCGCCGCGATGACCGCCTGTGGCTGCGCGTCGGCGGGCAGCCGGTCGCGCGCTTCGACGTGCGCCTGACCGCCGGCGAGCTTGTGTTCTGCACGGTCGCGCCGCTGGTCCGCGATCCGGGCCTGCGCGAAGGACAATCGCCGGAATTGTGGCCGGCGCCGGGCGACCGCCGCGCCGGACGTGCCCGCTCGGCCGTCTCGTACATTGAGCGCGTCGACGACGCGGAGCTGGCGTGGGTGGTGCTTCCGCCGCGGACGACGTATCCGCCGGATCCGCTGTTCGAGTTCTTTCGCCAGGGGCGCTTCGTCGGCCGCGGCGTCATGGAGCGGCAGGACGACCTGTTCGCCTACGTCCGCGTATTCCCCCTGACTCCTGGCGCGGGATTGGCCGTGGGAGACGACGTAGCCATCCGCACGCTCGCCGACGTGCAGCGCCGCCGATTCGCCGCGCGCGTTTTCGAGCAGACGGCCGACGGCTATCTCATTTCCGCCGGCGAGCACGACGGTCTTGCCACCGCCGAGGCGGGAACGGTCTGGCGCGACGGCGCGGCTCTGGGGCAGGTGCTCGTGTCGCGCGTGCAGAACGCCTACACGCTCGTGCAGGCGGCCGACGCCGCCACGCGCGAGCTGCTTCGGCCCGGCGACGAGGTGCGCTTCGGACCACCGCCGCCCGGTCCGCGGCGCGTCGGCGTAATTGAGCAGGTCGTCGATGGTCGCGCGCTGCTCATCCGCGCCGTCGCCTCCGACGCCGCGCCGCGCGACCAGCACGAGAAAGGCGCGCTTCCGCTCGATCGGCCGCTGGCGATTCGCGCGGGCGGACGGACGGTCGGCGTCGCCATCCTGCTCTGCGCGTCCGACGGCGCCGCGGCCGGCATCGTGCTGGGCGAGCCGGCGGCGCTGTCGATGGGGATGGAGCTGGTCGCCGACGAGCCGTAAGACGGGCGCGGCCGATCAGCGGCCGGCCAGATGCGGACAGCGCAGCTCGATCCCCTCGTGCGAGTATCGTCCATCGGCGCGGATGCGATACGCGGCGAAAAAGCAGTGGCAGCGACCCAGCGTCGCGCGAATCACGTTCGGCATCCCGTTCCACCCCTGCTTCGGGACGGCCCGCTGGCGCTCCGCGCGCGTCAGCGCCAGAATGAGCGCCACGCGCGGGCGATGCCCCATGCTGCGCAGGTTCTCGCACCAGATGATGTTCTGCCGCTCGTCGTGCCGGCTGTAGTTCCAGCCGTTTACGCGGATCAGCTCGGAAAGCGAGCGGTACGTGTGCGTGTGAAAGTCGCCCAGCAGTTGCCAGAACGGAAACAGCTCTTCGGCCAGCGCGAGCTGCGTCGCCTCGCTGCGCTCGTCGGCCACGACTTCCGACGGCGTGCCCTTGGCGCGCTGCTGAATGCACACGCGCTCGACGTTCACGTCGAGCAGCGACTTCTGCCGGGCGCGGCCGCGGCGGGCCGATTCGCGATGCGTGCCGAAGACGATTCCGTAGATCTCGCTGCTCGGAATCCCCGCGCCGCCGGGCACGAGAAACGTCTCCATCGCGGCGAGCAGCATGTCCTGAAGCGCCAGCTCTCGGATCCACACGCGGACGTCGCGATAGGTCTCATCGACGTCGATCATCCACGCCTGCGGCTCGTCGACGTATTCGAGTCCGTAGCCCGGCGCGACGTTCAGGCGCCGCGCGAGGCGCGAGAGGAATTCCCACTCGCTGCCGTGAATCTCGCCCGACGCGACGCGCGGCTCGATCGGCTTGGCGTAATACTCCGATTCGTAGATCGCGCGCGGCAGCGTGTGGTTGCCCGCCGCGCCGATCTGCCGCTCGATCCGCGCGGTCAGACCGCCGGTGCTGGGGATGCATTCCGGAATCTGGTCGAACCCGCCCGTGCCGTTCAGGACGCAGAGCAGTTCCAGATACAGCCGACGGCGCAGCGCCACGTGATTGCCGCGCGCGCTGGCCAGCACGTTCTCGATCCGCTCTTCCAGCGTGCGAAGATCGCGAACCAGCCGGTTAGGCCGGGAAGTGGGCATGGCTGGATGGCTTGTGTCGGGTGCTCAACGCGCAACGTCCTGTTTCTGCGGTGGGGGGCCGGCGCCCGGCCGGTCTATTTGCAGACCACCAGCCTTCGGGTCTCATCCCCATTCGGTCTCTCGGCCCGTTCTCACTCACGTTCCCGGCGGGATTCGAACCCACAACCTTTGGCTCCGGAGGCCAACGCTCTGTCCAGTTGAGCTACGGGAACCCGATCGGAACATTCCGACAGTCTCAATCTCGCTACCGAAGTCTACCCCTGCAGCGCCTCTCGTCAATGCGGGCAGTGCGCCGGCGGGGCACAAATCGACAATCGCAACCGCGTCGGATTGCCGCGTGCGACAATTCCACAACCATATGTCTTGTAGTCACTTACGGATAATCGTGCGCGCACGACACACCCCCGCGGGCTGGAGCGAGCTACGACGCGACGGCACGCAACGCGGCCGCGCGACGCTGCGCCCGCCGACGCGCCTCGCGCCCTTCCGGACCGACCGCGGCCGGCGCCTCGGCTTTGCGGCGCGCGTCGGCGATGACCTCGGGCGTGATTTCCGCGCGGGGCATGGCCGCCGTCGAGAGCACGACCACGCGATCGTCGAGCACCTGCGCGAATCCGCCGTCGATGAAGACGCGCGATTGCTCCGTACCCTTGCGATACCGAAGCTGGCCGATGCCGAGTTCGCACATCAGCGGCGCTCGGCCGGGCAGAATGCCCAGCTCGCCGTCATGCGCCGGAAGGACGACGTAATCGGGCGATTCTTCGAGCACCTGCCGATCGGGCGTGATGACGACGAGCGAAAGTGCGTGTCGCTTGGCCATTCGAGTTCCACCCTCAGCCGCCCGCGCGGCGCCGATCGGCCCCTGCGTGCGAGGCGGGTTTATACCGCGGCGTGCGGGCGCGAACAAGGAGCCCGCCTGTCCCCAGGCGGGTCTTCGCGGGAACTGACGACGTCGCCGCCTCGACCCGCGCGTTCCCGAGAAGCGGACCGCCGGGAGCGCGCCGCGCGCACATCCGACACGCCTACGAATTTGCAAGGCCCCGCACTACGCCGGACTGGCCGGCGCCACCTGTTGCTGCCACTCGATGCGCGGCGCATCGGACCACAACCCCTCCAGGTCGTAATATTCGCGGTGCTCTTCGTCGAAGAGGTGAACCACCACGTCCACGTAATCGGCCAAAATCCAGCTTCCCGCGCGCGTGTCCGCAATGCTCAGCGGCTTGCGCCCCACGTCGCGGGCGAACGTGCGGATCTGGTCGAGCACGGCGTGCATCTGCCGATCGGACGTGCCGGTGCCGATGACGAAAAAGTCGGCCAGGGCGCTCAGCCCGCGCAGGTCGAGCAGCACGACGTCGCGCGACTTCGCGTCGGCGACGAGTCGCGCCACTTCCGTCGCAAACGACATCGCGTCGTTCGGCCCGCTTGTCCGCGGGGCCGCGTCGCCCTGCTCGCTCATCCACACCTCGCCCGCAATCGGTAGCCGGCGCGGCGCGGGCCGTCCGCATCCGCGATCACGGCCGGCGGCGGCGCCGGATTTGTCAACTCACACAGGATAAACGCCGAAACCGCCCTCGCCCCCGAGACGCCGGTGCAACGGGCCGCTTTCCCGCGCGGGCGGGCTGGAAACCCGCCCCAGCTTCGTTTCGCGCCCCACCCTCGAAAGTCCGTTCGCCCACTGCGCGAGGCGGCACGCTAGAGCACAGGAATGTCGCGGGCGATGCGCTTCATCGACTTTCGCACCTTGCGGCGGCGGCGTTCGGAGGGCTTTTCGTAGTAGCTCGTGCGCTTGATGTCGCGCGTCAGCCCCTCTTTCTCGCACAGCTTCTTGAAGCGCCGCACCATCTGCTCGACGGTCTCGTTCCCGCGCACCTTCACTCTAATCATGCCGGCCAGATCCTTTCATCGCGCGTCTCCTGTGGTTCGGTCGCTACGGCCCCGGTCTATCCCACGCCGGGGGAACCGGTAACTATACACCATCGGCGGAAGTCGGCAAGCTCGACCATCGGCACAAACACCGCGCATCAACGGCCGGGAACGATTCCGGCGGCCGTCAAATCTGCGGAACGTCCTGCGGCGGCTTCGGGTCGCGACGCGGCAGCGACGGCTCCGGAACAACTTCCAGCAGCCGCCGAACAAGCCCGACCGAATCGAGCCCCGCCGCCGCCGCGGCGAAGTTGCACGCGATGCGGTGCCGCATCACGGGTATCGCGGCCGAGCGAATGTCATCGAGGCTGACGCTGTATCGGCCGTCCATCGCCGACAGCGCCTTGCCCGCCCACAGCAGCGCCTGCCCGGCGCGCGGCCCGGCGCCCCAGTCCACAAACTTGCGGACGAAGTCCGGCGCGGCGGCGTCGCCCGGCCGGCTGGCGCGCACAAGCCGTGCCGCGTAGTCGATGACGTAATCCGTCACCGGGACGGCGGCGATGAGCTTCTGCATGTTCAGAATCTGGCGGTCGTTCATGACGATGCGCAGCGACTCTGTCTCGCCGACGGTGGTGCGCGCCAGGATGCGCTGCTCCTCTTCGAGCGACGGATAATCCACCCAGATGCTGAACATGAAGCGGTCGAGCTGCGCCTCGGGCAGCGGGTACGTCCCTTCCTGCTCGATGGGATTCTGCGTCGCGATGACGAAAAATGGGTTGGGCAGCGCGTGCGTCTGCGCGCCGACGCTCACCTCGCGCTCCTGCATCGCCTGGAGCAGCGCGGCCTGCGTCTTGGGCGGCGTGCGGTTGATCTCGTCCGCCAAAACGATGTTTGCGAAGACCGGGCCGCGCACAAAGCGGAATTCGCGGCGTCCGTCGGGCAGTTCGTCGATGACCATCGTGCCCGTGATGTCCGACGGCATCAGGTCGGGAGTGAACTGAATGCGCTTGAAATCGAGCGACGTGATGCGGGCCAGCGTCGAGACCATCAGCGTTTTCGCCAGGCCCGGAACGCCGACCAGGATGCAGTGCCCGCGCGTCAGGATCGCCGCCAGCATCTGCTCGATCACGGCCGATTGCCCGACGACCTGCCGCGCCAGCTCTTCGAGCATGAGCTGCTTGGAGCGGTGAAATTGTTCAAGCAGCGTGGCGAACGGCTCTTTGGCCATCGGCGTTCCTGTTGCTCCAGTCGCGGTCCATACCCTCACGCACCCGCTTTTGCATTTTCCCCATTATCCCCCATGCGTTCTCCGCGCCTCTGCGTGAAATCTCTCCCATACGCTACGGCGCCAGCTCCCCCTCCGGCGTCATCCCCACGAAGTCCGCGATGAAAACCTGCGCCGCCTGAATGCCGCCGCGCCGGCTCGTCCACATCAGTTTCCGCCCGTCCGGCGAAAAGACGGGCAGGCCGTCGAAACCGGGGTTCGTCGTCACCTGCAACTGCTTCGACCCGTCGCTTCGAAGCATGTACAGGTCATAGACCGGCGGGCCGTCCTTCGGATGCAGCCCGCGCGTATAGATCATCCACTTGCCGCTCGGATGCCAGTATGGGCACCAGTGCAGCACCTCGTGATCGGTCAGCGGCTTCTCATCGGTCCCTTCGAGATTGTTCGTGAAAATCTGCATCGTGCCGTCGCCGGTGCCGCGGCGATCGGAGCGATAGACGATTCGCTTGCCGTCCGGGCTGAAGAACGGCCCGCCGTCGTACCCCTTGGCGCGCGTGATGCGCCGCGCATCGCGACCGTCCGCGTCGCAAGTCCAGATCTCCGCGTCGTTGTCGTCGCGAAACGAGCAGAACACGATCCGCTTGCCGTCCGGCGAGTACGAGCACTCGGCGTCATACCCCTCCGCCTCCGTCAGCCGCCGAAGCTGCCCCGTCGCGAACGTGTACTCGAAAATGTCCATGCCGGGAAAGAACGGCCAGTTGTACTTGCTCTCGCCGGCCCGGCCGAGCGCCTTTTTCACTTCCTCGGGCATCACCGGCGGGCGCTGGTCGAGGTGGTTCGACGCGAAGATGAGCTTCGATCCGTCCGGATGAAAGTACGAGCAGGTGGTCGCGCCCGTGCCGGTGCTCACCATCTTGAGGTTCGAGCCATCGATGTCCATGACGTAAATCTGGTAGTCGTCCTTCTTCGCCGGATACGCCTGAAAGCAGATGCGCCGCCCGTCCGCCGAGAAGTACGCTTCGCCCGCCTTGTCGAGTCCCATTTCGGTCGACGTAAGCTGGCGGATGTTGCGAATCCAGTGCGATTCGTCGGCCGGCGTCGACGACGCAGGCTGCGAAGTCTGCGCCAGCGCCGCCGACGCGCAAGGCAGAAGGAAGACCGCAATCAGGCCAGCCGGCCGCAGCCGGGAAGATTCGCTCACGAGCGCTCTCCTCATCAATCGTCTGCCGCGCGCCGGCCGGTCCATGCCGGACCGGCCGCCGTCCGGCTCGGTTTGAGCGATGATCGAGTCCGCCGCGCCGCGCGTCAAGGATTTGCCCGTTTACCGCGGGCCGGCATCGACCGAAGATGTTGTCATGGCCGCTTCGCCGCAACCGCCCCCGAATGGCGTTCGACCGCTGCCGGTGCTGCGCGCGCTGGTGGACGCGGCCGACCGCGAGATTCTGCAACTGCTCGCCCGGCGCAACGCCCTGATCGCCGAGATCGCACAATTCAAGCGCGAGCACCGCGTGCCGATCCGCGACGCCCAGCGCGAGGGCGACATTCTCGCCGACCGCCGCGCCCGCGCCCAATCGCTCGGCCTGTCGCCCGACCTGATCGAAAGCATGTTCCGCCTCGTCATGTGGGGCAGCCGCGAACGCCAGGCGGCGCTGCGGGCCGAGCTCCCGATGCAGATCGAGCCGCGCACCGTGGCGATCATCGGCGGCCGCGGCGGGATGGGGCGCTGCATGGCCGCGCTGCTGGGCGACCTGGGTCACGCCGTCATGATCGCCGACGTGGATACGGCCCTCTCGCCGGAAGAGGCGGCGGCCGCGGCCGACGTGACGGTCATCAGCGTGCCGATCGACGCGACGCTGGACGTCATCCGGCGGGTCGGCCCGCGCATCCGCGCCGAAGCGCTCTTGATGGACGTTACGTCGATCAAGGCCGCGCCGCTGGCCGCCATGCTCGAATCATGCGCCGGCTCCGTTGTCGGGACGCACCCACTCTTCGGCCCGACCGTTCACTCGCTCCAGGGGCAGCGCGTGGTGATCACGCCCGGCCGCGGCGAAGCGTGGCTGGCGTGGGTGCGCACGATGCTGCGCGCCCGCGGGCTGAGCCTGGTCGAGACGACGGCCGAAGCGCACGACGCCGCGATGGCGGTGGTGCAGGTGCTGCAGCATTTCTCGACCGAAGTGATGGGCGCGACGCTGGCGCGGCTGGGCGTTTCCGTCGAGGAGACGCTGGCGATGACTTCGCCGATCTACCAGATGGACCTCTGGCTGACGGCGCGGCACTTCGCCCAATCGCCGCAGCTCTATGCGGCCATTCAGATGAACAATCCGCAGACCGGGCGGATTCTCGGCGCGTTCGTCGCCGCGGCGCACGAATTGCAGACGATCGTCGCGACCCGGGACCACGCGGCGTTCGAGAAACTGTTCGGCGCGGTGCGCGAGCGGTTCGGCAGCTTCACGCAGGAAGCGATGCAGAAGTCGGATTTCCTGATCGACCGCGCGGTGGAGCGGATGTGAGCGCGTGCGCGCATCGCGCCCCGTCGCGGCAGCCCCGCGCGTCAACCCACGCTGTTCAGAAGCGCGCGCGTGTACTCGTGCGCCGGCGCGGTCAGAACGCGATCGGCCGGGCCGCGCTCGACGATGCGGCCGCCCCGCATTACCGCGATCTCGCTGCTCATGTGCCGCACGACGGCGAGATTGTGCCCGATGAACAGGTACGTCAGGGCCAATTCCGCCTGCAAGTCGAGCAGCAAATTCAGAATCTGCCCCTGAATCGACACGTCCAGCGCCGAGACCGCTTCGTCGAGGATCAGCAAATCCGGACCGAGCGCCAGGGCGCGGGCGATGCCGATCCGCTGCCGTTGGCCGCCGGAGAATTCGTGCGGATAGCGGTCGAGCACGTCGGCCGGCAGCGCGACGCGTCGCAGAAGCGCTGCGACCCGCTCGCGCTGCGCGGCCCGCGTCCGCACAAGGCCGTGGACGCGCAGCGATTCGCCGACAATCGTCTCGACGGTCAGTCGCGGGTTCAGGCTGTCGAGCGGATCCTGAAAGACGATCTGCGCCCGGCGTCGCCATGCCCGCAACTCGGACGCGTCCAACGCCAGCACGTCGCGCCCGTCGAACATCACCCGCCCGCTCGTCGCGGGGATCAGCCGGAGTATCGCCCGCGCCAACGTGCTCTTGCCCGACCCGCTTTCGCCGACCAGCCCGAGCGTTTGGCCGCGCGGGATTTCGAGCGTGACGTCATCGACCGCCGGGACGGGCTCGGCCGCCGCGCCAAACCGCGCGCGCGGACCGGGAAAGTGGACGCTCAAGCGCTCGACGCGCAGCAGCGGCGGGGAGGCCAATGCGGGATTCGCGGCGACGGCGTCGGCGCTTGCCGAGGAACTCGCGCCGGACTGCGGTAGCCTCGTTTCGTCCACCATTCGGGAGATGATGATGTCGCGTGGCGATTGGGGAAAGTGCGCGCGAGCCGCGCGCGGCTACAATCTTCGACGATACGCTCCGCCGCCGGCGGCATCCAACCGGGCTATGGAGGCCGAGATGAAATCGACTTGTGCGCTATTTCTTGCCGCCGCCCTCGCAGCCATCGTCGGCTGCAAGGGCGACGCGGACCGATCCGGGAAAAATGACGTCGCCGCGCCGAGCGCCAGGCCGGCCGCGGCCGCCGGGGAAACCACGATGGATGACAAGGTGACGAAGACCGACGAGCAGTGGCGGCGCGAACTGACGCCCGAGCAATACCACGTGATGCGCGAGAAGGGGACCGAGCGCGCCTTCACCGGCAAGTACTGGGACACGAAGTCCAAGGGCGTCTATCGCTGCGCCGCGTGCGGCGCGGAACTGTTCCGTTCCGATCAGAAATTCGACTCCGGCTGCGGCTGGCCGAGCTTCACCGCGCCCGCGGAAGAGTCGCGCGTGGCCGAGCACGCGGACAACAGTCACGGCATGGTGCGGACCGAGGTGACGTGCAACCGCTGCGGCGCGCATCTCGGCCACGTGTTCGACGACGGCCCCGCGCCGACGGGCCTGCGCTATTGCATCAACTCGGTCAGCATCGACCTCAAGCCGGAAGGCGACGGAGCGAAAGTGGACGGCGCGAAAGGCGACAGCACGAAGGTCGACGGCGCGAAAGGCGACGGAGCGGCCGCGCGCGAGGCGGCAACGAAACCGGCGGATAGGTCGAAGCCGTAGCGCGCCCGTCCGACCCGAGCCGCGAGCCTCAGCGCGCGAAGCGCTCGGATCTCGATCTGTTAGAAAAGCAAGAAAGGCATCGGCCGCCCGCGCTGAGGGGACAGACTTGGCGATGGACGTCGCGCTCGCTGACGCTCGCGGCTCGGATCGGACGGCGTCGGACGCGGAGGTCCGACGCTACGGCGCTCAAACCGATGTCGATGCGTTCCGTAGCGCCGGGCCTCTGTGCCCGACGCCGTCTCGGCCGCGCGAGGGCGCGGGCCGCTACACGGCGTGGGACGCGGCGCTCCGGGGCTACGCTCGCGGCTCCGAAGCGGACCGCCGCCGCCGCGGCCCGACTCGCCGCCCCCCTTATGCCAGAGCCAGCGATTCGCTCGGCGTCAGCGCCGTCGCCGACAGCGCGCGCACCTCGTCCAGGCTCGTCGTGCCGTCCTGCGCCTTCGCCAGCGCGTCGTGGAACAGGAACGTGTGCCCGCGCTGCATCAGGCTCTTGCGAAGCGCCGCTTCGCCCGACCGGGCGGCGATGCGGGCCGCGTCGGATTCGTCCAATCGCCAGACCTCGAACACGCCCGTGCGCCCCGAATAGCCAAGCTGACGGCATTCGTCGCAGCCGGCCGCCGTCCACACGCGCGGCGGCGCCGGCTGGCCCAGAGAATCCAGCCAGATCCGCTCCGCCTCGGTCGGGGCGCGCTCCGACCGGCACGCCGGGCAAAGCCGCCGCACCAGCCGCTGCGACACGACCAGTTGCAGCGTCACGCTGATCTCGTGATCGGCCGCGCCCCAGTTCCGCAGCGCGGTGACGACGCCGGCCGCGTCGCGGCAGTGCAGCGTGCTCATGAGCACGCGCCCGCTCATGGCCGCCTCGATCGCGGCGTGCGCCGCGGCCGAGTCGCGGATCTCCCCCAATAGCATGTAATCCGGATCGAGACGCAGCATCGCCCGCAGCCCCTCGGCGAACGTCAGCCCGTGCCGCGCGTCCACCTGCATCTGGCTGATGCCCTCCAGGCGATACTCGATCGGATCCTCGATCGTGACGACGCTGCGCTCGGCCAGCCGGAGCTGGTGCAGCAGCGCGTAAAGCGTCGTGGTCTTGCCGCAACCGGTCGGGCCGCCCACGAGGAACATGCCCGAGATGCTGTTCATCCAACTGCGGATGTGGCTGCCGAGCGCGTCGCTGATGCCCAGCTCGTCGAGCTGTTCTTTAATCCGGCGCGGATCGAGCAGCCGCATCGCCAGCTTTTCGCCGAACGCGCACGGCGCGGTGGACAGCCGCACGTCGATCTGCGTGCCGGCCACGTCGATGCTCTCGCGCGCGTCCTGCGGGCGAAACGCGCCGATCGGGTCGAGCCCGCCGAGCGATTTGAAGTGCCGCTGGATGCGCTCGCCATGCGCGCGGCGCAGCAGATGCGTGTCGAGCAGCGCCCCGTCGACCCGCAGGCGCACCTGAATGCCGTCGCGATGCGGCTCCAGATGGATGTCGGACGCGCCAACGCGAATGGCGTCATCCAGCAGCGCGAGCGCCAGGTGCGATACTTCGTCGTCCGAAAGCGCGCCGACGTCGTCGCCGCGCCGCCGCACCGCGTCGGACAACTTTCCCGTCAGGTTGCCGTATAGCGGCCGAAACCAGCCGCCTGTTTCGTTGTTGGACATGTTTCACCGCGCGCTCAGCGCGGCGCGCCGCCGGGAGCGCCGTAGTTCTGTTTCCGCGGCGCGGCCGGGCGCGACCCCGCGCCCCCGACCACGCGCCGCATTAATGATTATTTGCCGCCCGAAGCGTCTTCGCCACCGCTCGGCCGGACGGAAACGACGATCGACCGCTCGGGCGAGTAGTACTTCGCGAAAGCCTGCTTGATCTGGTCCGCCGTCAGGGCCTGATACGCATCGGCCTCGCCGGCGATGTCGGCCAGCCGCGCGCCGCGGAACGTGAGCTGATCGAGCCTGCGCGACCAGAAACCGGGGTCGCGCAGCTCCTCGCTCAGCGTGTTGGCGAACTGCTTTCGCGCGACTTCCAGCTCGTCGGCGCTGGGGCCGGTTTCCGCGAATTCCCGGTACATCGCGGCCAGCTTTTCGAGCAGCGCCGCGACCTTGCCCGGATCGGTCGGCGCCGCGGCGCTGAAGACGCCGAAGCCCGGATACGTGCTGCCGGGACGCAGGCTCGCGCCGATGCTGTAGACGAGCTGCCCTTCCTCGCGCACCTGCTTCACCATGCGCGTCGAGAGAATCCGCGCGGCCATGTTCATCGCACGCACCTCGTCGACGGCGCTCTCGTCCGGCCCGTAAAAGCCGGAAAACGCGAATGCCTGCGGCGTGCCGGAGGCGACGCTCCGCTCGATGCGCCGCGCCGTCGCCGGGCGCGGCAGCTTGCGCAGCGCGGCATACGTCGTCGCGTCGACGCGCTCGCGCGTGGGCAGCGCGCCCAGGTAGCGGGCCGCCAGCTCGAGCGCCTTCTCGCGCGGCAGGTCGCCGACGATTACGACTTCGATCGGCGACTCGCGGATCAGGCGATCGAGCCACCCCTGCGCCGCGTCGAGCGTCAGCCGGTCAAGCTGCTCGATCGTCAGCGGCTGCGTGCGCGGCTCGGAGTCCGGATACGGCGCGGCGCCGGCCAGCCGCGAGCCGAGCATCATCGGGTTCTTCTGCGACTCTTCGAGCATCTCGCGCGTGGTGGTCTGGAATTGCGAAAACGCCGGAGCCTCGATCTTCGGTTCCGTCAACAGCAGATACGCAAGCTGAAATCCGAATTCGAGATCTTCCGGGCTGCCGGAGATCGACAGATTCACGCCGTCTCCGCCGCCGCCGCCGCCGCCCCGGCGACCGCCGCCGCCCCGTCCGCCGAATCCGCCGCCCGCGCCGCCGACCGACACCTTCTTGCCGGTCATCAATTCGCGGATGTCCGTAGACGAGAGCCGCTTCGTCGCCGCCCGCGACCAGGCCAACTGCGCTGCCTGTGTTACGCCGCGATTCTCGGCCGATTCGAGCAATGTCCCGCCAATCAGCGAAACGCGCACCGAAACGTCGTTCTTCCGCTCGTCCATGAAGCGGTAATGCAGACGCACGTTGTTCGAGAGCCAGCCCGACCACACGCGCGTCGCCGCGTCTTCCGCGCCTTCGCGCACTTCGCCCGCCCGCGGCGCCTCGGCCATCAGCGTCGTCGCCCGCGCTGCCTCCGCCTCGCGCTCGGGCTTGACCGCCAGCGCGCGCGTGCCGATTTCCAGCAACTGCGCCTCGCTCGGCACGTCGCCCGACGCCGGCAACACGGCGATGAACGCGACCGCCTTCGGATCGAATTCATCCGCAAAGCGCTTGGCGATCTCGTCCGGCGTGATCGTCGGCAGCAGCTCCTTCAACAGATCCAGCCGCTGACGCGGAGAGAGAATCGGCTCGCCCGACGTCACGCCGCCGTTGATGCGGCCGACGATCGCCTGGGCCGGAAGCGTCGATTCGGTCTCGACGCCGCGCTCGGCGCCGGAGATCAGCGACTTGCGCACGTCGTCGATCTCGCGCGCCGTAAAGCCGAACGAGCGGGCGCGCTGCAGCTCGAGCGAGATCTCCTCCAGCGCGGCCTTCCATTTGCCCGGCTGAGCCCGGCCGGAGATTTCGGCCGTGTAGATGGCGTTGGAGTCGTTGCCGGTCGCGACGCGCGCGCTGAGATAGCTCGTGTCGCCCTTGGCCGTCTTGTCGGAAAGGCGACGGTTGAGCGCCGCCTCGCCCAGGCGGATCACCAGGTCGTCGCGATACTGCGGCTTGGTCGTCGTCGGCGGGCGGGCCGGCTCGAGCCGCACGATCTGCACTTCCTCGGAGCGCACTTCCGGATCGCTGGTGACGATGGCAAAGCTCTGCGCGTATGCCGAGACGCGCGGATCCTGCGGCGTCGGCCGCGGCTTCTTCGGCGCGTCGGAGAACTTCTCGCGCAAAACCGCCAGCACGTCGGCCGGATCGGCGTCGGCCACGACGATCACCGTCGCATTCGACGCGGCGTACCACTTGCCGTAATAGTCGCGGAAATCCGCCTCCTTCACGCCCGCGATCGTCTCCTCCGTGCCGATCGTGATGCGCTGGCCATAAAGCGAGCCCGGCGCGATGTGCTCGGTCACATAGAAACTCGTGCGCTGCCGGCCGGAGAGGCCGCGGCGACGCTCTTCCTGGATGATCTGCCGCTCGTCGTCGATTTCGGCGGGCAGCAGCGATAGGCGATGCAGAATGTCGGCGAAGAACGTCATGCCCTTGCCCAGCGTCTCCGGCTTCGCATCGGGCAGCGAGAGCTGATACGTCGTCTGCTCCATGTTTGTAAACGCGTTCTGGTCGCGGCCGAACGTCATGCCGAGCGACTGGAACAGCGGCACGAGCGAGCCGGGCGCGAAGTTCGCCGAGCCGTTGAACGCCATGTGTTCGAGATAATGGGCCAGGCCGCGCTGCTGGTCGGTCTCGTTGAGCGAGCCGGTGTGGAAATGAATCCACACGGTCGCCCGGCCGGGCGGGTTGTCGTGCTTGCGAATGACGTAGCGCAGGCCGTTGTCGAGCGTGCCCGTCACGAGCGACGGATCGGTCGGCAGCGGCTGTGCCTGCGCGCTGGCCGCGCCGGCGACAGCGAGCGCGGCGACGAGCGCGAACGCGGCCAGCGCGCTGCCGACGCCGTGACGGGCGAACGACGCGCGGGCGAGCATTCGAGATCGAGCGAAACGGGCCAGACGGTCGAGATGCGCGATACGGTCGAGGCGCGACATGCGGTGTCTCCTGCATGGAAAGTGCGGCTCAGCGGCCGAACATGCGCAGTGTACGCGGCGGGGTGCGGGCACTCAAACGGCCGGTCGGAACGCGGGCCATGCGGGGTGCGTGACCGTTTCGTCAACGACTGGCACGCTCGTCCGTGCCACCGGCCAATGTCGCGTGCCAATTCCGCGCGCCCAACGAACCCCGCGTATCGCCCGGCGCGCGTAGCGGCCCGCGCCCTCGCGCGGCCGGAGCGGCGCCCGGCGGCGCAGTGCGCGCGTGCGTTCGCACGATCCGACTCGCGGCTCGGATCGGACGCGTCGTACGCTCGCGGCTCCGAAACTCGCTACTCGCTCTTCGTCACTCGCTACTCGTCGAGCGCCGCTCCGGCAGCGCGAGGGCGCGGGCCGCTACGACTACCGATCGGGCGATTCGTCGCGCGCGTGCCGACCG
>CAZHIE010000020.1:29848-36104 GCA_964532435.1 uncultured Planctomycetales bacterium
GGGCGCGGGCCGCTACGACTACCGATCGGGCGATTCGTCGCGCGCGTGCCGACCGCGGAAGAGCAGGCGCAGCGGCACTTCCTTGAAGGGCAAAAGCTCGCGCAGGCGGTTTTCCATGAAGCGCCGGTAGTCTTCGCGCACCAGTTCCGGCTCGTTGCAGAAAAACACGATCGTCGGCGGGGCGACCGCGGCCTGCGTGCCGTAGAGCACCTTCACCGCCTTCGAGCCGCGCTTGGCCGTCGGCCCCTGAATCTCCAGGATCTGCGCAAGCGCCTCGTTCAGCCGGGCGGTCGGCACGCGCGTGTGCGCCTGGCGGTGCAGGCCGAGCGCGACGTCGACCACGGCGTCGACATTGTGGCCGTCCTTCGCGGTCAGGAAGACTATCGGCGCGAAATCGAGCGCGGGCATCACCTTGCTCAGATACTCGCCGTAGTCGCTGGCGGCGGCGCGGTCGCGGGCCAGATCCCACTTGTTGATGCCGATGACGACGGGCTTGTGCTCTTCGAGCACGGCGGCGGCCAGCTTCTCGTCGGTCTCGCCGACCTCGACGGTCGAGTCGATCAGGAGCAGGACGACGTCGGCCCGGCGGACGCTGCGCAGGGCGCGCGTGTAGGAGTAGAAATCGACGTCGGTCATGCGGGCTTTCTTGCGGACGCCCGCCGTGTCGATCGCGATGAAGCGGCGGCCGTCCTTTTCGAACTCGACGTCGACGGCGTCGCGCGTGGTGCCGGGGATTTCGCTGACGATCATGCGCTCCTCGCCGGCCAGCGCGTTGACGAGCGTGCTCTTGCCGGCGTTGCGCTTGCCGACGATCGCGAGCTTCATCACGGCCTCTTCGGGCGGGGCCTCGTCGGGCTGGGCCGGGCCGAGTTCCGCGAAGATGCGCTCGAGCAGCGCGTCGCGCCCGCCGCCGTGAATGGCGGAGACGCAAACGGGCGGGCCGAAGCCGAGCTGCGCGACGTCGGCGGCGTCGGCCTCGAGGCGCGGGGTGTCGACCTTGTTGGCGACGAGGACGATGCGCGCGTCGAGGGAGCGCAGCTTCGCGGCGATGGTCCGGTCGAGCGGCGTGAGGCCCACCTGCGCGTCGGTGAGCAGCAGGATGAGGTCGGCGCGGTGGATGGCCAGGCTGATCTGCTGCTCGACGTGCTCTTCGAGGTGGTCGTCGTCGACGATTCCGATTCCGCCGGTGTCGACAAGCTCGAAGTAGCGGCCTTCGTACTCGATGACGGCGGCGACGCGGTCGCGCGTGATCCCGGCGCGCGGATCGACGATGCTGATGCGCGCACGGGCCAGCGCGTTGAGCAGCGAGCTCTTGCCGACGTTGGGCCGGCCGATGATTGCGACGACGGGCAGGGCCATGCGGGGATGATAGCGGGAAGCGGGGATGGGGGATTGGGAAGCAGGGAATAGGGAACAGGGAACGGGGAGCGGGGAGCGGCGGCCGCGCGGCGCCGCGGCGTCGCGGTATACTTCGCCCGGTGCTCTTCGGCTGCGAGGGACTGTTCCGCATGCCCGCCCCGGCTGTCGTCCTCGAACTTGTCGAGCGTTTTCGCCGCAATCGCGAGGCGTATCGCAGCGCCACGTACAACGAGACGCAGGTTCGCCGCGAGTTTATCGATCCATTCTTCAAGGCCCTGGGCTGGGACGTCGAGAATCTGGCCGGCTATGCGCAGGCGTACAAGGACGTCATTCACGAAGACGCCATGAAGATCGGGAGGGCGACCAAGGCGCCGGACTACTGCTTTCGCATCGGCGGAGCGCGCAAATTCTTCGTCGAGGCGAAGCGGCCGGGCGTGGATTTGAAAACGAATCCAGAACCCGCGTATCAACTGCGCCGCTACGCCTGGTCGGCCCGTCTGCCGCTGTCCATTCTGACCGACTTTGAGGAATTCGCCGTCTACGACTGCCGAATTCGTCCTGCCGCGTCTGACAAAGCCAGCGCCGCACGCACGATGTGGCTTACGTGCGATGACTATGACGCGCGCTGGGACGAGATAGCCGCGCTGTTTTCGCGCGACGCCGTGTTGAAGGGCGATTTCGACCGCTATGCGGAGTCGACGCGGAAGAAACGCGGCACGGCCGAGGTGGACGCGGCGTTCCTGAAGGAGATCGAAGGGTGGCGCGAGGTGCTGGCGCAAAGCTTCGCGCTGCGCAACCCCGGGCTCGGCGTGCGCGAGCTGAATTTCGCCGTGCAGCGGACGATCGACCGCATCGTCTTCCTGCGCCTGTGCGAAGATCGCGGCATCGAGCCGTACGGGCAGTTGCAGGGACTCATCGGCGCCGCGCCGATCTATCCGCGGCTGGGCGAGGTGTTTCGGCGGGCGGACGAGAAGTACAACTCGAGCCTGTTCTACTTCACGCCGGAGCGCGGCCGCGAGCCGCCGGACGACCTGACGCTCGGGCTGAGTCTCGATGACAAGCCGCTGCGCGAGATTCTGCGCAGCCTGTACTACCCGGAGTGCCCGTACGAATTCTCGGTGATCCCCGCCGAGATTCTCGGGCAGGTGTACGAGCAGTTCCTCGGCAAGGTCATTCGGCTGACGGCCGGCCACCGGGCGAAAGTCGAGGAAAAGCCCGAGGTGCGCAAGGCGGGCGGCGTGTACTACACGCCCTCGTACATTGTCGATTACATCGTTCGGAATACGGTGGGCGAGTTGCTCGCGGCGCGGGCGCCGGGCGATTTCGAGCTTGCGCCGAAACGGCGCCCGAGCCGGCGGCGCGGCGCGGACGGCGAGCGTCGCCCCGCGGCCGAGCGCGGCGGCGGCCATGCGCTCCGCATCATCGATCCGGCGTGCGGATCGGGGTCATTTCTTCTGGGCGCGTATACATACCTGCTGAACTGGTATCGCGATGCGTACCTGGCCGACGGCGCGGGCACGCACCCCGACCGGCTCTACCAGGGCGCCGGCGGTCATTGGCATCTGACGATCCAGGAGAAGAAGCGCATTCTGCTGACGCACGTATTCGGCGTGGACATCGATCGCCAGGCGGTAGAGACGACCAAGCTGTCGCTGCTGCTGAAGGTTCTGGAGGGCGAGACGGCGGAGACGCTCGGCAGCACGCTTCGGCTCTTTCACGAGCGCGCGTTGCCGGATCTCGACGGGAACATCAAGTGCGGCAATTCGTTGATCGGGCCGGAGTTTTACAACGGACAGCAGCTCTCGCTGATGGACGAGGACGAGCGGCTGCGGGTCAACGTGTTCGACTGGAAGTCGGAGTTTCCCGCGGTTTTCCGCGGCGGAACTCCGGGCTTCGACGCGGTGATCGGGAATCCGCCGTATGGCGCGGCGTTCTCGACCGCGGAACAAGCGTACCTCCGTCACGCCTACCGAACGCCGGCGAACTCGCTGGACAGCTTCCTGCTCTTCGTCGAGCGATCGGGCGTGCTGCTCTGCCGCGGCGGCGCACTCGGCTTCGTTGTGCCATCCGGATGGGTTTCGTTGCCGTCGGCCAAGCCGTTGCGGAGTCACTTCCTGGAGACGTTTCGCCCGCGGAGTTTTGTTTCGCTGCCGTTCGACGTATTCGGCGGCGCGTACATCGACTGCGTCGTGCTTACCGCGACGCGGCGCGGCGGGACCGACGCCGACGGAGGCGACGCGGTCGACTTGATCGTCTTCCCGTCGCGCCACAAGATTCAATCGATCGACGACTTCATATCCTTTCACAAAACCACTGGGTATCGACTGTGGCTGTCCAGTCCGGATCGCGAATTTCTCGTGACCTGCTCCGCCGACGAATCGCAACTTCTGAACAAGATCCGGAACTCTAGCCGACGGCTCGGCGACGCCGTGCTGGTGAAGCGGGGAATCGAGAGCTTTGACGTCGCGCCGACCGCGCGCGGACTTGAGAATCCGAAGCGGGCGTTTACCGGCGTGTTGCAGAGGTACGTGCTTCAGCAGGGGCCGCGCGGTTTCGTGGCGTATGTGCCGGATGTTGCGCGGAGCAAGCCAATCGAATATTTCGCCGAGCGCCGCATTCTGCTGCGCCAGGTTCTCAGCCGCTCGCTGCGATTGCAGGCCGTACTCGCAAGCGA
Source organism: uncultured Planctomycetales bacterium (assembly GCA_964532435.1). Taxonomy (GTDB): domain Bacteria; phylum Planctomycetota; class Phycisphaerae; order UBA1845; family Fen-1342; genus CAZHIE01. The sequence continues at coordinate 33,882 of CAZHIE010000020.1, forward strand.
GGCGTTTCTCACGAATCAGTCGGTGCAGAGCCTGCTTCCGAATCCGGGCGCAAAGCCCGTGTTGCCGCTCTCTGCTCTGCTTGCGATCCTCAACAGCCGGCTGCTCTCGTGGTATTTCGTCAAACTCAACGCGGCGGCTCGCCGGGATGATTTCCCGAAGATCATCATCCAGCAAACGCGAGATTTGCCTTTGCCTCCGCTGGTCGCACCGGAGCGGGCGCGCCTCTCGCGCGCAGCGTCACACGTCGATCTGATGCTCCGTCTGCAAACGCAGCTCGCCGCCGCGCGGACGGCGCATGACAAGACCGCCATTCAGCGCCAGATCGACGCGCTCGACAACCAGATCGACACGCTCGTCTACGAACTCTACGGACTGACCGACGACGAGATCGCGGTTGTCGAAACGGACTCCGCCCGATGATCGGCTTGCAGCGCGGCGCCGCGAACCGCTGTGCCGCGGAGATGGTGCGCGAGTGAGCGGACACGATGTCATCGTCGTCGGTGTCGGCGGCATGGGGAGTGCGGCCGCGTGGCAGATCGCCCGCCGCGGGCGGCGCGTGCTGGCGCTCGAGCAGTTCGCGATCGCGCATGAGCGCGGCAGTTCGCACGGCGAAACGCGCATCATCCGCAAGGCGTACTTCGAAGACCCGGCGTACGTGCCGCTGGTCGAGCGATCGTACGCGCTGTGGCGCGAAGCCGAGCGCGCCAGCGGGCAGGCGCTCTACCGGCGAACCGGGCTGCTGCTGATCGGCCCGCCGGATGGGGCCGTCGTCGCGGGTGTGCGCCGCGCGGCGCGAGATCATCGGCTGGCCATCGAGCCGATCGACGAAGCGGACTTCGCGAAGCGCTTCGGCGCGTTCCGGCGGCCCGTCGACTCCGCCGCGCTGTTCGAGCCCGAGGCCGGATACCTGCACGTCGAGGCTTGCGTCGCGGCGCTCGCGGAGCTGGCCCGCGGCGCCGGCGCGGAAATCCGCGAGAACGAGCCGGTGATCGAGTGGACGGCGCGCGACGACGGGGTCGACGTCCGCACGTCGCGCGGCCGATATGCGGCCGATCAACTCGTGATCTGCGGCGGGGCGTGGGCGGGGCGGCTGCTGGCGGAGCTGCGCTTGCCGCTGGTGGTGCGGCGAAAGGTGCAACTTTGGTTCCAGTGCCAGGATGCCCGGCACGACGTCGAGCGCGGCGCGCCGGTGTGGTGCTACGACGCACCGGGCGGGTTCCATTACGGCTTCCCGATGATCCGGCCGGGGGAATGCAAGGCGGCGCTGCACACGGGCGGCGCGGCGGTCGATGACCCGTCGAACGTGGATCGCGGGCTGCACGAGTCCGACTGGCGGGCGGTGGGCGAGTTCGTGTCCGGCCATCTGGCGGGCGTGTCGGCCGTGCCGCTACGGCATTCGGTCTGCATGTACACGATGACGCCGGACGAGCATTTCCTTGTGGATCGACACCCGCGCAGCGCGCGGGTCTGTTTTGCGGCGGGATTCAGCGGTCACGGGTTCAAGTTCTGTCCGGCGATCGGAGAGATGCTGGCCGAGTTCGTATGCGAGGGGCGGGCGCTTGCGGGGTCGGAGTGGCTGTCGCTCTCAGGCTTGAAATAGCGATGCGCGCCATCGCTCGCTGGTGACGCCGCGTAAGCGCCCCACGAGGCGTTGGCCGAGTGGACCTACAGCAGGGGGTTCCCCCAATCCGCGTCGAACGCCTCGTCGTTGATGATCGCCATCAGGCCGTCATCGCCGAACTGCACGTCGTACACGGCGTCCGCGATCCCGTGGGCGGAGAACCACGCCATGAGCGCTTCGCGCGTGTCCGCCTCCTCCGCGTCGGCCGAGATGCCCACGTCGAGCATTCGGACTTCCGTGTTCGCGTACCCAAAGCGAGGAACGCAGCGGATGGATGTCGCCACGCGCTTCATACAGAACGTTCCTTCCGGCTCCACATGCCCATGTCCTCAGCTTCCCAACTCGATTATACCAACCGCACCCACGCCGCACCAACCTCCCCCTCGCGCACAGGCCCGCAGCCGACACTTTTCAGCGCAACAACCAGGTGCGGCCGATAGGCATGGCCGACGGCGCGGGCTGCCCCACGCGGCGGACCCCGTGGCGGGGCTGGGGAGTTCTGCGAACGGCAAAACCGGCCCGCTCAAACCTGCGCAGTCACGCGTAAAAGACATGTGCCGATTCTGCCTCGCGCCGCGAGAGTCGGACCAGGATGGGCGGC
>CAZHIE010000021.1:0-4104 GCA_964532435.1 uncultured Planctomycetales bacterium
GCGATCTTGGCGACGACGGCCTGAGCGACGTCGATGTTCAGCGTGTTCGCAAGCGAGAGCGCATAGCAGAAGACGTCGGCCAATTCGTCGGCGATCTCGGCGCGCGTCGCTAGGTCGGACAGCAGCGCGTCGAGACCGTCGCTGCGCACCCATTGGAAGTGCTCCATCAGCTCGGCCGCCTCGATCGCGATCGACATGGAGAGGTTTTTGGGATCATGAAATTGCCGCCAGTCGCGCTCGGCGACGAACTGCGCGAGTCGCTCGCGCAGATCGTGGATGGTCGTCGTGTCGTCCGTCATGTTCCCAAATCCTCGCGCCGTGTAGCCATGCCCCGCTCCCGCCCCCTCTTCCCTGTTCCCTGTTCCCTCTTTCCTGTTCCCTGTTCCCTGTTCCCTGTTCCCTCTTCCCTACTCCCCCTTCCCTCCCTCACGCAACTTCCGCCTCCGCCGGCCGCGCTGGTCCGCCGGGCGTTGGTCCGGCGCCACGTGCTTCCAGCGGCGGTGCATCCAGAGATATTGCTCCGGATGGCGACGGATCGCGTTTTCCAGCGCCCGATTGAACTCGCGCGTGATCCAGCGCAGCGGATCGGACTGCGAATCCCACTCCTCGACGCGGATGATCCGCTCGATCCCGATTCGATAGCGGAAACGGTCGCCGATGCGCACCGCGTGACCCACGACGATCGGCACGCGCCGCGACATCGCCAGCAAGCCGATCGACTTGTACGTGGACGCGCGGCGCCCGAAGAACTCGACGAACATGCCGTTCGAGCCGGCGTCCTGGTCGGCGATGAAGCAAAGCGGCTCGCCGCTGCGCAGGACCGCGTCCGCATATTGCGACATGTTTCGCTTCATCAGCAGCGTCACGCCGCCGGCCGCCCGCGAGCGCACGAGGTATTCGTTGATCAGCGGATTGTCGAGCGGCCGCATGATGGCCGTGATCGGCAGCCCGATGCGGGCGAGCGTATACCCGAGCAGCTCGTAGTTTCCGAAGTGCGCGGTGAGCATGATGACGCCGTCGCGGCTGAGCATTTCGCGCAGGCCGGGCGCCAGGCCCGGATCGAGCTCGACGTAGCGGTCCCACGACCACTCGGTGACCAGCTGCGGCGTCATGACGAGCTCGACGAGGTAGAGCTGGGCGAAGTGCTCGAACGACAGGCGCGCGATGCGAAAGAGCCGATCGCGCGGCGTCCGGCGTCCAAGCGCGCGGATCAGGTTGACCATTGCGCGGCGGCGATGCTTCCGCATGAGCAGCCACCAGCAGCGCCCCATCAGGCGGGCGGTCTGGCGGTTCCACTCGACAGGGAAGCAATTCATCAGCATCGCCCAGCCGCGCAGAGCGGCGAATTCGCCGATGCGCCGCAGCGCCAGCAGGACGGTCGGCGCTTCCGTCGCGTCGAGCAGCCGGCGACGAATCGCCCGCAACGCGGAGATCGGCGCCGCGGCGGTGCTCATGGCTCGGCCGGTCCGGTCGCGGCCGGGCGGGTCGCGCTGCTCTGCGACGCGGCGCTTTGCAGCGCGGCGGACGGCGGCGTGAGCGGCGGCTCCGGCCAGGGCGGCGGGCGGTTGCCGATCAGCACCTGGTGGCGGGTGTGATGGCCGGCCGCCGTCTGAAGCCACAGGTAGGTGCGCGGCATGGCGCGGCCCTCGGCCGCAAGCTCCAGGGGCGCAGCCGTGAGAAACTCGACGTAGTGTTCGCGGCTGGCGACAAGCAGGACGAGATCGGGCTCGGCGAGCTTGCGGACGGCCTCTTCGGCGATTCGGCGGCGCTCATATTCCATCGTGCGGCGGCCCTTCTGCTCGCCGAGCAACGCGAGCTGGTCGACGATCCGCGGCCAGCGGTAATTGCTGTACCACGTGACGCGCGAGTCCTGGGCCGCGATCTGAAACATGCGCGATTGGTATTCTGGAGGGATGCGCTCGCGAAGCTGCGCAGCGAAGTCGCGGGCGGGCCGCTCCGACGCGACGATCGGCATGAATTTCGACCACGTCCAGCACCACGCGACGCACATGGTCGCGACCAGCACCGCGAACGACGCGCCACGCCGGTTGCGGGCATAGAGCAGCGCCGTGATTACGGCGCCGAGCGAGAACAACCCGGCCGCGACGGCGTATGCGTATCGAACTTCCTCCCACGCGAAGCCTTCGAGCCGGCCGTGCTTGCGATACCACGACCAAAGCCCCCAGCCGGCGGCCGCGAATCCGATCGGCACGATTGCCGCCGCGGAAAGCGCCGCCAGCCGCATGCGCGCGTGCAGCGGACGCGTCGAATCGAACAGCCGATCGAGCTCCAGCCCGAGCAGGACGAAGAGCGGCGGCACGGCCGGCAGAAAATAGCGCAGCTCCTTGCCGGTCGCGGCGGTGAAGAACGCCAGCAGCGAGAAGAACCAGATCATGACGAAGCGCAGGCCGTCGCGCTGCACGGCTGGCAGCGCCGCGGCGTGGCGGCCGACGCTCCCGCGCAGGCCCAGCCAGAGCGCTCCGGGCAGCGAGAGCGAGTACGGGAGGCAGTAAATCAGCGGCGGCAGTGCGTAGTAGAGGTAGAAGAACCAGCGCAGTTGGAACTGCACGTTGGGCATGTCGCCCGTGAAGCGATCGAGATATTCGCCACGCCACTTGCTCAGCGCCGTCGGCTCCAGCGACAGCACCGTCAGCGCCCACGGCAGCCAGGGGAGCAGGAAAAGCACCAGCCCCGCGAGGTGCCAGCCGCTGCGCAGCACGCGCCAGCGGTTGCACAGCAGCAGGTAGAAGAATGCCGGCGCGCCGACGCACGCAATCGGCATCGGCAATTTCCACAGCATGCCCAGCCCGGCTGCGAAATATCCGAGCAGGAGCAGCGCCGCGCGGCGCGGCCCGGGCGGCTCGGCGCTGCACGCCACCCAGAGACACGCCAACGAGACGGTCACGCACGCGGCCAGGCCGAGGTCGCTGGCGGCGCGATGCGACCAGTACAGGATGAACACGCTCGACAGTGCGGCGAAGCCGGCGAAGAGCGCCGCGCGGTCGCCGGCGATGCGGCGCGTCAGCCAGAAGATCGTGGCAACCAGCACGATGGCCGCGACGGCGTTGGGCAGGCGGGCGGTGACCTCATTGACAGGTTCGCTGCGCAGCCAACTGGCGGCCAGGACGGCCCAATAGGGCGCGGGCGATTTTTGCATGCGCGTCTCGCCCGAGAAGCGCGGCACGACGAAGTCGCGCCAGGTGCGGCCCTCGCTCATTTCGCGGGCGGTCTGGGCGACCCAGCAATCGGTGGGCTCGAAGCTTGCGCCGCCGTCAAGATCGTAGAGGCACAGCACCGTAGTCAGCGCCAGCAGCGCCAGGAACCAGCCCAGCACGGCCGGGGGCATGGCGACGGTCGCGGCGGGCTGGGCGGTCGCGGGATGAGTGTCGGGCACGCTGTGATCCTGCACGATGGTCTCGGCGGCGCGCCGGCGCGGCGCGGAAATCGGTCCGCGAAGCGTGCGAATCTTAGCGTCAACGCAAGCGATGCGGGACAGTCGCCCGGCGTCCCCCGGCGGGCCGCGCGGCGCGATAGAATGCGCGGCGCCATGAGAATCGCCATCCTCACCACCGGCGGCACGATCGAGAAGACCTACAACGAAGCGGACGGCTCGCTGCGAAACGAGCGGCCGGGGCTGGAACAGATCATGCGCGGGCTGCGGCTGCACGACGTGGATTGGCGGCAGGTGCGCGTGATGTCCAAGGATTCGCTGGACATGACCGATGCGGATCGTCTCGCCATCCTTGCGGCGGTGCGCGAGGCGCTCGACGCGGCCGACGCGGTCCTGGTCGTGCATGGCACCGACACGCTGGCGAACACGGGCGAGTTGCTCGCGCGCGAGCTGGGGACCCTGACGAAGCCGGTGATTCTGACGGGCGCGATGCGGCCGTTTGAGTTTCGCGACACGGATGCGTTTCAAAACGTGACGGAGTCGCTATTGGCGGCGCGTCTGGCGTCGCCGGGCGTGTACGTCGTGATGCACAACCAGGTGTTGCGATTTCCGGGTGTGGTGAAAGACCGGACGGCGAGCACGTTTCGGCGGAAATGATCGGCGTCGCGGCGGGGAGTCGCGTGAACGACGCGCTGCGTTTGATGGGCTCGGAA